>NZ_JAHZQQ010000035.1 GCF_019930045.1 Streptococcus australis | reverse complement strand
CTTTATGCTGTTTTTCGCAATTCTAGTATATCAGATGAACGTGTCTTTTGTGTTGCACTTCATTTTACAACAGGGCACATTTTAAAAATATACAACTTGATAGAATTTCTTTACTCGATAAGACCATTGAGCAAGCAAATACTGATTTAAAAGAATTTCCCCCTTCTTAATATCTCAATACTTCTTTAACTTCTTTCGCTAGGATTGTTCCTATTAAAACGAGAATTGATAAAACTATCGGTACAATTCGGAAAACTCCCCAGTCTGGATCATAAGCTAAAATAATGGACAGTATATAAAGTACGAAACTCGTATAGAGTAGTGTTTTATTCCCTTTCTCCATCCCTATTCTAAGAAAAATGGCTCCAATAACAATACTTAATAAGTTTGGTCCTAGAAAAATTAAAATGAAAAGTCCCCAAGCATTACCCGAAAGTGCAAAGTAAGAGATAAACAATACAAGATAGATAATGGATAAGTAAAAGGCGACTGAAAGAAGAATGGAAGTATATTTGATTTTTGTTGGATAATTCTGGATAGGCGCCGAATAAAAACCATCTCCACTTATCCTAATCGTATCTTTAGTTTCTTCAAAATTATTCTGCTGATTTGGCATAGCATTCTCCTCCCTTTTCTTATTACTTTATTTATGTTTTCTCTTAAAACATTTATACACTATTTCATCATTCTTTTCATTAACCGTAAGACAACTGAAATCCTACCAAGGAATTGCAGAATAGTGACGCCCAAGGAAACCAACGGAACGATCGGATACCAGGTATGCTCTTTTCTAATCGAAGAACATAATCGTACCCGATCCATTTTCACTACCTGCTATCCAAACAGTCGAAATATAAAGAAAGGTTATAAAATAAATGAACCCTGATACCGTTTATTTCTAAACATTTATTTCACTCCACTTTCAAAGTAAAGTATAAATTGATTTATTACCTCTCATTATACCACAATTTGTAACCGCTTCCTCCGTGTTTTCTCGCTATATAAAAAAGATAGGATTTTATGAACCGCACCCCACAAGTTAGACAGAAAAAATCTAACTTTTGGGGTGTTTTATTATGAAATTAACATATAAGGATAAGGTTCAGATATATGAACTTAGAAAACAAGGGCGAAGCTTCAAAGAGCTTTCAAATATATTCGGAATAAATATTCCTAATCTTAGGTACATGATTAAATTGATTGATCGTTACGGTATAGAGTTCGTCAAAAAGGGGAAGAATCGTTATTATTCTCCTAAATTAAAACGAGAAATTATTGATAAAGTTCTGCTTGAAGGTCGTTCACAAATAAGGGTGTCTCTAGATTATGCTCTCCCAAACCAAGGAATGCTTCCAAATTGGCTGGCACAATACAAGAAAAATGGGTATACTATTGTTGAGAAAACAAGAGGGAGAGCACCTAAAATGGGACGCAAGCCAAAGAAGAAACCTGAAGAAATGACAGAGTTAGAACGTCTTCAAGCAGAAAATGAGTACTTGAGAGCGGAGAATGCCATTCTAAAAAAGTTGAGAGAACTCCGATTGAAGGAAGAAAAAGAGCAAGAAGAAAAACGGAAATTGTTCAAGGATTAGTAACAGAGTTTTCTTTAGATATCCTTCTAAAGATTATTAAGCTTGCCCGTTCATCTTATTATTATCACTTAAAACAGCTGGATCAAAGCGATAAGGATGATGAAGTTAAAGCTGAAATTCAGTCAATTTATACTGAGCATAAAGGAAATTACGGCTATCGCAGAATGACTCTTGAATTGAGAAATCATGGCTTCGTAGTGAACCATAAGAAGGTGCTGCGTCTTATGAAAGTACTTGGTTTAACGGCTCGAATTCGCCGTAAACGGAAGTATTCTTCATACCAAGGAGAGGTTGGCAAGAAAGCAGATAACCTTATTCAACGTCAATTTGAAGCAATCAAACCAATGCAAAAGTGCTACACAGATGTGACAGAATTTGCCATTCCAGCAAGCAGCCAAAAGCTTTATTTATCACCAGTTTTAGATGGCTTTAACAGCGAAATTGTCTCCTACAATCTTTCTACTTCGCCGAACTTACTACAAATGAAAGCTATGCTAGAACAAGCCTTTACAGCGAACCATTACGAAAATACAATTCTCCATAGTGACCAAGGATGGCAATACCAACACGATTTCTATCATCATTTTTTAAAGAATAAGGGAATTCAACCATCTATGTCACGTAAGGGAAATAGCCCAGATAACGGTATGATGGAATCTTTCTTTGGCATTCTTAAGTCTGAAATGTTTTATGGTTATGAGAATACTTTTCAGTCACTTGAGCACTTGGAACAAGCTATTGTCGACTATATTGATTACTACAATAACAAACGAATTAAGGTAAAACTAAAAGGACTTAGTCCTGTACAATACAGAACTAAATCCTTTGCTTAAATTAATTGTCTAACTTTTTGGGGTCAGTACATTTACGCCCTATCTTCTATAATTACTCTCCATTATCAAACATTACAGTTCCGAAAAAAACCACTATAGCTATTATAAGAGGCATAAGGAAAAATAATCCCCCAGCTGGGTCATACGCTAGAATCATCGAAACAAAATATAAAACTGCGGATGTATAGAGAGTTGTTCTATTCCCCATCGTCTTTCCGTTCCAAAGCAGAAGGGTCGCAATGATAATACAGAGAAAATGGAGTTGTAGCATAATTGTCCATTCTCTAAATGCGATCGCGACGAGTAGAGACCATCCTAGGTATATATTTGCGAAAACAAGTGCAATAGATAGTACTATCGTACTTCCGACTCTTTTTTCTGGCTTCATCTCATTGTTAGAAAGGAGACTATCTCCTAAAACATATGCCTCTTTGTCTTTATTTTTTGGGGGATTCTGCTCTTCCCCCGCCATGGGTTGCTGAACAGCCGCTTCAGGCACACCTTGATGCTCTTGATTTGATTCAAACTTTGGATCTTGATCTGTCATCTTTATCCCTCCTCTTTTATAATCTGATTGATTGGTTTTACGGTGTCTTCTACTCCTATTATACCCCATTTGATGAGCCATTGCATATGCGATTATTGGTGATAGATTTTATCTATCAAGTTGATAAATTATCCATATTATTCAAATGATTTTTTTCGTGTTACAATGACTGTATTATTTTCTAATCGGTAAGGTAGTTTCCTTTTCTCCTTGCTTATTAGAGAGGAGGAAATCATTTTTGGATTGGTCAATTGTTGAACAATATTTTCCACTCTACCAGCAGGCCTTTTTCTTGACCTTACACATTGCTGTGTGGGGAATTTTAGGTTCATTTCTTTTAGGACTGATTGTCAGTATCATCCGTCATTATCGTCTACCGATTTTAAGTCAACTAGCTGGCTGTTACATCGAACTTTCTCGAAATACGCCGCTCTTGATTCAGCTCTTCTTCCTCTACTTTGGATTGCCAAGGATAGGAATCGTCCTTTCTTCAGAAGTCTGTGCAACCATTGGTCTCATCTTTTTAGGTGGTTCCTATATGGCTGAGTCCTTCCGAAGCGGTCTAGAAGCTGTCAGCCAAACCCAGCATGAAATCGGTCTCTCCATTGGTCTAACACCCAAACAGGTCTTTCGCTATGTGATCCTACCGCAAGCGACTGCAGTGGCTCTGCCTTCCTTTAGTGCCAATGTTATTTTCCTGATTAAAGAGACCTCTGTATTCTCTGTAGTCGCTTTAGCTGACCTCATGTATGTCGCAAAAGATTTGATCGGACTCTATTACGAGACAGATATCGCCCTGACCATGTTGGTCATTGCCTATCTGCTTCTCTTACTACCGATTTCACTTCTCTTTAGTTGGATAGAAAGGAGATTACGCCATGCAGGATTCGGGAATCCAAGTACTCTTTCAGGGAAATAATCTCCTTCGGATACTCCAAGGCTTGGGCGTGACCATTGGGATTTCCATTATCTCTGTCTTCCTATCCATGATCCTTGGAACTTTACTCGGAATCGTGATGACTTCTCATTCAAAAGTCATTCGTCTGCTCACTCGCTTTTATCTGGAATTCATTCGGATCATGCCCCAGTTGGTCTTGCTCTTTATTGTATACTTCGGTTTGGCCCGCAATTTCAACATCAACATTTCTGGTGAAAGTTCAGCTATTATCGTCTTTACCCTTTGGGGAACGGCTGAGATGGGAGATTTAGTCCGAGGGGCTATCACTTCTCTTCCAAAACACCAGTTTGAAAGTGGACAAGCCTTAGGATTAAGCAAGGTCCAACTATATCGCTACATCATCATCCCACAGGTTCTCAGACGCTTGCTTCCACAAGCTATTAACTTGATTACCCGTATGATAAAGACAACCTCCTTAGTGGTCCTCATCGGGGTTGTAGAAGTTACCAAGGTCGGCCAACAAATCATTGATAGCAACCGCCTGACCATCCCAACCGCTTCTTTTTGGATTTATGGAACCATTTTAGTCTTGTACTTTATTGTCTGCTTCCCTATTTCCAAATTAGCAGGACAGTTAGAAAACCACTGGAGGAATTAATATGTCTGAAACCATTTTAGAAATCAAGGACCTAAAAAAATCCTTTGGAGATACTCCTATCCTCCAAGGGCTTTCCCTCAAGGTTCAAAAAGGGGAGGTCGTAGTGATCTTGGGGCCTTCTGGTTGTGGTAAGAGTACCCTCCTTCGTTGTATCAATGGCTTAGAAACTATCCAAGCTGGCGATATCCTCTTGGATGGTCAATCCATTACCAAAAACCAAAAAGACTTCCACCTGGTCCGCCAAAAGATTGGGATGGTCTTCCAAAGTTATGAACTCTTCCCCCATTTAGACGTTCTCCAAAACTTGATTCTTGGTCCTACAAAAGCTCAAGGACGAGCTAAAGAGGAAGTTATCAAGGAAGCAGAAGAGTTACTGGAACGGGTCGGTCTCTTGGAGAAGAAACATAGCTACGCAAGGCAGTTGTCTGGTGGACAGAAGCAACGGGTAGCCATCGTCCGCTCCCTCCTCATGCATCCAGAAATTATCCTCTTCGATGAGGTGACAGCCTCTCTAGACCCAGAGATGGTGCGGGAAGTCCTAGAACTCATCAACGACCTGGCCCAAGAAGGACGGACCATGATTCTAGTGACCCACGAGTTGCAGTTCGCACAAGCCATTGCCGATCGAATCATTTTCTTGGATCAGGGCAAAATTGCCGAAGAAGGAAGTGCTCACTCCTTCTTTACCAACCCACAAACCCAACGAGCACAAGAATTTTTAAATGTATTTGACTTTAGCCAATTTGGCTCATATCTATAAAGGAGATTTTTATGAAATTCATTAAACCAATTTTAGTTCTTTTTACCTTCGCTCTCGCTTTGCTCTTTATCACTGCATGTGGCTCCAGCAAGTCATCATCTTCTTCTACCGGCTCTAAAGCTCGTACCATTGAAGAAATCAAGAAAAGTGGCGAGCTTCGTATCGCAGTCTTTGGAGACAAAAAACCATTTGGTTATGTTGATAATGATGGATCATACCAAGGTTACGATATCGAACTAGGAAACCAATTAGCTAAAGACCTTGGTGTCAAACCGAAATATGTATCAGTGGATGCGGCTAACCGTGCGGAATACCTGATCTCTAATAAAGTGGATATCACCTTAGCCAACTTCACAGTAACAGATGAGCGGAAAAAACAAGTAGACTTTGCCCTTCCTTACATGAAGGTTTCACTCGGTGTGGTATCTCCTAAAGATAAGGTCATCACAGATGTGAAACAATTGGAAGGAAAAACCTTGATCGTAACCAAGGGAACTACTGCTGAAACTTACTTCGAAAAGAACCATCCAGAAGTAAAACTTCAAAAATATGACCAATACAGCGATGCCTATCAAGCTCTCCTAGATGGACGTGGCGATGCCTTCTCAACAGACAACACAGAAGTCCTTGCTTGGGCCCTTGAAAACAAAGGATACGAAGTTGGAATTACTTCACTTGGTGATCCAGATACAATCGCACCAGCAGTTCAAAAAGGAAACAAAGAGCTCCTTGATTTCATTAACGATGACATTCAAAAGCTTGGAAAAGAAAACTTCTTCCACAAAGCTTATGAAAAAACTCTTCACCCAACCTACGGCGATGCTGCAAAAGCGGATGACCTCGTTGTTGAAGGTGGCGAAGTGAAATAACAAATAAAGACTCTATCGCAATGATAGAGCCTTTTTTCTTGTCAAAAACTGTTTTTCTTAGTATCCTTTGGTCGTTTCACCCAAAAGAAAGTACCTAATAGGACATCGATGGCTAAACAGACAGAGAGGACCTGTAGCGGCCACAGCAAGCCATAAACAGCTGATAGACCGTAGAAAATACATGCTGATGCCCAAAAGATTCGAGAATCTATCGCCAAAGCGAACTGGGTTGAGACAAAGCCGATGGTGAATAGGATCAAATGGATACTCGTTGCATAAAAAATCATGAAGGCAAAAGGGCCGGTCAAGATGAGTCCGACGAAGCCCAAGCCATAATAAGTAAGACCGAGCCATTTTGGAAGAGCAAAGAGATAGGAATAAGGAGACGATGCATTTTCTCCCTTGCTTAAGTTCCTGTTAAGGGGCTCTCTAGATGTCTCAAGTGACTCCTTGCTATTGTTATCTTGCTCAACCATCACATCCACTGCAGGCCTTTCTTGCCCAGCCTCTAAGTCCTTTGTTACTACTCTTGCACTTCCGTCGCTCGATTGGTTCCCAAATAACATAACAAGAGGAGAGATGATTAGTTTTTCTTTTATCAAGACGAAGACATTCGGATAGCCGTATCGTTTTGGGTAAGAAAGCAAATCGGATAATAAGGACGAAGATACCTTATTTCCGGAGCTCCCTTCATCTGAGCTTCTTTGACTTTTTACCCGCTCAGCTGTCTCTTCTTCATCTCCACGTGCAGTACCTTCTTGGTCAGCAAGGGCGCTTGACCGCGTCCCAATGAGCTTCTGCAAACTTTCCTTCTGTCTATATACCAGATAAAGGGAAATGACAGAATGGTAAAAAGGAATGGGTGAAGTCGTCTTTAAAACGAGGAGATCTATCAAGACAGAAGGAAGATAGTAACAAGCATAAAGGCAACTGAGCCCAATTAAGACCTTCTGATTCTTAATGATGAGGAAACTGGACAACAAGATGACAAGCAGGACTTCTTGGTCCACACCTTCAAATAATCTCCAGTAAAAATCAGATTTTGAATAATCCAATATATTCCACAAGCGTAAGAGAACAGGAATTCGATCTACCAATTGTAAGATACTGATCCCCAAAGAAACCAATGGAACGATTGGATACCAAGTCCCTTCCTGACCAAGCAAAGAACGAAGACGAGGCCACTCCACCTTATTGATCATTATCAGGACAATCGCTAAGGTTGGAAGTTGAGAAAGTCTCATCACAACCTCCGTACCAAACAAAGCAATGGGAGCCTCTTGTGGCCAAAAGATGCTGAGTACTAGGAAGAGAGCATAGGGAAGAAGACCTTCCGGCTTCACCTCATGTTTCCATATGGTGACTGTTAGAATGATTTGAAAAGCCAGCCATAAAACAATCTGAATGATTGACAACCAGATAATAGGGGGACTCTCTCCGTTTCCAAGCTCTCCGGATAAGAGCATAAATACTTGAAAAAGAGACCCAAAAACCTGGACAAGTAAGAGAATTGGGTAGCAAATTTTACGGTTCATCACAATCTCCTTCCTCTAGACGAATCAGTGAAGCGTGATCTCAAAAACAAGCTTTCTTTCTAATTGAAGCTAGTGAGACAGTAATCCATTCTTAAATAAAGTCTGCCTCTGCAATAGCTTCTTTCACCACTTCCAATGGGAGATGGACTAGTTCTACTTCTTTTTCACGGTAGAGGTACTCAGCATATTCATCGATACGGTATTGATGGATATAAACAACCCGCTTGCAACCAACTTGAAGCAACTGCTTGGTACAGTTGAGGCAAGGGAAATGGGTCACATAGGCAGTAAAACCTTTGGGAATCCCCCGTTCGGCTCCCTGTAAAATGGCATTGACTTCCGCATGGAGGGTTCGGACACAGTGCCCTTCCACCATGAGACAGTCATGATCCAAGCAATGTTCTGTACCAGAGACAGAGCCATTGTAGCCCGTCGCAACCACCTTATGATCCTTGACCAATACAGCACCTACCTTGGCACGTTTACAAGTTGCCCGATTTGATATTAACAAAGCCTGTGCGGCAAAATATTCATCCCAGGCTAATCGTTTATGTCCCACAATCTTGTCCTCCTTCATGAATCTTCTAATTTTTTTCATTATAGCACGAAATCAGCAAGAAAAAAAGATGACACTGTCACAGCCGATTCCATCATCCAAAAAAAGAGATCCATGCGGATCTCTTTATCAATTATTTACCAAGTTTTGCTTTAGCTGCATCTGCAAGAGCTGTGAAAGCTGCTGCATCGTTAACAGCCAAGTCAGCAAGCATTTTACGGTTTACTTCGATCTCAGCCAATTTCAAACCATGCATCAATTGTGAGTATGAAAGACCGTTCATACGAGCTGCCGCATTGATACGTGTGATCCACAATTTGCGGAAGTCACGTTTCTTTTGACGACGGTCACGGTATGCATAGTAGTAAGAGTTCATTACTTGTTCTTTTGCAGTACGGAACAAGATGTGTTTAGCTCCATAGTAACCTTTAGCTAATTTAAGAATACGTTTACGACGTTTGCGTGATACAACGCCACCTTTAACACGTGCCATTTATATTTCCTCCAATATTTCCTAGAATTCTTTACTTACAAATACGCGATTATTTCAAGCGAGTAAGCATTGCTTTGATACGTTTGAAATCTCCTGAATGCACCATAGATGCTTTACGAAGATGACGACGTTGTTTCTTAGTTTTTCCGTGGAAACGGTGAGAAGTGTAAGCACGGAAACGTTTAAGTCCACCAGAACCTGTACGTTTGAAACGTTTAGCTGATGCGCGGTGTGTTTTTTGTTTTGGCATGATATTTTCTCCTTTTTTTAACTTTCTGACAGATTATTTCTTGTCAGTTGCTGGCGCCAACTGCATGAACATTTGACGACCATCCATTTTAGCACGTTGTTCGATGATAGCAATATCTTGAGTTGCTTCAGCGAAGTCGGCTAAAACTTTTGCCCCAATCTCTTTATGGGTGATCATACGACCCTTAAAGCGAATGGAAACCTTCACTTTGTTCCCTTTTTCAAGGAACTTGCGAGCATTGCGAAGTTTTGTATCGAAATCACCCTTGTCAATAACTGGGCTCAAACGAACTTCTTTCACGGTCACAACGCTTTGTTTTTTGCGTTGTTCTTTTTGTTTCTTCTGGTACTCAAATTTGAACTTACCGTAGTCCATAATTTTCGCAACAGGAGGTTTAGCTTGAGGTTGAATGAGAACCAAGTCCACATTAGCGTCGTCTGCAAGTGCTTGCGCTTCACCAAGTGGTTTGATACCCAATTGTTCGCCCTCAAGACCGATTAAGCGAACTTCACGTACACGAATTTCATCATTGATGAATAAGTCTTGCTTTGCTATGGTTTTCACCTCTTTTTTTATTTTAGAGAAAAACAAGAGCGGACTTGCTAACGCAAACCCGCACTACATGATTATAGTTCATTTCTGAAACTTCATCCGTAGGGGCCAGACAACGTTAGTCGCAAGGCGAGAAGTTCTCACTTCTGCTTTTCTCAACTTTTATATGATATCAAGTTTATGATGGATTGTCAAGGATTTTTTTTGCTTTTTCTTCAATAAATGCAACCACTTGATCAATCCCGACACCAGTCGTATCAAAATGAATGGCATCTGCTGCTGGTTTCAATGGGGAAACGGCACGGTGACTGTCTTTATAGTCCCGCTCAGCAATTTCTTTTTTCAATACTTCTAAATCTGTTTCAATGCCCTTGCTCAAATTTTCCTTATAGCGACGCTCTGCACGTTCTTCTACAGAAGCTACTAAGAAAATCTTCAACTCTGCATCTGGCAAGACAACCGTTCCAATATCGCGGCCATCCATCACAATTCCACCTTGAGCTGCAATCTGCTGTTGTTGCGCTACCAAGCGTTCACGAACAGCTGCCAAGGCAGATACCCAAGAGACATTATTGGTCACTTCATTGTCACGGATAGGATGTGTCACATCGACATCTGCTACAAAGACCATCTGTTGGCCATCTTCAGAGCGTCCAAAGCTAACAGGATATTGGTTCAGTAGATCAACCAACTGGTCAACATCTGCTTCAGTCAAATCATGACGGAGAGCCAAATAAGTAGCTGCTCGGTACATGGCACCCGTATCCAGATAGGTGTAACCTAGCTCTTTAGCAATAATCTTAGCAACAGTTGACTTCCCGCTAGATGCAGGACCATCAATTGCGATTTGAATCTGTTTCATAGCTTATCCTTTATTTAATCTTGACGACATCTCCTGGGTTGGCATACCATGATCCAGTAGACATATGGGAAGGATTCAGTTTTTCCAACTCAGCAATTGAGATACCTGCACGAGCTGCGATAGCAGCTTCCCCTTCACCTTCTAAGACTGTAATGGTTCCTTCTTCTGGCTTATCATCACTTGAAACTTCTGATTTTTGTGCTTCAGGAGCTGCGCTACTTGATGATACAACTGTGGTCTCTCCATTGTAGAAACCATTCATTTGTTTCTTCTTATCGCTTCCTCCTGTTGAAAGGAAAATCAAAAGACAAACCATCATCACTACAATCACAAAGAAAATAATGGCTAAAATTGTTAACAGGCGATCTGCCTTGATTCCATTTAATTTACTTGTCCGTTTCAATGTTTCTTCTCCATCATCATAAATCTCTTCTTCCCATGGTTCTTTTGCCATGACTTCCTCCTTGTGTTTTCCTCTAAAAATCATTACAATATAAGTATGAAAGTAACTCTAATACCAGAACGTTGTATCGCCTGCGGGCTCTGTCAAACCTATTCTGACCTCTTTGACTACCATGACAATGGCATTGTCAAATTTGCTTCTGTAGAAGACCTCTTAGAAAAAGAAATTATCCAAGATGCCTCTGTCCTAGAAGCTATCAAAAATTGCCCTACCCGAGCTCTGATCAAAGATTAAGAGCTTTTTTCATTGTCTGCATAATAGAGTTGGTAGTAATCTACGTGAATAAAATTATCTGTCAACTCAATCTCACCCTTGAAATGGTCATTTAAGGCCAGGGCATTAATAAAGTATTTCTTAGGCCACTTACGCATGCAGAAGGTACGACTTCTAGATCCATCATTAAAAATCAATTTGATGGAGTTCTTTGTAACCTCAACTTTATCAATACTGGAAATAGGCACTTTAATAGGTGTAAATGGGTTTGCAGTGATGATCCGTAAGATTCCATCATCGTATATGGTAAAGTAACGATGAACCCCTACAGCCATCATAGCCATAAAGAGGAAAAAGGAAAATAGTACCAGTGTTGGAATACTGGAACTCTCATACATAAGAGCCAGACCAATAAAGACTGGGATCACTGATAAAGACCAATAAGTAATCAACATCGATAGATCCGGCTGCCAATGGTAGCGGATTTTTCCAAAAATCTTGATCATATGCTTAACCCCCTCCTACTAGTTTAGCATAAATTTAGCAAAAATAGAACAGGAAAGCCTGTTCTATTTTAAATTATTTAAGTCATCAAATAACCTAAGACCGTTTCTATCAGATTCTTACATCAAAGCCCGTTTGACTTATCATTTTGCTACAGGAACTTTAAAGAAATCTTTCGTTAGATATCCCTTCCCACTGATAAGATCATATTCGACCATTTTTAAATCATCTGCAATTTCTAACGCTTCTCCCTCAAGGGCCTTTTTATCGACACTGGCCTTTTTCAAGACCTCAGTCAAGAGAGCATAGTAAGGAGATACCTTAGAATTGGTTTGTTCAAAGACCATAGCTGAGAAGTCACTCGAGTTAACCAAAGGGTAGTCCATTTTTGGAGCATCAAAATTGCTCCAAATAAAGTAGTCTGTCTGATACTGTCCCTCTGGATAATCCTTGAAGGCTGACTCTGGATACAAGCCTGGCAAATGGTCCCCATAAAAGACTACCGTAATTTTTTTATCAATTTTCGATAACTTTTCAAGGAAGGCTTGGGTAGCAGCATCAGTCTGATAAAGGAGGCGACTATAGAAAGTTAATTTAGAATTTTCCTCTGAAGTAAAGCCTTGTCCTTTGGCATCTAACGTATCAGGATTTGCCTCCAGCCAAGGAGAATGATTCTGCATGGTCATTACTGAAAAGAATTGTCCCTTTTGAGGGCTTAGATTCTCTATGACTAAATCGTAAGTCGACTCATCACTAGGACTAATGCCTTCATTTCTATACTTGACTCCCTTTGTATTAGTCGTGATGAAATCTTTAAAATCCAAGCGGGAATAGACAATATCCCTCGAATAATTAGATTTACCAGCTAAGTGAATCGCAATTTTATCCTCCGTTGCATAAACATTACTAATCGATGGCACATCGTGAATTTTAGGAAATACTTCCGTATACAAAACTGATACGGTCTGAGAAATGTTATAGAATGGTAAACCAGTCAAGGTCTGGAATTCCATATTAGCAGTTCCACCACCATAACCATCCGATTGCATCTGCCCACTCGTGTGGGTCTGCATAATATTTTCAATGTTTGGAATTGGATTCTGTGTCACTTCTACCGTTGAAATTTTTCTAGGATCAGAGAAGCTTTCACTCAATATATAAATCACCGTCTGATCACTCAAGTAACCGTTTCTCTCTTTATTGATGACCTCCGCCAATTTTCGGTACTTCTCTTGAATTTTTGCAAGTCGTTCCTTGGAATATCCTTCAGGCTTCTGAATCACTTCTGTGGTCAATTGATTCATCCAAACATAGGCAAGCCCTTTATAGCGAGCATTGGAGGTATTGCCTAACCAGTTGATGTCCTGGTAGTTATTCAAGGTAGTGATAATCGGAACATTTGATCTAATTTTCCCATTTTCTTTGTCTGAAAAGATAGACATCACATTTCGAAAAGAGAAAAACATGGTTATTATGAGAAGTACTTGGATCTTCCAAGAGGAAATGATTTTCCCCTTGAAAAAGAACTTCATCCCAAATACAGATAGAGCAACTATCGCTAGCAGACTTATGACAGTAAAAACTATTTGGGAGCTATCAACAAAACCAAGCAAAGTAGCTGGCTTACTTAACCAAGTTAAATCACTTGGTAGAACCGGCTCCCTTCTCATCCCAAATTTGATAAAGTTAGCAATGACAAAAAACACCGAAACTAGGAGAACCAAGCAAGAAGCAATCCAATACTGGTTGATACAAATATAGACAAAGAAAATCACGGCTGTCAGCACCAATATCTGGAATAAGATAGCATCCGGAATAGTGAAATGAATCCCAAGAAATGGCTCTGTTCGTCCCAAACTAAATTGAAGGAAATAATTTAAAACAATTGCCGTAGTTACACTAGAGAAAAATGCTAATGATAAACTGGATTTATTCTTTACAAAATCTCTTTGACCTTTTGTATAGAGAAAACCAAGGGCAGAGAGCAAAGGAAAGAGAAAAAATAAGAAATCATTCGTCAACCAAAATTGTTGAGCAGAATACTTTCCAATCTCCAAGGCTTTGTACAAAAAGTTATCCGTTCGGTATATTAACGTTGAAAAATTTTTATCCGTAACAATAAAGGTAATTAATAATTGAGAAAGGATAACATATTGATAATTTTCATTAATTTCATCCCTATGTCTTTTACGGTTGGACACCCGATCATAATGATACCTTAGCAAAACAAGTACCACGGTCAAGGCAAACAATATCCCTATTACCATAAAAGAATTCGTTCGAAAGAATGGATTCTTCTGTAAATTCCACACCTTATATTTTGGATTATTGAGATAAAGGGTTATTTCCGTAAGATAAGATAGGGTATTGTAGATGAAATAACTAACGATTAATTTTAAAGGGAACCATTTTTTAAAGTTAAACTGGGACATAATGACCACTAACAATGCAAAACTAATTCCAAAAAGAATTCCCAAAAAATTCACATATTGAAGAACGGTTCCAGTCGCCTTATTATGAATCGCCAAATTATTTTGTGCTAGATAAAAATTAAAGAAGAAAAATAGCACAAATGTAGTTGCATAATAAAATTGTGTTCTTGTAATTTTACGTTTTAAGTTAGTCAAAAACGTAATCAAATCAAATTTCTTTTTTCTTTTCATTCCTTCGCTTTCATCATCATTCTTTTAATTATATACTTCACTGCTCTTGCAGGCCCTATTACAATATACTTCAAAGCACCTTTAATCCCTCCGATTTGATTAAAATCCACGAAGGTATGTGGCTGGAGATCTTCACGATTGTTCAACTGCTTATTGTCGATAAACGGTGTCAGGGAAATCGGATTTTGTGAGATTCTGAAATCAAATTTCTGATCCCAGGCAATATAGATCAATAAGCGCTCAATCGCATGCAAGATAGAATTTTGTGGCAAGGGTTCAGCAGGAACATCAGCTTCTGTTAGATTCAGAGCAAAGAGAGGAGATAAGGCTTCATATTTAAACCAGACGAAGGTACCGTAGCTCATAACAAAGGTATTGAGATTTTTAAAATCGATACTCTTGGTCGCTCCCATTCGTTGCCAAAGCTTATTCATCTCTGGTGAGATTAAGGCTTCATTCCAAGCAACCACAATTCTATTGTATCGGAAGAAAGTTGGAATATCTGCGATGGTCATTCCGACTTTTGGATTACCCTCCATATTAGCAAGGATTTGATCTGCCGGTTTCACCAACATGTCAATCAACTCTTTTCTCCAAGACTCGCCTGCCCAAAAATCTGCTTCTTTAGATTTTTTGGTATGAAAATGTCCTACATAATCATACTGTAACAATTGATCTTTTAATTTCAACATCGGTAAGATATCTCGACCAACATTACCAGTCACCAAAATGCTAGCCATCTGTCCACGATGAGATAAGATTTGCTCGATTTCCAGCTTCTTTTCCTCTAGATCAGTGGTCACCCATAGATCATAGGAGAAATGAAACTCCTGAAAGGCATCCAAAAATTCTTCCAAGAGGTCCACATAAAAGACATGGAGGTGAACTGCTACTTTTTTATCAAAAGTTCCTTCTAGTTCTTGATCTTTCAAATACTTACGAGATAAGAGATACGGATAGTCCGGACGATCAATCATAGACATGTGGTTGAGAATTAAATCCAATGGATAGTCCGAAACCCGCTCCAATTCGTCAAAAATGTAAGGCATGATCCCTTCATTGTTTGCAATGGTTTTAACCTTAATAAAAGGAACCTTCTGACGGAGAATCGCTGTAGGATTGTAATAAGAAAAGTCTGGGTAGAGCATCCCCGTTGTGTCTTCTTGAATGGTATCAAACACTGTCTTATAGCGAAAACCTGCATCCAAGAAATTTGTTGTGACCTTGGTCTCGTAGTGATCAATCACATCTTGAACATTGGTGAAATCTTGAACACCCTGCCAAAATTCACGGAAGGTACTTGATTCTAGCACCTGCTTTTTAAAACTGAGATAATAACTCTGAATATGCTCGTTAAAATCCTTGTCTTTCCGGTAATTGGTCATACCCCAGAAATCAACCTCATCATCATTCTCAAATTTTTGATAGATTGGCTCTAAATCCCAAAGAGGGCCAAAGCAAGTATCATTCATGAGGGTAAGAGAATCAAAATGAGCCAGTTGATCAAAGCCTACTGTCTTCATTCCGTCCCGCCATGCTGCAAAGTCAAATCCAATATTTTGACGTTCTACAATATCATCCACTAAGTGACTTTGTGATAGCTCAACTTTGATGTCTTCAGGTAGTTTGCTATTTGAGATGAAGACCACTCGTGAATACAGGGGACGAATTTTTTCTAGTTGATAAAGGACATGTCCACTTATAAAATTAAACTTGTTAAAATGAACATATAAAAGTAAACGTTCCATCTTATTTCCTTATTCTTAAGAATTTCAAGATCTTTGTTGGGATGGTCCAACGTCTTGAAGTAATAACAGTTCTGTATGCTTCTTTCGCAGTTTCCAGCTCTGCTTCTAGTCTCTTCATGTTATTAATAGACTGCAACATTGAAGCTGCAAAAACTTTTCCGATATAATCAGATGCAGATGGATCATCTACTGAGAGCATCTTGTAGCTTAAATAGTAGATTCCTTCTTCCTCAACATCATAGATCAGTTGTGGATCAGGCTCGCTGAAAAGATAATAGCCGTCAGAGACGACACCATTCGTATAAACTGGAGGAATTAGCTTCCCTCTTGCATCTCTCAACTCAACCTGGGAGTAGTAACTTGGCTGTTCCGAAAGATCCACTCGAATGACCGACGTTCCTTTCGGAATTTCGATAGTGAGACGATCTTCTTTTTGAAGCAGTTTAGTCATAGTGCGATCTTCCGAATAGGTGTTTTCTTCATCACCGAAATAAATGGTAACAGACTCCATTCCAATGTGTGACAGAGAATCCATCGGTTTGGAAAGGCGAATCTCATAAGTATTATTCCGATCTAAAAGAATCCTCGTCATCTCTTTAAAATCAGCATTTGGATACTTATCAAGATAGTCCAGTTGTGTTTGTAGCAACTTATTAAAACGACGTTCTAATCTTTTAAAATCAGTAGGACGAGAATCCGATCCTTGATTAATGGTATAAGCAACTGTCGCTTCATCCAGATAAGCTAAAGAAGTCCGTTGAAAGAGCTCCAATTGGAGGTTGAAAGTATCATCTGATGTCGTTAAGTCTAACTCTTGATTGACCTCTACCATCAGATCTCTATCTACTAACCATGTAGAGGCCATGGTAAAGCCTCTTGTTGCCAGCATCTTTTCATAAGTATCTGCTAATGGGATCGTATGATTAGCAAAGCCAGCCTTAGAAACGAGAGTTCCTTTTTCATCATAAATATCAAAATCTGTATTGGACCATTTGCAATCAGGTTTACTTTCTAATAAGTCAACCTGTTTCTGAAGTTTTAAAGGGTCAACCCAAAAATCATCTCCGTCACAGCGAGCAATGTATTGCCCCCGTGCTTCCTTACAAATAGCTACCCAGGTTTTGGCGATTCCCTGATTCTCATTCTGATAAAAGGCACGGATCAGGTCAGGGTAGTTTGCTTGATAATCCTGAATGATGGAACGAGATCCATCACTTGAAGCATCATCCACCAAGATAATCTCATAAGCAAACTCTGTCTCTTGGGCTAAGAAGCTATCAATCGTCTTCTTTAGCCAGGGCTCTTTATTAAAAACCGTACAAATAATCGAAACAAAAGGCGTCGTTTCCATATCTCCCTCAGTCTAGTCAGTCATTGACCATGTTCCATTGCGTTGGATTAAGCCACTTGCCGCATCCATTGCTGATTTATCATCCAAAGCGATATCATCTCGATTGATAAAGATCAGTGGAGTTTGGGTAGCATCTGAAAAAGCCAACATCTGCCCTTCAGCATCCCTTACTGTCACTTCTAATTTCATTTTCAAGTCATTTACTGTTGGCAGTGAACAAGTATAATGAACCGTTTTATGTCCAGCTCCACTCATCAGTTGATTCATAGAATTATCATTGTAGATCCAAATGTTCCGATCAATATCCGTTAAAGACAGAGCGATATAGGTCTGGATATCTTCACGAACATCAAAATCAATCTGGAACTGAATAGGATCTTGAGGACGTAATTTGTTTGAGCTTAACAACTGAAGCTGAAAATTTTCAACCAAAACTTTTTCTTCCTGGTTGGAATTGCCTGCTCCATTAGCTTCTCCTCCCTGTTGCAAAGGAGCCGTATTATCAAAACTATATTGGTTGGCAACATTCTCAGGACTACCAATGGCCTTCACCAAACCATTTTCAATCAAAACAGCCTTGTTACAATATTTCTTGACGGCTCCCATATCGTGGGTAACCAGAATCGTGGTTTTCCCTGATTTCTTGCGCTCTTGGAAGTAATCGTTACACTTGCGCTGGAAGGCCTCATCTCCTACTGCAAGGACCTCGTCCAAAATCAAGATATCGCCTTGGGCCTTAATGGCAACCGAAAAGGCTAGACGAACCTGCATCCCTGATGAGTAGTTCTTAAGCTTTTGGTTCATGAATTCATGCAACTCGGCAAAGTCTACGATGTCATCGTACATGGCATCAATTTCAGCTGTCGAGAAGCCCAGCATGGCTCCATTCATATAGACATTTTCCCGACCTGTCAATTCTGGGTTAAAGCCAACTCCAAGCTCAATAAAGGACACCAGTTTCCCATCAATAGTGACAGTACCTTTTTCCGGTACATAGATTTCAGAAATAATTTTCAAGAGAGTCGATTTTCCAGAACCATTTCGACCTAAGATCCCAAAAAAGTCTCCTTTTTCTACTTCAAAAGAAATATCCTTGAGAACGTGCTGTTCTTTATAGCCTTTAATGCCTTTGAAACGATTGACCAGGGCAGTTCGAAGACTATTGGTTGCTTCTGTTGGCAACTTAAAGTACTTGCTGACATGGTCTACTTTTACTGCAATTTGTTTATCTGTCATTAGAGAATCTCCGCAAATTTCTTAGCATGTTTGTTAAAGTAAGCAAAGCCAGCAACAAAAATAAGAATTGGCAAGACATAAGGAATCAAAACCAAGAACTTATTTTCCACCAAAAGCCAGACAGGGGTGTTAGCCTTATCAATCAAGAAGTAACGCATGTCTTGAATAATTTGAGCTAATGGATTCATCATGACCAACTTTGCAGCCCATGGATTGCGATCTGCAATAAAGGTAATCGGGTAGATAATTGGCGTCGCATACAAGCCTGCTTGCAGGAGTACTTCCCAGACTTGACCTAGGTCACGGAAACGGACAAAAAATGTCGCTAAGATCAATGCACATCCTGTCGCCATCAAGAACAACTCAAAGAATAGCGGAATCACCATCAAAGCTGTCCAAGAGAATGTCACCCCATTAAAGAATGAAAAAATCAAAACCACAACCAGGTTAATGACAAAGTTGATGGCTGCTCCTGAAATCGCAGATAAGACAATGATGTGTTTGGAGAAGTTCAATTTTCGCAACAAGTCGCCTCGACTAACAATCGACACCATCCCCATAGAGGTTGCTTCTGAGAAGAAGCCCCAGATTACATTGGCCAACAAAAGGGCAACTGGGAAATGGGGCACATCCCCACCCAAGCGTAAAAAGCGGATGAAGACGACGTACATGATGGTAAAAGTCATCAGGGGCTTTAAAATGGACCAAAGATAGCCAATAGCTGAACCCTGATAGCGTAATTTAAAGTCTGTTTTGATTAATTCTCGTAATAAAATTCGATTTTTCTGACTAAAAACGTCAAACATTATTTTTTACCTCGATATGCAAACTTTGTCAGAATCAAGCTGGTAAACACAACCGTATGAAAAGCCCGGTTCTTCCGGTAACCGTACTGACGAATCCGTCTCAAACGTTCTTTTAGTGGAACATCCATAATGGTGACAAAGTTTTCAATGATTTCTTTAGTTTGGGAACTGACAGGCAGATCCAATAGATTTTTTGCTTGTTCTTGACTGGATTCAATGAGCTTCCAATACTTAGCAAAAAGAACATGAGGGCGAACCCAGTTTTTAACCCGTTTTCTAAGGGTACGAGCTCCCAGAACATTGCTACTGTGCTGACGGTACAATTCTGTCGGCTGATCGATATAGATGAGCTTTCCAAAGGCAGTTGCCAACAAAGCCAAGTACCAATCATGCATAAGGAGGGCATGTTTTTCTTGACCTGTCCATAACTCCGCCAGCGCGTGGTTAATCATGGCAACTCCGCCAGTTACCGTATTTTCTGTCAGCTCTTGAATCAGTTCTGTATTGGCATGATCAGACTGGGTTCGAATCATGCTTTCATGCTGCACAATCAAGTTTTCATCAACCACTTTTAAATCTGTGTAGACCAGCAAAGGCTCTGCTTGCAGATGTTTCTCTGCTTCTTCCACTTGTAGGGCAATCTTTTCAGGAAGCCAGACATCGTCTTGGTCACTGAAGCAATAAAGATCAGCCTTTTCATATTTTAAGAGTGTGTGAAAACTCTTGATGACACCCAGATTTTCGATGGCTCCTTGATTGATAAAGCGGATGCGCTCATCCTGAGCTACCAGCTCTTGAATGATTTCCACCGTACCATCTCTTGACCCATCATCCCGGATCAAGAGTTGCCAGTCTGGATAAGTCTGGTCTTGGATACTTTTGACCTGCTCTTTTAGATACTGCTCACCATTGTAGGTGGACAACAAGATATTTACTTTCATGATAAGAATAATTCCTCGTACTCACCTACAATTTTTTCCCAGGTAAAGTTATGCTTCATGTTGGTTTTAGCTAATTGACCCCATTCAGATACATCTTCTAAAGAATCAACCTGGTTGATCAAATGCGCTAAATTCCCAGTTTCTTTGGTCCAATATTGGGCTGTTTCCTTTGCAACCGTTTGGTTAAAAGAGACTCTTAAAACCAAATTGAGATCCGTGTGAGCAAGAGCCTCTAGGAGGCCCGGGTTGGTTCCGCCCACTTCATGACCATGAATATAGGCAAAGGCTTCTTTACGGATATACTTCAACAGGCCTTGATCATAAACAGTTCCTACAAATTTTACACGTGGATCCTGATCAAAGCCCGTTCGTGCTCGAAGCTCTTCAAAATAAGGATTGCCTTCGTGGTTACAAATGATGACCAAATCCCGCTTGGTAGAAGAGGCCATGAATTCACGAATGGCAGTCTCATAATTATTTTCTGGGACAAAGCGACCCAAGATCAAGTAATAGTTCTTCTCCTGTGTCTGCCATTTCTGATAGAATTCTCTGACCTTCCTATCCTGACTGGTCAGGCTGGTCGGAGATAAGTCGGTCCCATAGGCAATATAGGTCGTCTTGGACCAAGGGTAGGCTTCTTTGATGTAGGACTCGATACCAGGGTTGTCAGAAATCACCAAATCTGCGTGGCGCGTCATGACCTTTTCAGAATACTTGAGATAGGCTTGGATCGGTTTGGCCCACTTGGCCCGCTTCCACTCCAGTCCATCTGGATTGATATAGAATTGACCACCCATTTTATGAATCTTACGCGCAAAGGGTGCCACAAAGGCCCCAATTGTATTGCCCAAAACATAAAAAATCGGCTGTGTAATTCCTTGCTTTTTAATAACCTTCAAGGCATAACTGATAGCCATCATATCATAGGCAATAACCCGTGCAGGCCCAAGCTTCGGAGCTTTAATCGTAAAACAATCGACACCCTTGTAGTCAAAATGTTGATAGGCTTGATCATTAGAAAGGCAAGCAACATGGTACTGGATTTCCGAAGACACTTGATGGGAGACCAATTGGTCCACAAAAGTCTCAAAACCGCCATATTGAGCCGGAAGCCCACGACTTCCGATAATAAAAACGTGTTGCATAATATTCCCTTTCTAACAATTTACAGTCTATTCAATTATACCATTTTCTAGACTTTTTGCCTAATTCAAACAGAAAAGCGACCCTCTAGAGTCGCTATCAAAATCTTGATTTAATATGAATAACTCAATATGATGTATTCATTCAACAAGTCATTTACTGGTAGTGTACAATAAGTTGTGTAAACACAAAAAGGAATAAATCCTGTATAGTAGAGTTGCAACACATTTACTAGAA
>NZ_JAHZQQ010000034.1 GCF_019930045.1 Streptococcus australis | reverse complement strand
TTTCTAGTAAATGTGTTGCAACTCTACTATACAGGATTTATTCCTTTTTGTGTTTACACAACTTATTGTACACTACCAAGAAGGTTGTCGGAGTCAACAATCATCTGATTATTAAAAATATTCATTATGCCTTTGCTCAAAACAAAACAATCGTTTTACGTATTCCAGTCATTCCTAATTTCAATGACTCTTTAACTGATGCTGAAGAATTTGCTTCCCTTTTTAATTCTCTCAACATCGATGAAGTACAACTTCTCCCATTTCACCAGTTTGGAGAAAATAAATACAAACTTTTAGGACGTCGCTATGAAATGGAAGGAATAAAAGCCCTGCATCCAGAAGATTTATATGACTACCAGCAAGTTTTTTTAGATCATGACATTCACTGTTATTTCTAATCCACTCAAAAATCCCCAAAGCTAGTTTCAGTAGATTGAAACTTGGCTTTGGGGATTTCTTATTCTTTCACGAGCATCGAGAAAATCAAATTGCTTAATTGAAGTCGAGACTACTTCCTTTGGAAAAAAGATAAATCAATTGGCATTCATGGAATGCGGCATTGATTTCCTATTTTTCTGCAGGAAGTTTCGGTAAACCGAATCGTCTCTCCTATCTTAATTTACCAAATAATCACACGGTCTTCTGGGGCGCGCCACATGCCGTCACCTTCTTTGACATCAAAGGTTTCAAAGAATTCGTCAAAGTTTGGTAATTGGACATTGGTACGGAGTTTTCCTGGTGCGTGGACATCGACACTGGCGAGAAGTTGCATGTACTCTGTCCGAGCTTTCATGCGCCAGATGCGAGCAAAGTTGGTGAAGAATTCTTCTGCTGAGAAATCTTCCTCTTTCTTAGCCGCTTCAAGGGCTGCAGCGATCCCTCCGAGGTCTGCCACGTTTTCAGAAACGGTCAATTTCCCGTTAATCTTGGCACCGTATGAGTCTTGACCTTCGAACTGATCGATAACTTTTTGCGTGCGAGCAGTAAAGGCTTCATAATCTTCTGGCTTCCACCAGTCTTTCAAGCTACCGTGCTCGTCAAAGGAAGCACCATTGGTGTCAAAGGCGTGGGAGATTTCATGGGCAATGACTGCACCGATTCCGCCGTAGTTGGCTGATGACGATTGGTGAAGGTCATAGAATGGTGCTTGCAGAATTGCTGCCGGGAAGACGATTTGGTTTTGTTGCGGATCATAGTAGGCATTGACCATATTAGCTGGCATGTGCCACTCGCTTCGATCAACCGGTTGGTTCCACTTGCTCCAAGTATGGGCAATGGAAATTTGAGCCAATTTTTGAGCATTTTCCACCAAGGTCTTGTTCTCGTCGATGATCTTTTTGGCATACGTTTCTGGTAATTTTTCAGGGTAGCCAATATGCGGTGTGATGACATTGAGTTTGACAATGGCTTTTTCGCGAGTCTCAGGAGCGAGCCAGTCCGCTTTTTCTAAGCGATCCTTGTAAACCTCAATCATGGTCGCTACTTTATGCTCTACGTCTGCTTTCGCTTCTGGTGAGAATTTTTCGCCCGCATACCAGAGTCCAAGCGCTTGGCTATAAGGCCCTTCCGCCAAGGCCAGAGCGGCTTTTTCTTTCGGACGTGCTTCTGGTGTCCCTGTAATCGTACGGCTATACTCACCAGATAAGACACGGATTTCTTCAGTCAAGAAAGACGTCCAAGAAAGAGCTGCACTGAGTTTCAACTTGGCATGAAGGGTTTCCCAGTTGGCTGCTGAGTAGAATTTTGGCGCAAATTCCTTCCAGAAGCGCTCTTCTGGAACAATGATAGTATCTGGCGTTTGCCCGATCACTTCTGTAAAGAAGGTATCGAGTGGCAATTCTGGAACCAAGGCCTTGAAATCTGCCCACTCATAAGGATGGTAGAGTTTGTTGTACTCGGATTTTTCTTCGTTTGACAAGACATATTTGGCCAATTCTGCATCGGCCGCAATCACCTTATCCAGGATATCTTTGATTTCTTCCTCTGAGAATTCAAATTTTGGCAAGAGTTTTTCCATCATCTGGCGCCAGATAGCCAGTAATTCTGGGCCTTTTTCGTTGCCCTCTTCATAGTAGGTCGTATCTGGCAAGATAAGAGCAAGAGCTTCTCCCCACAAGACATTCATTTGGGCATTCTTAAAGTCTGGTGACACGCTAAATGGCAAGAGATTTGGTTTGCCAGCTAGTTCATAGGTGCCCAACTTGCTGGTATAGTCTTCAAAAGAAGACAGAGCCTTAATTTCATTGATCAAGGGCATGACTGGTGCTACACCAGCTGCTTCTCGCGCATCAAAATCTGCCACCATTTTATGGTATTTGACAAAGTTTTGCAGAATGCTGTCTTCAGGCAGCTCTTCTCCCCGTTGCCATTTTCCAGTGATATCCAACATCAAGTTTTCGATATCTTGGATCAAGTCCATAAAACCACCAGTTGACGGTTTGTCATCAGGAATCACAGCTGTCTCAGCCCATTCCCCATTGACGTAATCATAAAAATCATCTTGTAAACGTACCATGATCTTCTCACTTTCATTCTTTTCTATTAACCTTATCAAAAATAGGTCTATTTTTCAATGATTACAAAAGATTTAATCTAAATTATTTTAAAAATTAACTTGACTTAATTTTTTCATTCATGTATATTAATGGTAAAGGAGTAAAATCATGATTCAAATTGAACATCTAAGTGTTGCTTACCAGCAAACACTGGCCTTGGAGGATCTTTCCCTCACCATCCAGGGTCCAACCATCCTAGGCATTCTTGGACCCAACGGAGCTGGAAAATCAACCCTGATCAAGGCCATGCTAGGACTTCTCCCCCATTCGGGAAAGGTCCAGCTCGATCAAAAAGACCTCGGCCAAGTTCTTCAACGAGTGGCCTACGTCGAACAGAAATCCGCTATTGATTTCCACTTCCCCATCACGGTGCGGGAGTGTGTCTCACTGGGTCTCTATCCCCATCTTTCGATCTTCAAGCGAAAAAGCAAAGAGGATCTTCAAAAGGTGGAAAATGCCTTGAAACTTGTCAATCTTCTTGATCTAACGGATCGCCAGATCGGCCAGCTTTCAGGAGGGCAATTTCAACGGGTCCTGATCGCCCGCTGCTTGGTCCAAGAAGCAGATGTCATCTTTTTGGATGAGCCCTTCGCAGGGATTGACTCTGTCAGCGAAGACATCATCATGCAGACCCTCCAGACCTTGAAAAAAGAAGGCAAGACCATTCTGATCGTCCATCACGACCTCAGCAAGGTCCCAGCTTACTTTGACCAGGTCCTCCTCCTTCACCGCAAACTGATTGCTTTTGGGAAAACAGAAGAAACCTTTACCAAGGAAAATCTGCATGCAGCCTACGGGCATGAACTTTTTATAGGAGGTGGCGTCGGATGATTACAGAATTTATCGATGGATTACAGCAATTCCACTTCTTACAGAATGCCCTAATCACAGCTATTACCATCGGGATTGTCGCTGGCGCTGTCGGATGCTTCATCATTTTAAGAGGCATGTCTCTCATGGGAGATGCCATCTCTCACGCAGTCCTTCCTGGTGTGGCTCTGTCCTTTATCCTGGGCATCAATTTCTTTATTGGCGCCATTACCTTTGGACTTTTAGCTTCCATCCTCATCACCTATATCAAGAGCAACTCCATCATCAAGAGCGACACTGCAATTGGGATTACCTTTTCTTCTTTCCTCGCCTTAGGAGTCATTCTGATTGGAATCGCTAAAAGTTCCACCGACCTTTTCCACATCCTCTTTGGGAATATCTTGGCCGTGCAAGACCAGGATATGTGGATGACCATCGGTATTGGGGTGGCGGTCTTGCTGGTGATTTGCCTGCTCTTTCGACCCTTACTGCTCACATCTTTTGACCCCGTTCTGGCTCAGTCCATGGGCGTCCGGGTCAAGGTCTATCACTACCTTCTCATGGTGCTCTTGACCTTGGTTTCTGTCACTGCTATGCAGAGTGTCGGGACCATTCTCATCGTTGCCATGCTCATCACACCCGCTGCGACAGCCTATCTCTATGCCAATAGCCTCTGGTCCATGATGCTCCTTTCATCCGGATTAGGTGCTCTTGCATCCATCCTGGGACTCTTTATTGGCTACAGCTTTAACATCGCCGTTGGGTCTTGTATCGTCCTCACTTCTGCAGTCTTCTTTCTCATCAGCTTCTTTATCGCTCCTAAGCAGAGAAAGAATAAGCACGCTCTTTCACCTCATTAAAGGAGAAACACATGAAAAAAATCGCTTCTGTCCTCGCCCTCTTTGTGGCGCTCTTATTTGGCCTGTTGGCCTGTAGCAAAGGCTCTTCTTCCAAGTCCTCATCTGATAAATTGAAGGTGGTCACCACCAACTCCATCCTCGCAGATATCACCAAAAATATCGCGGGGGATAAAATCGAGCTACACAGTATTGTCCCTGTCGGCCAAGATCCCCATGAATACGAACCACTCCCAGAAGATGTCAAAAAAACTTCACAAGCAGACCTCATCTTCTACAACGGCATCAACCTCGAAACGGGTGGCAATGCTTGGTTTACCAAGTTGGTCAAAAATGCTAATAAAGTAGAAAACAAGGACTATTTCGCTGCCAGCGATGGCGTAGAGGTCATCTACCTAGAAGGCCAAAACCAAGCTGGAAAAGAAGACCCTCACGCTTGGCTCAATCTCGAAAACGGGATCATCTATGCTAAAAACATTGCTAAACAATTGATCGCCAAAGATCCAAAAAATAAGGACTTCTACGAAAAAAATCTAGCAGCCTATACTGAAAAACTGAGCAAGCTGGATCAAGAAGCCAAGCAAGCATTCAATAACATCCCAGCAGAGAAGAAGATGATCGTAACCAGTGAGGGTTGCTTCAAGTACTTCTCCAAAGCCTACGGCGTCCCATCTGCCTATATCTGGGAAATCAACACTGAAGAAGAAGGGACACCTGAACAAATCAAAACGCTGCTAGAGAAATTGCGTCAAACCAAAGTACCGTCCCTCTTTGTCGAATCCAGTGTCGATGAGCGTCCTATGAAAACTGTGTCTAAGGATAGCAATATCCCTATCTTTGCAAAGATCTTTACTGACTCGATCGCCAAAGAAGGCGAAGAAGGCGACAGCTACTACAGCATGATGAAATGGAATTTGGAGAAAATCGCAGAAGGTTTGAACAAATAAGATTCCAAACTGATTAGATTCTCAAACAAATCAGTGGCTCTTCCCCCTTCATTAATGTACAATGAAAAGAAAAAAGGAGTCTTTGCTATGACAACATTTTTAGGAAACCCTGTTACCTTTACCGGATCTCAACTTCAAGTTGGCGATACTGCTCATGACTTTTCACTGACTACACCAAACTTAGAGAAAAAATCTTTGGCTGATTTTGCTGGGAAGAAAAAAGTCCTCAGCGTGATCCCATCTATTGACACAGGTATCTGTTCCACCCAAACACGTCACTTCAACCAGGCCCTCTCTGACATGGAGGACACTGTGGTCTTGACGGTTTCCGTCGACCTTCCTTTCGCTCAAGGTAAATGGTGTGCTGCTGAAGGGATCGAAAATGCCATCATGCTCTCAGACTACTTCGACCATTCCTTCGGAAAAGCCTATGGCCTCTTGATCAATGAATGGCATTTGCTCGCACGCGCTGTCTTGGTCCTAGATGCGGACAACAAGGTCACTTACGTCGAATACCTAGACAACATCAACAGCGAACCCAATTACGACGCGGCAATCGAAGCCGTCAAAGCACTTGATTAAATGAAAAAGAGGTCTACGACCTCTTTTTCATTGCTATAAAATCCGATGGAGTCCATTCTTGAGTAAAAGTCGCCAGCGTAAGCGTGGGATGCCTCTGAGGAACTTCCGCACGCGCTTTGCTACCTGTTGCTTGTAGCTCTTGCCCCCTTGTGCAAAGGTTCCTTTTCGGCTCCAGTATCCTTCAATACTGCGATCATTCTTCGGAGCGAGATAGCGAACACCTTGCTGATAGAGAACCTGCTTGCGAAATGGCGGATCCCACGGTTTGACGGGATCGATATCCAAGTCCTTATGGGTCTGGCCCTTGGCTAAGCCATAATTGAAACTAGCTCCATTGACAATGCCATTTTCAGAAATCTGATACGGATCCACTTCGTTGAGAAACTGGCCACCCTGATCAAGGATATACTCTGTATGGAAGTTGAGCAAGACCTTGAAGTTCAACTGGACATGAGCACGAGATGGGAAGGCGAGCTGGCCGTCTTGATCCACATAGACCTTATTGTGGAGACGAGCCGCTGCATAAGCATCGATTTTGATCCCTTTTGTCTCCTGCAAGTAAGCTTGTAGCTCCTCTTCATCAGTCTGCCCCGCTCTGGCATAATGCTCCCGAATCCACTGGGCCTGGTAGGCAGAGAGCAGATAGCGGAACTGGTGGATCTGGCGTTTTAAGAGCTGATCTCCCTCTTTGCTAGCCAATGGATCCTGAGCAAAAGCTACTTGGATCACTCTTGAAAAAGAGGACCAAAAAGGGGAATGAGGGGGGCAATCTGGCCAGAACCGCTTCAGTAAGAAGGCAGTCTCCTCACAGGTCCCTGATAAATCCCGTGGCATAAGACAAAGGTGCATGACCCCTTTTAAGAGAGCTTGGGCACGGTCTTCCGTCAACCCCTGTAATTCTCTCTGCCACATCTCTTGGAAAAGAGGGCTGGCAAAGACAAAGACAGAGCGGTAACAAGCTCGCCTTCTTGCTTCATCTTCGCAAGACTGCAATCGGTTTTCAAAGTGGCCGAGACCTCTGGTCGTCCAGCCCAGTTTTTCCAATTCCTGTCCTTGCATCTGCCCCCTCCTTTCCATATTGTTTTCGGTTTATGCTTCTATACTATCATCTTTCGCCCTCCTAGACAATTCCTATCCACTGGCCAAGCCATTTTGCGCTTTTTTTGATATACTAGAAGGAGCGAAGAAAAGAGGACCCTATGACACCAAATAAAGAAGATTACCTCAAGTGCATCTATGAAATCGGCACGCAACATGAAAAAATTAGTAACAAAGAGATTGCGGCCCGGATGCAGGTTTCGCCTCCAGCCGTGACCGAGATGGTCAAGCGCATGATCTCGGAGAATCTCCTCATCAAGGACAAGACCCACGGCTATCTGCTCACCGAGCTCGGTCTTCAAACAGTTTCCGATCTCTTTCGCAAGCACCGATTGATTGAAGTGTTCTTGCTCAAAAAACTGGGATATACAACTGAAGAAGTCCATGAAGAGGCTGAGGTGCTCGAGCATACTGTCTCCGACCGCTTTATCGATAAACTTGACCAGATGTTAGACACTCCTAAGACCTGCCCCCACGGAGGAACTATTCCCCCAAAAGGACAACTTCTCATCGAGGCTTACCAGAACCGTTTGAGCGATGTCAGCGAACTGGGAACCTATCGTTTGCGAAGAGTTCAGGATAGCTTTGAATTGCTGAATTTTTTAGACCAGATCCAGCTGACCATTGGAGATGTCATTCTCTTCAAAGGCTATGATGATTACACCGGCCTCTATCAACTCCAAATCAATGACCAGGACATCCAGATCAATCATTTGATTGCCCAACAACTTTACATAGAAAAACATGCCCTTTAATCAAGGGCATGTTTTTTTCCTTCTATGGATTTTTCGTATCGAGGATGATAGTCACTGGGCCATCATTGATGAGTTCGATTGCCATATCTGCAGCGAAGACTCCTCGTTTGACAAGGACTTCCTTTTCCAACAAATCATTGAAATCATCGTAGAGCTGGCTGGCCATCTCTGGATTGGCTGCCCCAATAAAGGCTGGACGATTGCCTTTTTTTGTCTGGGCAAAGAGGGTAAACTGCGAAACAGATAGGATTTCCCCTTGAATATCTTTGACAGATAAGTTCATCTTCCCTTCTTCATCCGAGAAAATCCGCATTTGGGTGACCTTCCGCACCGCGTATTCCAGGTCCTTTTGATCATCATCCGGCCCCACTCCCACCAAGAGCAGAAGCCCATCCTGAATCTGACTATAGACTTGACCATCAATAGAAACCGAGGCCCTTTTGACCCGTTGAATCACTAATTTCATCTTATTATCCTATTTAAACAATCTATTGGGCATTCACCGCTAACCTTGAAAGAACATCGACATCAGACGAGGCAGTGAGACGCAGGCATAACTGTAGTTAGACCAGTCGAAACTAACGCAGTATGAAGTCGATTTTCGCAGAAGATTAGCCATTGGTACGCTTAACAGAGTACACCTCCGGCACACTCTTAATCTTATCCACAACCGTTGTCAACATAGACAGGTTTGGAATCCCGAAGGAAATGTGGATATTGGCGAATTTCATATCCTTGGTTGGTTGGGCATTGACGGTTGAGATCATCTTAGCCGTGTTGGAGAGGACTTGGAGGACATCGTTGAGGAGGCCTGCACGATTAAGGCCGTAAATATCGATATGGGCGATGTAATCCTTGGTCGTGTTATTGTCTTCCCACTCGACGTCGATCAAACGTTGCTCGTAGTTGTCTTGAGCCCGCAGGTTCATACAGTCTTGACGGTGGATGGCAACCCCACGTCCTTTGGTAATGTAGCCGACAATTGTATCTCCTGGGACGGGATTGCAACACTTAGCAATCCGGATCAAGAGACCAGAAGCGCCTTGGATGACAACGCCACCTTCATGGCGGACCTTGAGGGTGTCTTTTTTATTTTCAACCTTGACTTCGCCACCCTTGACCAGCTCTTCTGCTTCCGCACGCGCCTTGGCTTTTTCCTCTTCGCGGCGCTCTTCTTCCGTCAAACGGTTAAAGACAGAGATGGCTCCCACTTCTCCAAAACCGATGGCCGCAAATAAGGCCTCTTCGGTCTTGTAGCTGGTCTTTTGCAAGACCTTGTCCATGTGCTTCTTGTCCATGAACTTGTTGGCAATCATATCATGCTCATGGAATTGAGCCATGAGCAACTCTCGTCCACGGTTGATCGAGAGTTCCTTGTCTTGGTTCTTAAAGAATTGGCGGATCTTATTACGCGCCTTGCTAGTCTTAACGATATTGAGCCAGTCACGACTTGGACCAAAGGAGTTGGCATTGGTGATAATCTCGACCTGATCCCCTGTCCGTAGCTTGGAATTGAGAGGCACCATCCGGCCATTGACCTTGGCTCCGACAGCCTTTTCTCCTACCTTGGTATGGATCTCATAGGCAAAATCAATCGGACCAGAATCTTTTGGAAGGGAACGGACAGTTCCATCTGGGGTAAAGACATATATCTCTTCGGCCAGATAGTTTTCTTTGACCGTATCGACAAATTCCTTGGCATCATCCGCCTGGTCTTGGAGTTCCATCATCTCCTTGATCCAGTTCATCCCAATAGCTGATTCTTTGCTATTGACTTGGCCCTTGATCCCTTTCTTATAGGCCCAGTGGGCTGCAACCCCGTACTCAGCAACCTCGTGCATTTCCTTGGTACGGATCTGGAACTCGATGGGACCTTTTGGACCGTAGACAGTCGTATGGATAGACTGGTAACCATTGGCCTTACGGTTGGCGATATAGTCCTTGAAGCGTCCTGGCATGGGCTTCCAGAGCTCATGAATATAGCCCAGCATGGCATAGACGTCACTTGGTGACTCTAGGATACAGCGGATGGCAATCAAGTCATAGATTTCATCAAAGCGCTTCTTCTTATCCTGCATCTTGCGGTAGATGGAGTAGATATGCTTAGGACGGCCATAGATTTTCCCGTAGAGGTGGCGTTCCGCCGCATAGGACTCGATCTTTTGGACGACTTCTTCTACCAAGGCTTCCCGCTCGCGACGCTTCTCCTTCATCATATGGGAAATCTTGTAGAACTCGACCTCGTTCAGATAACGGAAGGATAGATCTTCCAATTCCCACTTGACGCTGGAAATCCCGAGACGGTGGGCTAGCGGTGCATATATTTCCATGGTTTCTTGGGAAATCCGCTCTTGCTTGTCCTTGCGTAAATGCTTCAAAGTCCGCATGTTGTGCAAGCGGTCTGCTAGCTTGACCAAAATGACACGGATATCCTGAGACATGGCCATGAGCATCTTGCGGTGGTTCTCTGCTAACTGCTCTTCATGGGACTTGTATTTGACCTTCCCGAGCTTGGTCACTCCATCAACAATCACTCGGACATCGTGCCCAAATTCACGTTCTAAATCATCTAGGGTCGCGTTTGTATCCTCGACAACGTCGTGCAAAAAACCACAGGCAACCGTCACAGCATCCAACTTCAATTTTGCCAAAATGCCGGCAACTTGAATAGGGTGGATGATATAGGGTTCACCTGATTTACGGAATTGCCCACTATGGCAGTCGACTGCATAAAGGAGAGCTTTTTCTACAAATGCAACATCCTCTCCCGACAAGTATTTTTTGGTAAGGGCAATAACCTGGCCCCCTGTTAAAGGTTCTTCTTTCGGCATCTAGTTTTCTCCACTTTCTTGCCTTCTATTCTATCACTTTTAGCTCTATATGAAAACTAGTCCGATTGACTTTCCGAGAAAGGGCTCGCTTCCCCAAAAATAAGAAGCACAATTCCCGAACTTAAAAATTTTTTTCTTCAGTTTTTAGGCTTTCTTTCGGATTTTAGAGGAAATTTTATTCAGTTATCATATAGAAATCCTACGAAAACGAATAAATTCTGAACAAAATAAGATATAATAGAAAGACATCATTTTATTTAGGAGGACAACCATGTCATCATTCCGTAAACAGGCTGCCCTATTCAGCCTTGCTGCTGCTTTCTTGGCAACGACGACTGCCCAAGCAGATGAAGCGACAAGCTCAAGCGCAACTGATTCGTCAGCAACTGCTGTCACAGAAGCTGCAACTCCTGCAACTAGCACTGAAGCATCCACTAGCAATAACACTCCGACTGCTAGCGGACAAGCCACTGCTACAGCAACCGAAGCGACTCTAGCTACACCTCAAAATAACGCCAGTGATGCAAAAGCGACCGCTCCAGTTGAGGGGCAAGAAGTCGATGTCCGCATCCTTGCGACAACGGACCTTCATACCAACTTGGTCAACTATGACTACTACCAAGACAAACCAGCGCAAAACGTTGGTCTAGCAAAAACAGCTGTCTTGATCGAAGATGCAAAAAAAGAAAACAACAACGTCCTCCTCGTTGATAACGGAGATACTATCCAAGGAACTCCTCTTGGTACCTACAAGGCCATCGTCAATCCCATCAAAGATGGTGAGCAACACCCTATGTATGCGGCTCTTCAAAAATTAGGCTTTGATGCAGGAACCCTTGGAAACCACGAATTCAACTACGGACTAGATTACCTTAAAAAGGTCATCTCTACTGCCGGCATGCCGATCGTCAATGCCAACGTTGTGGATGCAAAGACTGGTGCCTTTGTCTACGATCCCTATAAGATTATCAAAAAGACCTATACTGACAAAAACGGTCGTCCAGTCGATGTCAATATCGGGGTAACAGGCATCGTCCCTCCACAAATCCTCAGCTGGGACAAGGCCAACCTCGAAGGCAAGGTCAAGGTCAATGACTCTGTCCAAGCTATTCAAGCTATCATTCCAGAAATACGCAAAGCTGGAGCGGACGTCGTCCTCGTCCTTTCTCACTCTGGTATCGGAGACGACAAGTACGAAAAAGGTGAAGAAAACGAAGGTTACCAAATCGCTAGCCTCCCAGGTGTTGACGCTGTCGTAACAGGTCACTCACACGCAGAATTCCCAAGCGGAAATGGAACTGGCTTCTACGAAAAATATGCTGGCGTTGACGGCGTAAACGGTAAAATAAACGGTACACCGGTTACCATGGCTGGAAAATACGGCGACCACCTCGGAGTTATCGATCTCAACCTGCGCTACACAGATGGCAAATGGTCTGTAGTCGGAAGCAAGGCTGCCATCCGTAAGATTGACACCAAGTCAAAAATAGCCGATGAGCGCATTACAGCGATCGCGAAGGAATCCCACGAAGGAACAGTCAAATATGTCCGCCAACAAGTCGGAACGACGTCTGCTCCGATTACTAGCTACTTTGCCCTTGTGAAAGACGATCCATCTGTCCAAATCGTGAACAACGCTCAAACTTGGTACGCTAAGAAAGAGTTGGCAGGAACTCCGGAAGCCAACCTTCCAATCCTCTCTGCTGCGGCGCCATTTAAGGCAGGTACCCGTGGGGATGCTACTGCCTATACGGATATCCCTGCTGGACCAATCGCCATCAAGAACGTCGCTGACCTTTATCTCTATGATAATGTCACTGCCATCCTCAAGGTGACCGGTGCGCAACTCAAGGAATGGTTGGAAATGTCTGCTGGACAATTCAACACGATTGACCCAACGAGCAAAGAGCCTCAACAGCTTGTCAACCCTAACTACCGGACCTACAACTTTGACGTCATCGACGGGGTGACCTACGAGTTTGACGTGACCCAGCCAAATAAATACGACCGCGAAGGAAAAACAGTTAACCCCGATGCTAGCCGTGTCCGCAACTTGAAATATCAAGGCAAAGAAGTAGCCGCGGATCAAGAATTTATCGTTGTGACCAACAACTACCGGGCAAACGGAACATTCCCAGGCGTTCGCGATGCTAGCTTGAACCAACTCCTTGGATTGGAAAACCGCCAAGCTATCATTAACTACATCTTGGAAGAAAAGAATATCAACCCAAGTGCAGACGGCAACTGGCGCTTTACCGACAGCATCAAGGGGGTAGATGTCCGCTTCTTAACCGCTGACAAAGCTAAGGATCTGGTTGGTAAAGACGGAGATGTTGTCTACCTTGAACCATCTAAACAAGAAGGATTTGGAGAATTCCGCTTTGTTTATGTGGAACCAAAAGTAGAACCTGAAACAAAACCAGAAGAACCAACAAAACCAGAAACAGGAAACCCTTCATTTATCTTTGTACCGAACCATCAGAAACCGGCACAAGATGAAACCATCACCTTGTCTCATAGCCAACAAACCATTACTCTTCCTGCTCCAAGTCAAGAAGGAACTCGCCCTGCAGAAGCTCGCCAAGAAACTGCTAAGCCAGTAGTTGCTTCTTCTATCAGCGAAAAAAGCTTGCCTGAAACAGGAGAACGTGCTTCCATCTTAGCCCTTATCGGATTGGTGATGACCGGACTTGGCTTCCTTCTCCCATCTCATAAGAAAGAAGAAAACTAATTCTTTCTTGTTCTCATAAAGAAACGCGTGAAGATCTACCTTCACGCGTTTTTCATTAATTCTGTAACAACACTCACGGCACTGAGAGCGTAGAGTGGGGCCGTTTCCGCTCGTAGGATGCGAGGCCCAAGCCCTGCTAACACTGCTCCTTTAGCTGTAAAACTTTCAATTTCTGCAGGGGAGAGGCCTCCCTCTGGTCCAAAGATCAAGAGCAGTTTGCTTCCAGCTTCCAATCCGGTCAGAGACTGAAGTAAAGCTGCTGCCTCTCCTTCTTTAGCCGACTCTTCATAAGCCACCACGATTCGATCAAACTGTTCTAACTGAGCCAGAAAGTCTGCCTTTTTATCAAAAAGGGTAATGCTTGGAACAAGATTCCGCTTACTTTGCTCGGCTGCTCCAAGGGCAATTTTTTCTAGTTTTTCAACCTTTTTGACCAATTTCTTGCCGTCCCACTTGGCAACTGACCAGTCTGCAGGAAATCCCCAAATCTGGCTAGCACCCAGCTCTGTTACTTTTTGAGTGATGAATTCTAGCTTATCTCCCTTGGGAAAGCCTGATGCGATGGTCACTTGGACTGGCAGTTCCACATTGTCTGCTAATTCCTCGATTAGTTCCAACTGACGGGCTTCTACATTGACCACGCGCGCTAAGCGCTTAATCCCATCATCAAAGACTAAAGTAACCTCATCCTCTTCTTTCAAGCGCATGACCTGAAACATGTGCTTGCTGGTTTCCTTGTCCTCGATGGTGACTGGTGAACTAGCCAAGCCTTTTACAAAATACTGCTGCATGCTAGCCTCCAATCACACCGGAAACATCCTTGGTCTTCTTGAAGACGCAGGCATTCCATTCCCCTTGGATCATGTGGGTTTCAAGGAAAAATCCAGCTGACTCAGCCGACTCACGCACCATGTCCCACTTGTCCTTGATAATGCCACTCATGATCAGGTAACCTTCGTCCTTGACCAAACGATAAGCATCATCTGTCAGATGGATAAGGATATCCGCCAAGATATTAGCCACGATGACATCTGCCTCAATCTCCACGCCTTTAAGCAAATCGCCTGGGGCTACATGGATGTTTTCCATGCCAGGGTTGAGCTCAATATTTTCCTGAGCGACGCGAACCGCTACATCATCCAGATCATAGGCAAATATTTCCTTAGCACCCAGAAGTGAGCTAGCAATAGAAAGGACACCTGAACCTGTCCCCACATCCAGCACTGTTTCGCCGCCACGAAGAACATGTTCCAAGGCGAAAAGGCTCATCTTGGTAGTTGGGTGGGTTCCTGTCCCGAAGGCCATACCAGGATCTAGCTTAATAATCTTTTCCCCAGCAGTCGCCTCATAGTCTGTCCAAGACGGCACGATAGTCAAGTCATGAGTGATACGAGCTGGCTCATAGTATTTCTTCCAGTTATCTGCCCAGTCTTCCTCAGCCAAGGCAGTCGTCCCCATCTTGACCTCTCCTAGATCCATAAAGTCGGTCAATTCAGCGAGACGCGCCTGCAAATCCACTTCAACCGCTGCTACATCAACCGTATCAGGATAGTAGGCGGTCACCACAATTTCTTCTTGTTGCTCGACCTCTGGGAAAATTTCGCCGAAGCGGTCCACATTGCCCACATAGTCCATGCTGTCTTCAATCGCAACACCTTGGGCACCTAACTCGATCAAGAGGTTGGAGACTAGCTCCTCGCCTTCACGCTTCACTGTAACTTTTAACTCTTGCCATGTTTCCATCATTAAGATACCAAGCCCGTAAAACACAAATCCAAAATAGGAAACTCTCTGAAGACACTTGTATCTATGAGAAGTTTATCTTTTTGGCACAGTGTTTAGGGCGGGTTCAGTTTAGAAATTTAACCGAACCGTCCTTTCTATTTCTCTATCAATTTTTTCATGTAAACCATATCCATGCCTTCTTTTTCAGGCTCAATATGGGTTCGACGGTAGTCATTTTTCTCATAAAAAGCAACAATGCCCGCATCCTGTAATACCGTACACAAATCCCACTGTGTGATGGTTGGAAATTCCTTTTCCAGCAATTCCAATCCCTCAGAACCATACCCCTTTCCTTGATAGGGAGGTAAAATCGCTGCCGTTCCCAACCAAGCTTTCGTTAACTCTTCATTGGTCTGAATTCGTAAAAAACCTATCTTTTCTTCATCTTTTTTTACAAAGTAGTAATAGCTATTGGGACGCTCCACTAATTTCCACTTAATTCGTTCGCGGTCCTCGAGATAAGGGTCATATTCATCATGGTATTTTTCATAAACAGCCTTAAAGCTGGCTCTCTGAATTGCAATAATCGTTTCTAAATCTTCTGCTCCCGCTCGAACAAGTGTTATCATAAACTTTCCTCCAAATAATCCCTCAATCTCCCCTGTAGCTGAGGCACTGCCTGTTTAGACTTCAAAAACTCCTCAATAGGCATCAGTTTATAGCCCTGCCCTTCATCTCCAAAGGTAATATTGTCAAATTGTTCTTGTCTTAGCTGACCAACCATAAAGACCGATTGCTTGCCTTCAAAGATTACGCTAGGATAAATTTTTCCCCTAAGCAAACAATCTTCATTTAAATGAATTCCCAGTTCTTCATGAACTTCACGCGCTGCGCATTCAAAGGGACTTTCATCCCCTTCACGGCCACCACCTGGCAACTCCCACATGTTGGGACAAGGGATATCGTCCTTGTCATCACGTAAGATAGTCAAGACCTTATCCCCACAAATCAAGGCAATCTTGCAACCTTGGAAATCCATTCTGCTATCTAATAATTCCATGATATTTACTCTTTTCTATGATAACAATTACTCTCTAGGAATATACGAGCTAGCTTTCTTCAATCACCTTTTGGCACTCTGCATCCCAGTACGCCTGCCATCTGCCATGTTTTTTAGCAAAATAAACCGTAAACTCATCATTTACATAATCGGCAACATAGCGAAGATTAGGAGGATTTTCATCAAAACTTAATATCCAAGGATGGAAGTAAAAGGTTTTCTCCCACCTCTTCTGAGTATAGCCGAGATTCTTGGCAAACTGAGGGATAGGTTGTTGCAACTCGCTTTCCAAATGTGACTGAATGGCATTGTCAAAACTATTCAAACGAGCTAATAGTTGCTTAAACTGATCTTCCTCCTCAATTTTGAAATCACCTATGAACTCAAATTCTGCAAAGTCTATAGAAAATTCAAATAATGTGATTTTACCATCCTCAACATAGTGCCCATCTTCATCAACACAACAACGAGTTCCTGACTTCAATACTCGCTCAAAATCTAAATCCGCAAAGCGATTGCGGGGAAGGATCGACTCACGTTCTTGAGATTTTTGGGATTTTTTACTAAATAACTGCTTAAATTTCTGAAGCATCGGACAGCTCTCTTTCCTTTTCTCAGCTCACCTGAGTCTCTTCTTCCTGTATGGCTTGTTCCAACTCATCTAACCACTGCTGGTAATAAGCTTTCTCATCCCGCAGCATGCGGCTCACATCCATCTTCTGTCTGGCAAGCTTGACCGCCTTGTGTGTCTGGGCCAAATCCTTCTTGACCTTAAATTGATACCAGGCTTGGACCGCCTGTATATTGGTCAATTTCATCGACAAAAAAGACTTGACTCGTCGAATGGTCGCGTATTCCTCTGCTTTCTCATGATCACCTTCCAACAAGGCGATATGCAGTAGGGACAACTGGGCGGCCGTTTGAATCATCGGATTATCTGCCCTCTTCAGTAAAGCCTGAAAGTGCTCCTTAGCCGCCTCTCGATCGCCCTCTAAGATCAAGACTTCTCCCTGAAGGGCTAAGGCACCCTCCACAAAGCCTCCTCGCGCCTCCTCAGGGACAGGCCCAACAAAGTCTTTTAGGTCGTAGTCTTCTGGCGCTAGCAGGGTCTGAGCAGAATGGCGCAGTCCTAGATAAGCATAGGTTACATTTTCAGGATGGCGCATCAATTCTAACATTTTGGCTCCATCTGTAATCCCAAAAGGGAGAACATTGGCCAAAATGAAGGAGAGATTTAGACAAATCCATGTGCCTGCAAAATACCAACTCTGTGTCAGAACTCCAAAAAGGATGGATAAGATGAGTAAGGTCAAATGAACCAATATCCCACCTGAAAGCATCAAGATCATTCGTTGGTCACTTTCATCCTCTTTTAGTCCAATATACTGGGCGCCGACATTTTTCAGAACTGCCGTGCGGCTAAGACGAAACTTCCCTGCTTTTTTAGTCAGGAGGAAACTTCCCAAGCCTAAAGCAACGAAGCGATAGCCCGTCAGATAGCCACAAAAAGCATGCCCCAGTTCATGGAGAATGAAAATGAGATACATGCTACCGAAAGTGAAGAGATAGCCCGGTACAAAAACCAGTTGAAAGCCTAAATCCGTAAAGGCGATCGTCCCCAAGGCAAAAGCACCCATCAAGAGAAGAAAGGACAGGCCGTAAACCAGGTAGGTCCCAAGTTTTTTCATTGACTCTCCCACTTCTTCTTAATATCTCGGATGAGGGTAAAAGGTGCTTTCTTCTAGGCCAACTTTTCCTTCTTCAAAAACTTCTTGGTTCCAGACGATCTCAAAGCTCTCTGCTTCTTCGTCTGCTAAGAAATCCATGAGGTCATCCAAGGCCAGCTCGGCTGTATCCTTTAGGAAGGTCGCAAAATAAGCTAGAAATTCCCGAGACAAGCCTTTTTTCGGCTCATAAGGAATCGCTGTTAAATAGGCATCTTCTTCCACATGCGACTTGGCTGGATTGTAGAAAATGACGGCTTCTTCAAAGAAGATATCCTCGTCAGACTCTTCCCCCGACTCATCGACCAAGGCAACTCCTCCTGTGTTTTGCACTTCCAAGAGAAAAGCCACTTCTACTGCATGATTTTTCTTATCCCAATTGATTTCAAAGTCAAAGGGAAAGACCTTTTCCATTTCCTCTTCTAAAACATCCAAAAATCCATATTTAGACATCGTGTCCTCTTTCTAATTTCCCACTCTTAGAGCGTAATATGATACAATAGTTACTACAATCTTACCATAAAAACTGCCTCTTTTAAAGGAGACAAAGCTAGAAAGGAGACCCTCATGCCGGACAATCTCGCCCTGCGCATGCGCCCCAAAACCATCGACCAGGTTATCGGCCAAGAGCACCTGGTCGGTCCAGGGAAAATCATTCGCCGCATGGTGGAGGCCAACCGTCTCTCGTCCATGATTCTCTATGGTCCTCCAGGGATTGGCAAGACCAGTATTGCTTCTGCCATCGCGGGCACGACCAAGTATGCCTTTCGGACCTTCAATGCAACTGTCGATAGTAAAAAACGCCTGCAAGAGATTGCAGAGGAAGCTAAGTTTTCAGGTGGTCTTGTATTACTATTAGACGAGATTCATCGTCTTGACAAAACCAAACAAGATTTTCTCCTGCCTTTATTGGAGAGCGGTCTGGTCATCATGATCGGCGCAACGACTGAGAATCCTTTCTTCTCCGTGACGCCTGCCATTCGCAGTCGGGTGCAAATCTTTGAGCTGGAACCCTTGACCAATGAACAGGTCAAAGAGGCAATCCAATTGGCGCTGAGCGATCCCGAGCGGGGCTTTGACTTCCCTGTGACCCTCGATGAGGAAGCCTTGGATTTCATCGCTACTTCAACCAATGGGGACCTGCGTTCTGCCTATAATTCTCTCGATTTAGCTGTCCTCTCTACTAAGGAAGGGGAGGATGGCGTTCGCCACATCAGTCTCGACATCATGGAAAACAGCCTCCAGCGCAGCTACATCACTATGGACAAGGACGGAGACGGTCACTACGATGTCCTCTCTGCTCTGCAAAAGTCCATCCGCGGATCCGATGTCGATGCTAGTCTCCACTATGCCGCACGCTTGATTGAAGCCGGTGATCTACCCAGCTTAGCTCGTCGCTTGACAGTCATTGCCTACGAAGATATCGGTCTGGCTAATCCAGATGCGCAGATCCATACGGTGACAGCCCTTCAGGCAGCGGAGCGCATCGGCTTCCCCGAAGCCCGCATCCTCATCGCCAACATCGTCATCGACCTGGCCCTTTCACCCAAGTCCAACTCGGCCTACGTCGCCATGGACAAGGCTTTGTCTGACCTCCGTAAGTCGGGCAACCTTCCTATCCCCCGCCATTTACGGGATGGCCACTATGCTGGAAGCAAGACCTTGGGGAATGCCCAAGACTACAAATACCCCCACAATTATCCTGGTAATTGGGTCCAACAGGACTACCTACCAGACAAGCTGAAGGGGGCCTCTTATTTCACTCCAAATGAAAATGGCAAATACGAGCGAGCCCTAGGGACGACAAAAGAGAAGATTGATCAACTCAAGAAAAGGTGATATCGGTTCCAAAAAAATGAGATTTTCCCTTGAAATTTTTTTGAAATATGGTATCATATACATATAGAAACGCTGTGGTGTACGACTTCACACTTAAGTGTTGACCGACTATTTTTTGTATTATTAGGGAAACAAAGGACTTCTAACAGCATGCAGGCCGTATCACGCGGAAGCAGCTTCAGTTAGAGCAAGTTGCCCACCTGCTTAATTGCGCGGGTTCAATACAAACCGTGAAGTTTCGGCACCAATACAGCTTTTTTTTGCCTCCTTAGCTCAGTTGGTAGAGCAGTAGACTCTTAATCTATGGGTCGCAGGTTCGAGCCCTGCAGGGGGCATCTAAATCAACAGGAAAAAGCCTTGATTTATAAGGCTTTTTTGCTTGTCTATAACTGATTTGCCCCATCATTTGCCCCACATTTTTTTATGAGCAATCTTTCCAGACATCTCTGATTACGAAAAACAAAAAAGCTATCCTACCTTTGCAAATTTGGATAAGATAGCAGAATATTTTAATGCAACTCCAACCCAACTATTTGGAACTAGTAAAGAGATTGAGTTAGAAAAGAGTGTTCTTGAATCTAATGAATACTCTGATAAAGTAAGTGAGATTTTAAAAGCTGTCAAATACATCGAACATTTTCTAGAAACTGATGGACAATACTTAGAGGATTTACTTTACCTAACAAGAGGCAACCAACTATACACAAAAGATGGAGATGAATTGTATATTGATCCAACTTCTCCGAAAAGAACATTTCATAACCAATATGAACCTGGTTTTATTGTAGCAAGAGATAAATCCCCACTAGAACTCTTAATTGAAAATAAGGACCTATTAGATTAAATAAAAATAGCGAGGATATGAACTGCACCCCAAAAGTTAGACAGAAAAAATCTAACTTTTGGGGTGTTTTTAATCATTAAATATAAGCCAACTATCTATTTTATCTTTCGGTTTTTCCCAACTTGCAGTAACACGTATTCCTTTCATTTCTGTACTGGAAATACCTAATTTTCCGCCTTTTCCTAATAAATATAATGTATATTGCGAATCAGTATTTGCTTCATAAGAACCCTTGATAAATTTTTCATCTGTACTAACTTTCCAAGCATCTAATCTAGGAATACTAATTTTTATATCTGTTTTTTGAGCAGCTATATCCAATGATATTTCTCCTTCTTTAATTTCCCTTATGCTTACTTCTTTATTTTCTTTTAAATCTATTTCCCCTGACTTTGCTATGATTCCATCTTTAGATACTACAAAAACAATAGCTTTGTCTTGTTTTTCTTTGACTAGATCTTTTGGAAAATAAAATTTTTCTCCATTTGTTCTATTCAAAATATATTTTTTCCCCATCGCAATACCCACTGTATCTATTTTTTCTTTTGTTTCATTTTTTACTGTAAATGCAACATCAATATCATCACTATTTCTGTTCATGTAAAAGAATAAACCACAAATACACAGTGCTATAACCGGTACTAATAAAGCAATCTTCTTTTTCATCTTAACACACCTCCCTTATAGCTGACTTTTCAATAATATAATTCTTATGTGCTACTTTTTCAAAGTCCTTATCATGACTTACAACTACGATCGTCTTACCTTCATCATTTAATCTAATAAGTGTATCGATTACAATTTTTTTATTCTCATAATCAAGAGAACCTGTCGGTTCATCCGCCAACATAATTTCAAACGGTTTTATCATATTTCTTGCAAGGGCTACCCTTTGCTGTTCTCCACCTGAAAGTTCATAAACCTTCGATTTTAATTTGTCTGAAATGCCCATTTTATTCAAGGCAGCTTCTATAAGATTTTTCTTATTTTTTTCTTGATTGTATTTGGCAGCAAGCATCATATTTTCCTCAACCGTCATTTTTTCCACCAAAGCAAAATTTTGAAATAAATAAGCAATTTTTTCTCTGCGTAATAGCTCTCCTACTTTAGGATCTTTTATAGGATCTCGATTTGAAAAACAGGTTACACTACCACTATCATAATTTTCTAATGTCCCAATTATATTCAAAAGTGTTGTTTTTCCTCCTCCACTCTTCCCAAAGATACAAACAAAATCTCCTTTATAAATATCCAAACTAATATTTTCCAAAATACTGTGTTCCCCATATTTCTTAGAGACATTTCTTAAGGTTATTTGCAATTCCTTTTCTTTTTGCATTTAACACCCCTCCTTTAACCTAAGTACAATGCTTCTTTCACTTTTCTTTAGTTGTAAAATTTCTATGCCAAAACATATAAAGCTTCCACAAATACCTATTATTAAACTAATCAAAAGTTTAGACATACTCCAACCATCACTTGGTATAAACTGTCCAACATAACTTATTACTCCTGTTACCATAATAACCATAAATAAAATAATAATACTTATGATATAACCAACGATATTTTCAATAATTTTCTTATGATGTATATCAAAAAATCCATATCCCAACAACCTAGAAACATCTATTCGTTGTCCATGATTATAAAAATATGTTTCTTTATCTATTTTTAATAACGTTGCTAAAATAACAATAGATAAGACAAGATCAATAACATATATACTTGCCTCCATCTTATATCCGTCTATTCTTGAAACTATATCATCGTAGACTGAGCTGATATAGAGTATAAACGGTTCAGATTCTGTTTCTTCAATTATGTCCTTCAAACTCTCGTATCCTCTACTAGGCTCTTTAACATATGGATGTAGCTGACCATTTACTAAAGATGATAGTTTGATTCCGTAATCTGGGAGTAATTCTTTCCCATTTACTGCTACCAAAACATAGTTTTTCAAGTCTGCTTCATCAATTCTTTTGCCACTATCAAAAGAAAATACACTTTGATTATCTTTCAGCCTTACATATGTTTCTATAATTGTACCTTGTTTTTTTATATGATAAATTGTAAAATATAGTGCAACAAAAAAACTCATAGCGTTTCATTGGGGTAAACTGTAAGTATTCACACAA
>NZ_JAHZQQ010000033.1 GCF_019930045.1 Streptococcus australis | reverse complement strand
TGACACACTTGAAAGCTTATTTGATTAACACTCCGCAACTTTACTTGAGTGTTTACACAAAATTATTGACAGAATCAAAGGATTTCTTTAGGAAACTCTTTTATAAATCATTTGGAAGAAGCAACTAATTTTCTAGGTAAATACACAAGCTATTAAAAGAAATCATTCAAAGAAAGTGGAACAAATATCTTTTTATGTCCAATCCGATACTGTATTATTCTTTGAAAACAACATCTATTTGAAATGACCATCTTTCATGTAAGGAGAGAAGGTTTGAATCCCTTTCTAAGAATTTCTGCACAATAGAAAAAGTGGATAAAGAAACATTCTTCTATCCACTTTATTGTTTACAGCTTTTATTCGCTACGTAAAGATTCCACTGGGTCTTTCTTTGCGGCGATGCGTGAAGGGATGAGACCAGCTAACATGGTAAGGACAATGGAGATACCGATCAGGATGAGCGCTGCTTCCCATGGTAACTGCGCCACGTTTTCCACGTTGGTCATTTTCGCAACGACGGCATTGATTGGAAGTGTTGCAAGGAGTGTAATTCCGATACCGAGCACTCCGGAAATAAATCCTTCGATGGCTGTTTCGGCCGTGAAGATACGACGGATGTCTTTCTTCGAAGCCCCCATTGCACGTAAGATTCCGATTTCTTTTGTACGTTCGAGAACCGAGATGTAGGTAATAATTGCAATCATAATCGATGATACGATGAGCGAGATGGCTACGAAACCAACGAGTACGGTTGTAATCACGCCCACCATCGTCGTAATCGAAGACATGATGGTTTGAATATCGTCGGAGTAGGCGAGCACTTTGTCGTCTTCGCCAGCGTCTTTTTTCGCCGTGTTATAAGCGTTGATGAAGTCCTTCAACTCTTGTTTTTGTTGGAAGGAAGAGGTGTAGAACTCGATGGCAGCCGGTTTGGATTTGTCGATGACACCCAATTTCGCGAGATTTTCCTCGTAAGTGGCAGCCGAGTTTTCGTTGTATTGTTGGATATATTGTGCTTGTTGTTCAGGCGTCAATTTGACCAACTGGATTTTTTCTTCTTCGGTTAAATCAGCCGAATTGAATGGTTTTGGATCTTTGGCAAATTCTTTTCCAGTAAATACATTGATAGTTGGGTTAGCTTCTTGCTCCTTCACGATGTCACTGTTTTGAATTTGTTCAGAAGTGTAATCGATAAGGGCGCTTGTATAAGCCACCCCACCAGAAGGAGAGTTCACCCCAGAACTGGTGCCTTCTTTTTGACGAAGAACGCCGACAATTTTAAGCTCGAGGCCATTCTCGATTTGCGTCTTCATATAGGCTTCGTCGTCAATTTTATTCATCCATTGGTTGTTTTCTTTGACGAAGCGATTCGTGTTGACAACAGCTTTGAAAGTTTTTCCAATGAAATCCCTATACTGATAGGTTTGGGATTTGAGTTCATCCAGTTTCTTCGCATCGTTTAATTCGCTAGGGTCTTTGATGCGTAAGCTATAAAGGAGGAGGTCACTGATTTGGTTCTCTTCATCCACGATCAGGACGATTTCAGATTTATCCTTCGGAAGGCGACCTTCTAGCACATCATATTGCGCATTCAGCATCTCCTGGTCGCTAGACAGTTGGCTCCAGTAGTCGATGTTTTGCAAATAGCCTTTAATTGTTTGGTTGGCCGTATCGACTTCGTCCGCGAGGTTAGACGGAAGAATACTCTTTGGACCGCCCGATGTGTCACTGGCGTAAATATAGGGTTGTAAATTGTATTGGTAACGAATGTCTTTTGTAAGGTGTGTGACTTCTGAAGCGTGTTTATCCAAGTAGGTTTTGAAGGACGCGAGGTCATTTTTCCCTATTTGTTTTTTCAATAGATTCGTTAAAAGCGTATTGACACCGAGTTCGTTTTTATCCCTATAAGGCTTTTCACTCAAGTCTGGAGAGGTTGCCATCAGATTACTCTGGTTCTGCTCGCTAATCGTCAATGGCAAAGAGACGAGAGTGTCTTCTTGTACCTTTTTCACATAGTCGCTCACACCATTTGAGAGGGCCAAGATCAGGGCAATCCCGATAATCCCGATGGAACCAGCAAAGGCAGTCAGAAATGTCCGGCCTTTCTTCGTCAATAGGTTATTAAACGAAAGGGCCAAAGCCGTCAGAAAGCTCATCTTTGTCTTTGTAAACTGAATGTCCCCTTGTTTGGGTTCTTCGGTTGGTTCGTATGGATTCGAGTCGCTTAAGATATTTCCATCTAATACTTGTACGATACGAGTGGAGTAGGTTTTCGCCAGTTCTGGATTATGCGTCACCATGATCACTAGACGTTCCTTGGCGATGTCTTTTAATAACTCCATGATTTGAACAGAAGTCTCAGAATCGAGCGCTCCTGTTGGCTCATCAGCTAAAACGACTTTAGGATTATTGACAAGAGCACGCGCAATCGCAATCCGTTGCATTTGTCCGCCAGACATTTGGCTTGGTTTCTTATATAAATGATCTTTTAGGCCAACGCGTTCAAGTGCTTCGATGGCACGCTTCTTGCGTTCCGATTTAGAAACGCCAGAGAGCGTCATCGCAATCTCGACGTTTGAGAGTGCCGTTTGGTGACCAATCAGATTATAGGATTGGAAGACGAATCCGATGGTGTGGTTTCTGTAGCTATCCCAATCGCGGTCTTTAAATTGCTTGGTTGATTTTCCTTGGATGAGTAAATCACCCGATGTGTATTGGTCGAGTCCACCGATGATATTTAAGAGGGTGGTTTTCCCTGAACCCGATTGTCCGAGAATCGAGACGAACTCATTTTCACGGAAACGAATTGAGATATCCTTCAAAGCATGAAACTCTTGATTCCCCGTATAATACACTTTTGAAATACGTTGTAGTTGTAACATATACTCGATCCTTTCATAAATATGAGTAGTCTATCACAATTTGAATTGGGAGTCAATATATTAAATCGATGATTTCTAAAATATCCTCAACAAAGGAATAATCGATTTCCATTAATGATGGTGATGGTGATCATGTCCATGACTTTGACTGGCTTCCAGCTCTTCGATATTTCGCTTATGGGAGCGGTGAGTTGCTAGGTCTTCATCCACTTCGATGGTAACATTTTGAAAGCCCCGCTCTTTGAGCAAGGCACGGATCGCTTCTTTGCAGACTTCCATCTGCTCCATTCGCTTGAGACAAACATGGACAATAGCATTTTTCTCTAGTCCATCCATGGTCCAAAGATTAAGCTGATTGATACTAGCGACATGGTCCAACTGCTCTAAATCATTCTTAACTTGCTTGATATCTACCCCTTCTGGCACAGCATCCAGGAAAATCTTGAGCGTGCTCCAAAAACGTGGAATGGCTTTGGACAGAATAAAGAAGGAAATAGCAAGAGACAAGAGGGGATCTAGGATATACCAGTCAGTAAATCGGAGGACAATGGCCATCAAGATGACAGCCAACCAACCTAAGGTATCTTCCAAAAAATGCAGGCTGAGAATGGATTCATTCTTAGTTTGCCCCTTGCGAATGACCAGACTCGCCAGCACATTGACACTGATAGCAATCATTCCCAACCAAAGCATTCCCTCATGATCCACTGGTTGTGGCTCAATGAATTTGCTGATATTTTCTAAAATAACGAGAGTGGAGCCTGTAATGAGGATGACTGCCGTCAGAATGGCGCCTAAGAGGCTAAAACGCTTGTAGCCTAGGGTATAGCGACTGTCCTCCTCCCGATTGGAAATACTTTCTAGAAAAGCAGAAATGCCAATAGCCAAAGCATCTCCCAAGTCATGGACGGCATCCGCTAAGATTGCACTGGAGCCAAAGAGTCCACCAAAGATAAATTCGATAATGGCAAAGCTAAAATTTAAGAGAAAGGCTAGCCAAACGGCACATTTAGAACTCAATTTTTGACCTCCTCTGGTATATGGTATAATTGGAATAGAATCATTCCCTTACTATTATTATCTCCTACAATGGAAAGAAAGGATAGGAGCATTCTGTTCAGTTTGTAAGATACTGAACACTTTGTTCAAAGTGTCTATATGACAAAGATTGACCGTCGCATCACCAAAACAAAAAAATCCATCTATACAGCCTTCTTACAGCTATTGAATGAGAAAGGCTACGAAGCAACTACTGTCCAAGATATCATCGACCTAGCGGATGTTGGTCGCTCTACTTTTTACAGCCACTACCCGAGCAAGGAACTCTTGCTAGACGAACTCTGCCATTATCTCTTTCATCATTTGTTTGAACGTGAAGCTCATGTCTCGGCAGAAGATTACTTGGCTCATATTTTTTTCCATTTCAGGAAAAACAAAGATCATGTAACCAGCCTTCTCCTATCAAAAAATGACTACTTCCTCCGTCAGCTCCATAAGGAATTAGAAACCCATGTCTTTCCGATGGTGGCGGATGATTTAAAAACATCCCATCCTAGGATCCCCACTTCTTACCTCAAACACTTTGTCATCACCAACTTCATTGAAACCTTGACCTGGTGGTTGAAAAAAGGAAAATCTTATAACGAGCAAGAAGTTGTTAGCTTTTATTTAGACGTCATGGAAATGACAACTAAATAAAAATATATTATTATTCTAGTTAGAAAGGTAATCATATGCTCCTCCCCATTCTTCTTGGTATTTTCACCATCTTTTTAGCCCTTGCTTTTGCCCTTCTTCACTTATTGGCTTCTCTTACTGAAGTTAAAAAAGGGAATCACACTCTAGGAAATACATTTCTCCTCATCGGAAGTGGCCTTGCGACCTTCTCTCTCATCCTCTACTTCCTTTTGCCGATTGTCGCACTATCTCTTTGGCTGATTGGCTGTGGGTTGATTTGCTACGGAGCCTATTGGAATGGCAAGCACAAAGAAAACTACAATCCAGCCCACCATGTCATTCGGATAGGAATCGCTCTGATTCTTACCATTTTGTTAGCCCTCATCTAAGAAAAACTCAAGTTTTATCAATGAAAACTTGAGTTTTTTGGTAGTTACGAAATCAATAAAGAATTAAAAATCCTGCTTTTCTTTAAACAGTTTAATCTTTTCTTGGCAGTAATCCGTTAATTTCTGTGTTTTTTCAAATGAGTAGCCTTTTTCAGATACCGACTTGACTTTCTTTTCATCAAAATAGTAGCCAGTCAAGCCCCTGACTTCCTCTGATAAGGTGAGATAATAACCTGTTTCGATTCCCTGATCTAGATCTTTCGAGAGAGATTTTATCAGGCGTCCAAAGAGGGACTTTTTCGTCTTTTCATCACTAGAATTATTCCCTAAGTTGGTTGAAATCAAGCCGGGATGATAGGCATTAATAGTGATATTTGAACCTTTTAAAAAGAAATCTCTTGCTAGATAGCGTGTCATCCAAATGGTATAGAGTTTGGAATTATTATAGGCCAATCCCGGGTTATAGTTGTTCTCAAATCCAAAGTCCAAATCCTTGACCTTGGCAAAATGATGCATATAGGAAGAGGTATTAATGACACGACCGTCAGCCGATTTTTCTAACAAGGGGCTTAGCTCAGTTGTTAACAGATAGGGAACGAGAACGGATAACATAAAAGTCAACTCGACATTTTCAGCACTCGCTTTTCGTTCTTTTCCTGCATACAGTCCTGCATTGTTAAACAAGACATCAATACTTTGAAAGTCTCGCTTGATTTCCTCCACAAAGCGATAAACATCATCTAATTTTGAAAAATCTGCCAAGTAGCTCGAAACTCTGCCTCTCAGGGAAACGGCCCGAACCTCTTGAAGCGCCAATTCCAGTTTTTGAGGATTGCGACCATGAAGAATGACCTGATGGCCTTCACTGGCCAATTTCTTTGCCAAATGTTTACCAATACCGTCAGTAGCACCTGTTATTAGAATGGTTTTGACCATATTAGTCCTCCAAGAAAGCTAGTAATTCTTTTGAAAATTCGTCTGCATATTGGAAGATCGAACCGTGACCAGCATTTGGATAAATGATCAGCTTACTATCTTTTATTTTCTCATGCATGTCATAAGAATTTTCCGTTGGAACCTGCATATCCCTGTCCCCGTTGACGATTAAGGTTGGTTGATTGATAAATCTTAGGTCGTCTTGAGAATCTTTCCCCCAACGTTTAATAGCTTTGAGTTGCGTCAAGAAACCAGGCACACTCATGTCTTTGTCCTCAAATTCCTTGGTTCGCATTCCCATTCGTCCGAGAACTTTCAAGGCTTCGATTTTTCCTTGTTCATCATGGTTATAGAAGATATAGCGTTTAGGATCGATGCGCTCGAGTCCAGCTTTAAACATATAGTTAAATGTTTTCCCTGTAACCTTATCGACCTCTTTTCCTCCTCGAGGTCCTGTTCCTACCAAGATGAGACAGTTGACCAAGTCAGGCTTGATTCGGTTGATTTCTTGGGCAATCATACCCCCCATAGAAAGACCAAGAAGATTAATCTTATCGTAACCAAGGGCTTTTACAAAGGCAATCGTCTGCTCAGCCATTCCAGGAATGGTTGGGGCCACTTTTCCTTGACTAGCTCCCACACCAGGAAGGTCGACTACAATCACATGGTGTTTTTCAGCAATCAAGTCCAAGAGTTTTGGATCCCAGTTGTCGAGGGTTGCTGCCAAATGGACCAGCATCAGAAGAGGCAGTTTTGATTTGCCTTTGCTGAGTTCGCGATAGGCGATTTGATTTCCTTGGACAGTGATGTATTGAGTTTTAGTTGTAAGATATGACATTGTCTTTTCCTTTTTATTTCTTAAAGCTGAGGACTGTTTTTCCACGCGAGCGACCATTAGCGACCTTGTCTAAGGCGCTATTCACTTCTTCAAATGGATAGACTGTATCGATAGAGGGTTTGATTTCGAGTTTGCTAAAGAGGTCAGCTACCTCTTGTAATTGAGCGCCATTGCTTTCCACAAAGATAAAATGGTAGTGAACGCCGTATTTGTCAGCCATCTTATCAAATTTGCGACCGGCTAGTCCAAGAATCATCTGTTTCCATTTTGGCAGGTTCATGCGTTTGGCAAAGTCACCATTTGGTATCGCACGGAGGGAAACAAGTTGACCACCTTTTTTCATGATAGACATTTGTTTTTCAGTCTCAGCGCCCCCAAGAGTATCAAGGACATAATCAACCTGGCTAACAGTTTTTGTATAATCCTCTGTTTTGTAATCGATAAAGCGGTCTGCTCCTAAGTTTAATACACGCTCAGCACTATCTCCAGCCCCATTGGTAATAACCTTCAAACCTTTGGCTTTAGCGATTGGAATAGCCATGCCACCGACACCGCCTGTACCACCAGAGATAAAGATCGTCTTGCCAGCTTGAGCTCCCATGAGTTCTAGGGCTTGCATGATAGTCAAGGCAGTCAAAGGAACAGCAGCCGCTTCCTCATCTGAAAGATAGTCTGGAACCTTGGCTAAGGCTTGGCTATCGACAGCTACATATTCAGCAAAGGCGCCAATATGATCAAGTGGGAGACGCCCAAAGATACGGTCTCCAACTTTGAGATTTTTGACTTGTCTACCGGTCTCTTCAATGATACCGACCACTTCATTTCCCGCAGTTTGTGGGAGTTTGTAAGGGACGATCATCTTGACTTCTCCTCGGGAAATCATGTTATCCAGAGGATTAACACCAGCAGCGGCGACTTTGACCAAAACTTCTTTGTCTGTGATACTTGGTTTTGCGATTTCTGTGATGTTCAGTGTGATATTCTTTTTGTTATAAATAGTATGTTGTGCGGCTTTCATTGTCTTCTCTTTTCTATTTTTGTTGTATCCGATAGAGATACAAGTCTGGTCTTTTTAAAACTGATCTGCATGCAAATCAGTTTCGTTTTTGTTTGGCATCTTTATAAAGATTGTTAATGACATCTTCTAAGGTTTGCTGAGCTAGTTCCTTCTCAAGTTGAGCTTCAGCACTAGCAAATAGTGGTGAAACGGCTCCTTGGATATGTTTTCCAACGGGACAATCAGGATTGCTATTTTGGTGAACAGGAAATAAGCTGATGTGGCTGACTTCTTGTGTGGCAAAATAAATGTTAAGTAAGGTGATGTCCTTTGGCGATTTACTAAGTTGGTAGCCCGTTTTTCCTTGATGAGACTGGATTAGTCCAGCATTTTTCAATAAGGCGATTACCTTTCGAATGTAACTCGCATTAGTGCCAACGCTAGTTGCTAGTGCTTGAGAACTTAAGGTATCCTTGCTCTCACTAATCATGGTTAGGATATGTAAGGCTACTGAAAATTTTGTATCCATATAAACTCCTTTAAATAACTTGTATCTAATACAAGAACAAGTATAACACAAATAAAAAGAAAAGCAAGACTTTTGCTTCACTTTTTTTAAAACGATCAAGCCATCAACACCATGAGTATCGGAATGACCACCATGGTAGCAAGGGTCGTCTCTGTCACCATGACCGCTGCGTAATCACTATCAGCTCCGTAGAGTCTGGCAACGACTGGGGCATTGGTCATCACAGGCATGGCGGACTGAATGATAAAGACCTGCTTCATCAAACTTGGTAGAGGCGCCCAGTAAACAATGGTCGCCATTAGGAGTGGAGCAACCACGAAGCGTCCTAGTAGAATGAGAAGTTGATCTTTTCCAAGCACCAACTGCTTCACGCCTACATGAGATACCGACAAACCGATGAAAATCATGGATAAGGGGGTTGTTAAATTGCCAAGATACTGCAAATCACTGGCTAGAAATGCAGGGAGCTTTATCTGCAGCATCACCATGACTAGTCCCAAGATGAAGCCCATCAGAGGAGGTGAAAAGACTTTTTTCACACTCATTTTGAGATCAAACTGAGCTTCTCCTTCGCCATCCCGCTGGATCAAGTAGGTCCCCAAGGTCCAGAAAAAGGTCGTATTACACATGTAATAGATCAAAACATAAGGAATACTAACATCCCCGAAGAGGGCTTGGTTAATGGGGAGCCCCACAAAAATCGTATTGGAGTTAAAGAACATGGAAATAAAGAGGCCACGGCGGTCCTGTCTCACTGCAAAGATCCTGGCTACTGCTGTCGCTATTCCAAGCAAAACGACCATAGAAAGGGCAGGAAACCGCAATGCTGGCAACATTTTTAGGAGGTCAGCCGCTGTAAAACGCTGTGTAATGGTATAAAGCATATAACAGGGCAGAGCGATTTGAGTAACTAATTTTGCGATCAAGCCACGTGACTTGTCATCAAACCAGCCTTTTTCACCTATGACAAAGCCCACTAATATCATCCCCAGAATGACCAGGATCCCCGATATGCTCTTAAGAAAGATATCCATGTTCTCTCCTTTTCTTTTTATAAATTTGAACTAGAAAACCCATTATTTTCAAGTCTCAAAAACTACTCTAGTATATCACAAAAAGAGGTGGATCAAAATATCCAACCTCTTGTATTTTATTGATTGTTACTAGTAGCCTTTCTTGGCCGCCTTGGTCCATTGGTACCAACCAACCAGACTATTGATCAAGTAAATGAAGTATTTCCCTTGAATTTGAAGGCTTTTTCCCCACCAAAGATAGATGGAGAACACATTGGTCGCTGCCCAGAAAATCCACTGTTCGCGGTAGACAGCCGTCATCAAGAGTTGGCCGACACCATTGGTCGCATCTGTAACGGAATCCCGGAAAGGCCGATTGGCTCCAACTGATTGGTAAATATAGCCAAATACCCGCCACCAAATGGCACTGATCGACAAGTACTTGGTCCAGCCTACCGCATCCAGCTTACGAGCAACAAACTCTTGCTCTTCCTTTTTGAACTGGGCTTGGTAGATCCAAACAAAGAGACCAATAGGTTGCATGACGGTAAAGTAGAAAGTAGTAGCAAATCAAATACAAAAGACCAACAAATAGAAAAACTAACTAATTTGTTAGACCAGCAACAACGATTAGCCTTGCAAGATAAAAAGTTGCTAGAAGAATACAAGGCGGAAAATGATAACTTAAAAGCCCTCAAAATGCCCTCACAGGAAACAGAATTCAAACACTTAGACAATCAATATAAAGATGAAGTGAACGCTCTTAAAGAGAAGTTAGAAAATTTGCAGGAACAAATCAAAGATCAAAAAAGGATAGAAGAACAAGAAAAACCAATAAAATGGTGGGGACTATGGCGAAAATAGATGATTCAGTTAAAAAGAAAGTTCCAGAATTGCGATTTAAAGGATTCACGGATGAATGGGAACAGCGTAAGTTGGGAGACGAAGTTCGAATAGTGATGGGACAGTCTCCTAATTCAGAAAATTATACTGATGATCCTAATGGGCGCTAAAAATGCGAAGACCTATGAAGACCTATTTTGTATTAGTCAAACAAAAGATCCAAAAGAAATGGTATATGATTATGACCATGAAACAAAGTAAAATCAAACCGAGTTATCTGAGGAAGCACCCGATGATCATGAAACGTTATTAAACACAAAAGTCACCCATGTGAGTTCTTGCCAGAAGCTGAAGTTAATCCTTCAACCTGGAAAACCCGCAGAGGTGACTTTTTCTATACATCTCGATTTTTCTGGCAATAATCATTAACCGATAAATATGTCTGTGAATCACCCAGCGACTCCGCTATGTCCATAATCCGCGGTGGTAGTAATCCCACTCGCTGGACAAGTTCGTGATCGCTGAACAATTCCCGTGGACTGCCGGCGAAGCCAAACTTCCCGTGTTCCATAACATACACCGACTCAAACTCGGCGGCGACCCAATCCATGTCATGGGTGATGGTCACAACTTGGTGGCCCGAATCAGCCAACTGATGGAAAATTGCGGTCAACTTGCGCCGGCTTTCCCAATCAAGCGACATCATCGGCTCATCAAATAAATAAATCGCCGGATCCACTGCCAAAACTGTGGCAACGCTCAACAGCTTGCGTTCCGACAATGACAGGTCATATGGACTTTCAGCTGTTTTATCATCCAAGCCAACTCTTTTTAGAGCCGCTAAAGCCCGCCTCGTAATCGTGTCGTGGTCATCCATGACCTGCGCGACACTCCACTCCACCTCTCGTTGAACGGTCGGGTTGAAAAGCTGATCGTCAGGATTCTGAAAAGTAATCCCAACCTTCAGTAACTTTTCGACTGGTTTAAGATCATTAAAATTTTCTCCATCGATCTTAATCACACCGGTTTGTGGTGTCAGCAAGCCCGTCAACAATTTGAAGAGCGTTGATTTGCCGGCACCATTTTGGCCGACAATCGCCACCATCGGATCGGCGAAGTGTTTGTCTTCAACATCCAAGCTAAAGGACCGTTCCGGATAAGTGAACGTCAGGTGGTTCAGTTCAATTGTGGGCATAACGAACCTCCTTCAGATCAGCGTCATTCACCGGATACCGGCCATCAGCCAAGTGCCAATCCATTTTTTGAGCAAGTTGCTGGATTTTCGGGGCTGGAATCTGCCAGTCAGCTGCCAAATGATTAAACACCTCACCCGGCCTGCCCTGGGCTACCATTTGACCCTCGTGCAGCACCCACACAACGTCGGCGACTTCGCACAAATCGTCAATTTCACTGGTGACAATGAAGACAGTCGTCTCTTTGACTTGGGCCAGCCATTGGAAAAATTGTCGGCGGCCAAGGGGATCCATCTGACTGGTCGGATCATCCATAATCAAAACAGCCGGGTTAGCCGCAATCGCCGTGGCAATTGCCAACCGCTGGATCTGACCACCGGAAAGGCTCTCGGGACGCAAATTCAGCTGTTCAATCAGCCCCATTTGCGTGGCAACTTCTTCAACCCGTTTTTGAATCAGTCCTTCAGCCATTCCCTGATTAATCAAGTCAAAGGCGATTTCATCGGCAACCGTGTCTGCCAACCCGCTTAGTTGGCCAGCTGGATTTTGCAGTACAACTCCATTCATGGCATTATAAACGGGCCAATTGTCGGATACTCGCTGGCCAAACATGTGCCAGTCGCCCTCAATCTCAGCAGACACAATTTTGGGAATGACCCCTGCCAGCACACGGCACAAAGTCGATTTGCCGGAGTGGCTATTCCCGATAATCCCAACCACCTGGCCGGTATGAACCTCCGCGTTAATCTGACGCAGTTGCGGTTGCTCAGTACCCGGATAACGGGTGGTCAAATTTTCAATTACAATCCGTTTATCTTCGTCCATATCTTCCACCCAATCAATAAAATTGCCAATCCAGTCAGACCAATGTGCAGCGTCCGCGACAGGCGATACACGCGCTGGGAGGTTCTGACAGTCCGGTTGAGATTATCAAAACCTCTCAGTTGGAGAGAAATCGACCGCGCCATCGATTGATCCAAGGTCTTAATCACCAATGGAATTAGAACCGGCAGGACTGACTTTAATTTCTGAATCAACGTTTTTTGCGGATTGGTTCCGCGAACTTTTTGTGCCTGCTGGATTTTCCGCATATTGCGCATCATTTCCGGCAAAATATAACACACCGACATCAGAACGTAGACGGTTTTATAAGACAATCCGGACAGTTCCAAATAGGCCGCGTTTTCTGAAATACTCGTGGTCACCATAAAAAAGCCACTGGTCAAAATAATCACCAATACTCGACAACCCAGAGTGGTGGCATAAATCAGGCCTTCTTTGTAGAACGACACCCCAAGCACAGAAAACAGCACAGTTTGATTCCGACTGTAAAATAACCCTTGGATGATCAGCATGGTGCAAATCAGAAACAGGCTGAATCCCAGCGCCTTAAAGATGGTAGAACTCAATTTGGAAAATAACAATAGCAGTGTTGCGACAAGAATTAATCCGGCCTGAAGCAATAAATTCATACTGGCAAAGCTCAACAACGTCATGTCCAAGATGAACAAGAGCTTAGTAATCGGATCGATCACCTGGTACCACTTGAGCTTGACCCGTGGCGCTACAGAAATCAATGTTTGATCAGTCATCATTTATCATCGCTAAAGAAGTGCACCATCCGCTTCGGCAGCTGACGATAGATGAAGAATGCCAGGTAGGCCACGCAGACTTTATCCAAAATATCCAAGACAAACTCATCGGTAAATGAGGCCAGCCACACTGGTGCATGATTGGCGACCATTACCGCAAACAATGAGTCACCCCAAGCGATACCGGTCTGACCACCCCAAAAGATGACGTTGAGTGGCGTTGAAATGACAGCTGAAACGATGGCAATAATAATAGCAGAAACAAATACTCGTCGCGCTGACGAGAACCACCCATTGGCGTGCAAAACTCCGACAGCAATCCCAATTCCGAGGCTGGTAATCGCATACACGGTTGAAATTGGCGATAAGGTCAGCCCATAGATCACGTTGTTGGTGAAACCACTGATGGCACCGGCAACCGGCCCAGCCAACATGCTGGCAAGAAAGGTTCCCAAAGACCCCAGCCAAACGGGCAACTTTAACCCCTCCGCCAAGGCTTTGGCAACATAGTTAATCCCCACGGCAGCGGGAATCAAAGTCATGGTGGCAGCACTTAACTTAAATTTCCACATACTGGTACGATGAATCGGTTCTGTTTTCATAATCTTCTCCTTTTGTTTTTAAAGAGCCGTGTCTGTTTAGACTTTCGGACGCAACGCTCTATAGATTTTTGTTTTAAACTGCCTCCCCTTTCACAGATCCCTTAGTCGACATCAGGAACTCTATTGAAAATGATTGTTCAACAGTTCACAACTAATCATACGCCGATTTCATCAGAAGTCAAGATTTTTCTGAATTTTTCTTAAAAACGTTCGGGAATTAAAAAATAGATCAAACATCCCTGAAGACTTCAGAAAATCAATTGGAGATAACTGCTATAAAAAACAAACACCATTTCTGATGTTTGTTGAGACTGTAGACAAACTGTTCTTTTATATAAATCTAATAACTTCTTTAAAGATGAAATAATATTATTTATTAGATTTATTCGACCATCTTCTGAAACTTTCCTCTGTGAGAAAAGTGCTAGAAACACTAGTGTTTCTAGCACTCGGAATTATTGAGACCTTAGGCTCAATAATTAGTCATGGAACTTCTTCGAAGTTCGCTGACGTCCGCACTCACCTAAGGAAAGTTATTTTGAGTATTTTATCTTCAATCTGAAACAACTTAAATAAAGTGACTTATTTCAAATTAAAATTCGGATTATTTTTTGATAAACCCTTCTTTCACCAAAAAGTCACGCGCCACCTGATTAGCTGACTTGCCTTCTACTCCGACTTGGTAATTCATCTGGCTCATTTGGTCTGCTGTGATTTTACCAGCCAACTTATTGAGAACAGCTTCCAACTCAGGGTGTTTTTCGAGCAATGCAGTTTTCATGAGGGGCGCCCCTTGATAAGGTGGGAAGAGTTGCTTGTCATCTTCAAGGACCACCAGGTCATAGCGAGCCAGCTCGGCATCTGTTGAGTAAGCATCTGTTATCTGGATATCGCCAGACTGGATAGCTTGGTAGCGAAGGGCTGGCTCCATGGTGGAGACTTGTAGATTAAGACCATAGACCTTCTGCAAGCCCTTGTTTCCGTCTTCTCGGTCGTTAAACTCCAAGGTAAAGCCTGCCTTGAGTTGCCCTTCCACCTTTTTCAAATCTGAAATGGTCTTAAGGCCATACTCCTGGGCAATCTTCCTAGGCACTGCGACAGCGTAGGTGTTTTGATAAGCCATGGGTTTGAGCAAGGCTAGGTCGTCTTGTTGCTTGATCCCGTCTCGGGCAGCTTGATAGACCGTTTCTGGATCATGACCAACTTGTGGTGCTGGCTTGAGGAGACTTTCGGTCACAGTACCGGTAAATTCTGGATAGATAGCGATGTCCCCTTTTTTCAGGGCTTCATAGAGGAAGGTGGTCTTCCCAAAATTCGGCTTGACGGTCACTGTCATATCTGTATTTTCTTCGATCAAGATCTTATACATATTAGCTAGAATTTCGGGTTCTGGTCCTAACTTTCCAGCAATGACCAGGTTTTCTTTCTTCGGTTTTGGAAGAAGACTTGGCGTATAAGAAGCTCCTAATCCAAGGACCATGACAGCAAAGGCCGCAAAGATGGTCCGCAATTTAGCCTTTTCCATCCATTTGAGAAGAAGGTTAAAAGCGATGGCTAAGAAGGCAGAAGACAGGGCACCGATCAAAATCAGACTGGCATTATTGCGGTCAATCCCTAGAAGGATAAAGGAACCGAGTCCTCCTGCTCCAATCAAGGCAGCTAGAGTAGCCGTCCCGATAATCATCACAGTTGCTGTCCGAATCCCAGACATAATAACAGGCATGGCCAAGGGAATCTCGAACTTCTTGAGTCGTTCCCACTTGGTCATCCCAAAGGCGACCCCTGCTTCTTCAAGGCTTGGATCAATCCCTTGTAAACCAGTGATGGTATTTTGAAGGATGGGGAAAATGGCATAGATGACGAGAGCTGTCAAGGCCGGAAGCGTCCCAATGCCCATAATGGGAATGAAGAGGCCGAGAAGAGCCATGGAAGGAATGGTCTGGAAGATTCCAGCTAGCTGTAAGACCCAGTTGCTAGCTCTCTTGCGTGTACTTAAATAAACAGCTAGCGGGACAGCCAGAAAAACAGCAAGGAGCAAGGTCAGTAATGACAGTTGCAAATGTTGCCCCAGTGCAGTCAGCCAGTCCCCAAAGCGTTCTTGAAAGGTTGCAAGTAGTTTAGACATGGTGAGCACCTCCAAATAAATCTGCGACAAAGTCGTTGGCTGGCTGGGCTAGAATGGTTTTAGAATCCGCCACCTGCACAATCTCTCCTTCTTGCAACACTGCAATCCGGTCGCCTAATTTTAAGGCCTCGTCCGTATCATGAGTAACGAAGATGGTGGTCATACCAAACTCTTTGTGCAATTTTTTAGTCAGAGCCTGCAACTGCTTACGGGAAATAGCATCGAGAGCAGAGAAAGGCTCATCCATCAATAGAATTTTTGGTTCCCCAATGATAGCCCGCACAATGCCAATCCGCTGTTGCTCCCCACCAGATAATTCACTAGCCATGCGATTTGCATACTCTGCAGCAGGGAGCCCCACCTTGGCCAAGAGTTCTTCTGTTTTAGAGGCGATTTGTTCTTTAGTCCAGCCCTTCATCTCAGGAATCAGAGCAATATTTTCCGCAACTGTCAAGTTAGGAAATAGGGCAATGGCTTGAAGGACATAGCCTGTACTGAGACGTAGCTCCCGTTCAGCATAGTCCTTGATGCGCTTCCCATCCATATAGATATTACCATCAGTCGGCTCCAAGAGACGATTGACCATCTTGAGCATGGTAGTCTTTCCAGATCCTGAAGGACCCACAAGCACCATGAATTCTCCATTTTCAATGCGGAGATTGACATCTTTTAAAATATTTTTATCCGTGTAGCGCAAGGCTACATGTTTGTATTCAATCATGTTCTTCCTCAATAAATCTTCTATCTCTAAGAATATCCAATAGACTACTTGCTGGATGCCCTAGGACTTTTTCGACATCTGTTGAAACTCCGGCTTGTTCCCCAGCTTTAATCGCTGTATAGGTGCTGACCCAGGCATCGTACTCCCAAGTTTGTGCTGGCCACTTTTTTCGTGACTCATAAGCTTCTTCTACTGATTCATCTATATACGTGATGTCCTTACCAGTCTCCTTTGAGAGAAGCGCTACGATTTCTTCCATGTAAAGATCCTCTGGCCCTGTCAGATTCAAGGTTTGATTTTCCCACTCCTTAGGATTTAAAAGAATCTCTGCTGCAACCCTAGATGTGTCCTTACGGGCAACAGCTGATACCAGGCCACTGCCAGCCGGACCACGAATTTCTCCATTTTCAAGTGCAATATCAATCAAGAAGTCCAAGTAAAAATTATCTCTCAAAAAAGTATAGGTGAACCCTAACTCCTTGATATAAGCTTCCGTCTGGGCATGATCTCGAGACAAAGTGAACGTTGCCTTCTCATCTGCCCCATAAAAAGAGGTATAAACAATATGCTGCACCCCTGCTAGTTTTGCAGCATCTAAAAACTCCTTGTGCTCCTTGACACGCTCTGGATTTTCCCGAGCAGATACCATCAACAAGGTATCGATACTCTTTAAGGCCTCAACCACCTCTGGAGTATTGGCATACACTATTTTACGGATTTCTGCAGACGCGTAAACTTTTGCACGCTCTGGACTTCGTGCTAAGTGTACGGAAACCATTCCTTTCTTATCGACAAGATTAGCCACATAAGAACCTAATTTTCCTGTTACACCTGTTATTCCAATCATAACTGTTACTTCCTTTCCCTAGATGTCATTCTCTTTAGCTTTTAGATTTGAGATTATACGCTCCTGATAGGCTTCAAATTCTCGAATTTCTTGATCAGAAAAGCCTTGGTAGAAAATCTCTCCCAGTTCCTTGCTGACACGGTCTCCAATTTCTTTTTGCGCCCAACCGAGATCTGTCAAAGAGATATATTTTTTTCTTTTATCCTGTGTACAAGGTTGAATCGTGACCAAGCCTTGTTCTTCCAATTTCTTAACCATACTGGTCAATGTATTATTGGCTAGACCCGTTGCAAGAGCGATATCTGTCGCAGTAGCGCACCCCAACTCTTGCTTCCACAAAATCGTTAAAATTTTCCCCTGTTCACTTCGGTATTGAGCATCTGGTTCCTTACTCAAAAGTTTTTGAAAGATACGCCCATTTAACAATCGAATCTGTAGAGCTTGATAGCCCCCTAACACCTTATTCATTTCGTCTCCTTATTATTCTATATCGAACTTTCTGAATTTATTGTAATCTTCTAAATTACATCTGTCAACTATTTCGATATCGAAATATTAATTTTTTTTTAAAAAAAGAGCTTGGCTAATACCAAACTCTCGATAATGAAAATTACTCCTCTTCCACCAAGCGTTTGAACTCTGCCTGGAGTTCAGCATTTTCTGTCGGTTTAAGATACATTTGTCCTCCATTAGTTGTATCTGAATGAAAGACGATCGGTTCTCCCGCATTGGTGATAGCGAAAAAGTAACTATGAACATCCGGGTATTTATCCCAATTGCTATAACGCTCTACAATTCGGTACTGGGCATTTCCTAGACCTGTATCCGTATACTCGGCATTCATTTTCTCACTTGGTCCATCATCCCTAAGTGTATAGAGGTGGTCAGGCCCTACATCCCCTCCTGCGATCCCCTTTTGGTAATTGGGTTGTCCTAGTCTTTCTCCCCAGTCCTTTATAAAAGCTTCGAGTTTCGCCGATTTGTTAGCATTCCAAGGAGCTTTTAGTTGTGTTTCTGATTTAGTTGTACGACCAGAAACTTCAAATTCCTGCCATTCGAGACCTCTTAAATCAATTTGATCGGATGCATTTTTTCCAAAATCAGCAGCAATATCATTTGCTTGTATGTGAATCTCTTTTTCTTGGAGGATAGTCGCTTGCTCTTGCTTAGCATTAAGCTGATAAAGAGTCCCATAACCTTGCCCCGTTCCCGAGGACCAGCTAAGCTCTAGAACTTCTCCTCCTTTATAGACAAGCGCAGCATTTCTTGCTCCACCATGACCTGCCACGAACCCTTCTGCCAAAAGGACAGGTTTCCCAGCTTGCAAATAGTAAAGACCGGTTAAGAAATATTTGCCACTCACATTTAGGTCTGCAATTAACAGTTCCTCTATCCCATCATTATTCAAATCCGCAAAGGCATAGCGCATTTCATCTGCTTGGTTAACTGCATTCTCGATTGCCCAACTATTGATTGGACGCTCAGTTGCTTGTAAACTTTGATAGAGACTTGCAATACTTGCTGTATCCTTTGGCGAGGTCAAAATCTTTTGATAATCCTCAAATATGGGCTGGTACAACTTCTTGTAATCCTTTTTCATCTCTTTTTTAGTAACTTTTTTACCGGAAGATGATATCGACGATGTTTCCGAGCTGTTATTCAACTGACTAGAATGTCGGGGAGTACGTTTGCTACAACCAACCGTAATAAGTCCTGCTAGTAGAAGAATGAATGCTCCTAATTTCTCTTTTCGTTTCATAAGTTTCTCCTTTTGTGTCATCCTTGATAGCTGTACTTTTCTCTTTATATTATACCAAAAAAGAAGGCTACACCTAATAATTTGTGTAAAACCTTCTTAGTATATATGATTTAATTCGGATTCTTCTGCTCCTGCCGATTTTGATGATCCTGACTTTCAATGTGTTGCTTGATCAAGGCGACCACTTCATCATTGGTCGGAAGGTCTGAGTGTTGCGCATCCTCTCCTGTCACCGTAATCTCTGTATAACTAGCTGCTTGGTTTTGATAGATATACTTACCAGCTGACACACTAGCATCCGGAACCAACTCATCTGAGTCATAGGTAATGGTCCCTGCTACTGAATACATATGAAGAGTTGTCGGAATAGCTTCTCTGTTCTTGATAAAGTCTGCCAACATCTCTGATTTATTTTTGATGTTGGTCTCGGTAAAGTTATAAGAGGTCCCAATGGTCATGAGGGTCTTGAGATCCACGTCATAATCCCCTAGATAATTTTCAATAAAGGCAGTATAAATCAAGCCTCCATTGGAGTGGGCCAGTCCCTTAAAGTTATTGAAGTTATATTTTTCTTGCAAGGCTTCAAAGGCTTGGTTGACCATCTTGGCTTGCTTTTTAATATTGCTGTAGCCATCCTTGTTGTTTTCAAAACCAATGACGATAATCGGTTCATTGTCTTTGGCATCAATACTTCCATTATAAGTAATGGTACCATCATTCCAGACCTTGACCTTGAGCAGGCTGTGTTTGGTTTCTTGCCGGTCTTGGTTGAGCTTAGTCACCAAGCCATCAAAGCGATTTTCCGTCGCGGAACTTCCCGGGATCATGATGATGGGAGACAATTTTGAATTATAAAATTTCTCGATTTTTGAAACATTGGTTCGAGTCCAGCTATAAGAAGGCACGGCCAAGCCAATCAAGAAAAGGCAGACCAAGGTGAAGACCAGCGCTGTTTTTTTAGAGATTTTCATGGCTTCCTCCTTCTTCTAGCAAATCTTTCCGAACTTGGTTGCCCATACGGACAAAGGGAATATAAAGGGCTACGTCTAGGGCAAAGCAGAGGAGACTCACAGCTAAAGCTCTCAGGCTTCCTCCCGTCCCAATAAAAGCATAAAGGATGCTTGGTGTCCCATCTGGCACTGGATAGACAGCTGCTGGCATCAGTTTGAAGCACAAAGCCAGAGCTGCAATTCCCATATTGACCAAGGGGATCAATAAGAAGGGAATCACATATAGCAGGTTGAGGAGGACTGGGATTCCTACCATAAAAGGAGCGCCATTGTTAAAGAGGCTTGGAAAGATACTAAGGAAACTAACTTTCTTGTCCTTTTGACTTCGTGAAACCAGTAAGATTGCAACCAAAAGCGCTAGGACGGCACCAACTCCTGCCACCATGCCATAACTGCGGTACAAATTGGTCAAGGTGTATAGATAAGGAATGCCAGTCGTCGTATGATTGGTGACGGCATAAGTCAGATTTTCCAAGGCAAAACTATCATCCGCTATCGAGTTCAAGGCAAAAACCTGACTGTTTCCTACCCAACCCGATAAGCCATTCAAGAGTCCCATGACAAAAGTGGATAGGAGGTGATGACTGGTCACGGTCAGTGAACTGAAAAACTGACCTATGGTCTGAAAGACACGGTACTGATTGCCCAGGACTAAGAGGCCATTTAAACTGACTCCTAAGAGCAGAGACAAGAAAATCGGACGTACAGTCTTGGGTTGATAAATAAAGTCTTTATTGACGATTTGGTTGTCACTGGCTTTGGAAAGACGAAAAATCTGACCAATTAGGTAACCTAAAAAAATCGCCAGGAAAATATTGGTCGTCGCAGGTAGATTGATGTGAGATAGTTGCCCATCCCGAAGAGGCCCCATCAATAATCCCTGTGAGCTAACAAGAAAACTAACCATAAGAGCTGTCACACCAGCCGTTCCTGTACTTCTCCCATAATGTCCAGCTGTATATTTCCCTGCAAAATAGGTTGCTAAAGGTCCAGCCAAACCACTTGTAAAATTAGAAAGATTGGACAAGACTTGACTCGTGAGCTGAAAGCCCGGGAACCAGTTCGAAACAGAAAAGAGCATATTTATATAGCCTCTATCTGAAAAGAAGGACTGGGAAATCACGCGAAAAATTGCTGAAAAAAGTAAAATGGAAAGAGAGATACCAAGGTCTTCTGGGTGATTTGTACAAATCCACGCTCTCGAAACCAGAGAAATTTTTGCACCAAATATTTTATCATTGTCGCTCCTACTATCCTTGTTGACCCGTTAGGTGACATTACTCGTGCACACCCTTCTGTTTTCTTCATTATAGCATATTCCCTCACACAAAAACTCAAGCCAACTGACTTGAGTTTTCTTCTTATCGATCATTGTAGCCATCTGGGTGGCTGGAATGCCAAGCCCAGACTGTTAAGTGGAATAGCTAGAGGAGAGGTTACAGTGTTGAGTTTTTCAACTCTTCCCGCACTTGCATTAAGAGAAGGCCTAGCTTGTTCTTCCCAGAGCCATCACCCCCATCAGCCCAGTAGGCATCATTTCGCGTATGTTCGATGATGATGGCATTTCCTGTCGTCATCAATTCTTTAGCTATTTCTGGATTCTGGCTAAATTTCATTCGAAGGGCCTGAAGCATCACCTCATCTTTAATCTCTTCCCAATCTGGTCTCAAGGGATTTTGACGATTGCGTCCCTCTAAGGCAGCATCCATTGGAGATGCTATCTGACGAATTTTCTCTTGAATTTCGGGCACTAAAAACTTTTGTGCTTGAAAATAATGCTCTGATGTTGGCCAGATTTTGCTACCATCTGAAAAAGGGTAGGGAGCAAAATTGGACATAAAACCATACTCATCATTTACTTTATAAAAGTTAATGTCTTTCACCTTTATCCTCGATTCCAAAATCTCTTAATGATTTTTGCTTTTCTTTTAATGACTGTGTCACATAATCAGGCTCTACCTTTAAGAATAGCTTCAAGGTATCATGAATTCGCCAATAATTATCCTCAGGTTTGTCCATAATGGTTGAAAGGAAATGTTTCAAGTAGGGGATGTATTCAGAAAAACCATTATCCTCAACTAAATAGTAAAAATATGAAATATCATAATAACTGTTTCCTGCTTGATCTATAATTTGACAGACATAAGGAAATATATCTTTCCTCGCTTGATCGCCATTACCACTGTCTGACTGAGTAGCCCAGTAGTTTTTAAGAGCATCCAATATGATCCGATTGGTATCATCATAGCCATACAGACGATGCGAAATCATCCACTCTAATTGCCCTCGACTGAACATCTGAGTCAAGATATCAAAGCCTTCTCTAATTCCCCAAATGGTCAACAATCTAGAAGCTTGATAGCGTATATAGTCATCATCACTGTCCAATAATGAAGTCAACTTTTGAATCGTTTCTTCAGGAACATCCTCTAGATCAACATCTTCCAATATGTCTGCATAATCAACCCCTTCAGGGACTTTATAAAATAAATCTTTTACTTCTTTATTGTCCATCACTTCTCCATTATTCGGGGAATTATTTCAACATCAATCCTCTAAAGTCACTGGAAAAATGTCTTCCCCTCTTTTCATTCTTTCTTCCATTTCTTTCCACTCTAGAACCAATTTATACAGTTCATTTGTAGGAATAAAGCAAGGATCTCCTAAAAGTTCTTCCTCAAATTGGAAGTAAACTTCTGTTATTTCTTTTCCAACTTCGATCCCCAATAAATTACCATCAAAAGCGTACTCTTCCATATTCCCAGAAATAACATTCTCCAAAGCTTCGCGAACATCCGGATAAAAATCAGTAACTTCTGTCATCATAAAGGTTGTTAAAATTTTATAATTTTCTCTGTTATATAGGACGGTGAGTGCTATTTTGTCGTCGATACTCTTGAATAATTTATATTGTCTTTTTAACATTTACAATTCTTTCTCCAATTGAACACCTTACTCCTTTATTTAAACATTAGATCTATCACACAAAATCCTACACTAATTACCCAAATATTTAACAAGCTGGAGTATCAATATCTTAGATCATCAATCGAGTTCTAATTTTAATGGCTTTACATAATCCATTAATATCAGCAAAGGTTACCGTTCCAATAAATAATTAGCAATAACCTTTTTTAATTCGGTAATAGTCTCATTAGTCTGTTTGCTTAATTCAACATCATTATTCCAATAGTAAATATCAGAAAGTCCCCCATGTGGTGGAAAAAGGGCTTGATAAATTGTCAATTTATCTCTTAAACTCATTTCTTTATTAGTATTTACATATTCTTTCAAAATATGTAGCTCATCCACTTGTGGACCAATATTTTTAATATTATATTTGTCAATGATAGACAACAAATGATCGATTGCTTCTGATAAATTGCAAGAATAAGTGCAACATTTACTTGAACTCATCCTCTAGAGCTTCACAAGCAGTTCTGTAAGCTAAA
>NZ_JAHZQQ010000032.1 GCF_019930045.1 Streptococcus australis | reverse complement strand
TTCTAGTAAATGTGTTGCAACTCTACTATACAGGATTTATTCCTTTTTGTGTTTACACAACTTATTGTACACTACCTAATTCCATTCAAATATAAAAGAGCTATCCTTATTTATATTATAGAATAGCTCTTTGCTTTATACTTAACGGTATCTTTGAATAATTCTTGCGTTTTCTTTGCGATTTAATTTAATCTATATGGAAGTGTTACTTTAGCACAAACTCTTTTATTCTCCTCTCCAATTTCAAAATTTCCACCCAAGTGTTTTACAATGTCACTTACAATTGTAAGTCCAAGTCCCGATCCATTATTGCTTATTCGTCTTGATAAATTTCCCCTATAAAACTTTGAAGTAACCATATTCCAATTCACATTTAAATTTGAAGAAACATCGTTTATAACACTTATTTTTAACATTCCATTAATTTCCTCAACCTTTATATTTATGCTTGTTCCTTTCACAGAATAATTAACTGCATTTGTAATCAGATTCTCCATTATTCTAAGTAAAAGTTGTGGTTCCGTTTTAATCTTACTGTTTTCCAAATCTAAAAACTCCAAAATTAAAAGATGATCTTTTATAGATAAGCTTTTTTCTTCTTCCCACTGGCTAAAAAAAATTTTTATATCTACATCCATTAAATTTAGTGGAATTTCATTTAAATTGAATTTTAAATATGAAAAAAAATCTTCACATAAACGATTTAAATATTTTATGTTCTCATATATAACATCAACAAACTTGTTTTTTTGTTCTTCAGAAAGATTTTTTTCGTCTTTTAATAGTGTTATATAACCTATCATATTCGCAAGAGGAGTTTTTATATCATGAGCTAAATACGTTAGCAGATCTGTTTTTTCTTTATATACCAGTTCATACTCCTTTTCAAGTTCTTTTTGGTAATTATGAAGTTCTATAAACAAATCTCGTTCCTTTGATAATGACTCATGAAATGGTATTAAATCTTTATCTTCACTTCTAAGATAATTCAGTCCAGACTCAAAATATTGATTATATACATAAAACCTTTTTTTCTGTATTATAAATGTTCCTGTCAATATAGTAAGCGCCCCTAGTAAAAGTATTATATATTTACCTATTTCAAAATAAAAGGAAGCAAATTTATCTAATGGCAATTCTGGATTTACACTGTCAACAAAAAAATTATCCATTATTTTGTAAATAATGAAAAATAGGATTGTACTTAAAAATATCCATAGTATTTGATAAATAATACCTTCCACAAAAAAACTTTTTCGCTTACCCATTGATTTTATACCCCACTCCCCAAACGGTTACTATGACTGATTTTAACCCAATCTTTTCAAACTTACTTCTAATTCTTCTTACATGAACCATAACTGGATTAACTTCATTTTCTAATACCTTTTCACCCCATATTTTATAGTGTATATCATCCATATTATACACTTTACCAGGTTCTTCCATAAGCAACCACAAAATATCAAATTCTTTTGGTGTTAGTTCAATCTCTATATTACCATAGTAAGCTTTATGTGTTTTAATGCTAATCTTTAAATTATTAACTTCTCTATCACAATTAATTGTATTTACAATATTTTTTGTAAATACATAACTTCTTCTAAAATGAGAATTAATTCTCGCAATCAATTCAGATGGTTCAAACGGTTTTACGATATAGTCATCTGCACCTATATTCAATCCTTGCACTCTATGAATAGAATCTTCTAAGGCAGTAAGCATAATAATTGGCATAGTGGACGTTTCTCTTATCTTTTTGCATATTTCAAATCCATTTATATCAGGAAGTAAAATATCCAATAATATCAAGTCATATTTATTTTTTTCAAGTTCCTCTAACGCCTCTTTTCCAGTATGAAAAATGCTGATTTCCCAATTCTCTGATATTAAATAAATCTTTATAAGCTCTGCTAAGTTAATATCATCTTCTACAAGCATTATTTTCATTTCAGTCATTCATTTCCACCCTCCTTAAAACTAAATACATCATTTGGAGTACATTCCAATGCATTACATATTTTTTCTAAATTTTTAAGTGTGATTGGCTTATTTTTTCCCATCTGTGCCATGACATTAGTTGTAATCTGTGCAATAACAATAACTTCTGTTTTCTTTAATCCCTTTTTGGCGAGTTGTATCCACAAGGGTTTATAATTTAATGCTATGCCGTTTCCTCTTTTCTTCAGATATAATTTTTATGTATATTATACCATAATCATTGAGTACACTCAATTTTTATTTGAGGATTAGTTTTGTTCTGAAATTTTAATTATACCGTCATATATTCATTTTGATAATTAAATAGTAGTACTATATTGCTTAGGAATATAGAGATTGTAGATATACTCATTTATTCCTTCTTCATTAAAGAAATAATACACTCCCCCTCCATCAGAAGCAAGATTAATGCCAATGTAAAGATTATCCCAAGCTACTGGTATCATCTCGTTAACACTTTGTGCAATTTCACGAATTTTTTCATTAATTTGTTTTTCCATTTTATCCTCCGATTTGATTTCATACTGATTTTTATTTATAACAACACTATATATCTAGTATGGCATAATCATTAGGTATTATAGGTTTTTCAAACCAAATTAGAAACCTTTATGAGTCATTCGTTTTTACCCCATTTTTGCCCCATTTTTAAATCATGACATTGGAAATACCTAAAAGCACCTCCCTAAAATCATCTATATTTCAATATTTTTGATTATTTTCAATATGAAAATCCTTTCCAAATCCATGCAGGGGCATCTAAATCAACAGGAAAAAGCCTTGAGCCCAAGGCTTTTTTGCTTGTCCATAACAGATTTTTTTGTTTACATTAACAATTAATCTCTTAGAATCTAATTGAACCCAGTAAATCAATCCGATGCCTCCCCCTCCCCAAACACCAGCCCCATATTCTCCCCCAACTTGTGGTATGATGGTAGAGTATGTTTAGGTGCTAGCAACCCTTCTAGAGCACCTCCCTGCTAAAAGGAGAACCAATATGAAAATTGCATGGAATGAAATTAAATACCAACCCAAGAAGTTCATCCTGATTGAACTTCTCATTACCATTCTCATGTTTATGGTGGTGTTCTTGTCCGGTCTGACAAATGGACTGGGCCGGTCGGTATCGGCCCAAATCGATAACTATGGGGCCCTGCACTACATCCTTTCGACGGATTCAGAAGGGATTATCCCCTTTTCAACCATTACAGCGAAAGATTTAGATGAGGTCCAAAAGATAAAAGGGATAGACTATTCTGGCTTGTCCATCCAGCGAGCAACCGTCTCAAAAACAGAGGATTCCAATACCCTGGACATCACCTACTTCGCGACCGATCACAATGAAAAAGAGATCCTCAATCCAATCATGGAAGATACAGACCTCAAGATCTCCGACTTACAGAAAAACGAGGTCATTTTGGACAGTTCTTTCAAAGAAGATGAGGGAATCCAAGTCGGCGATCAAGTGATCGACAAAACTTCTAAGCAAAAACTCAAGGTCGTGGCCTTTGCGAAAAATGCTAGATACGGCTATAGCAAGATTGGTTATATCAGCTCGGAGACCTACACAGGTATGCGGCAAAAAACAGATCCAAGCTATCAATGGCAAGCCCAAACCCTTGTGACCAAGAAGAGCATCACTTCTAGTGATCTAGCCAGCAACTTGATGGTGGCGGATAAGAAGCAAGTAATCGATAAAATCCCTGGCTACAAGGCTCAAAACCTGACGCTACGGATGATCACGTGGGTGCTGCTACTCGCTTCTTCTGCTATCCTTGGGGTCTTCTTCTATATCCTGACCCTGCAAAAGTTGAAACAGTTTGGTGTCCTAAAGGCCATTGGCATGTCCATGAGCCAGATTACCTATGTCCAACTATCCCAGCTCACCATCATCTCCCTCATCGGAGTACTGCTGGGGCTTGGTTTGGCAACTATGATGGCGCCATTTTTACCCAATAGCGTCCCTTCCTTTATGACCCTGAAAGACAATCTCATCATCTCGGTTAGCTTTATCCTGACCTCTATTTTGTGTGGTGCCTTGTCCCTTGTCAAAATCAAAAAAGTAGATCCAATCGAAGTCATTGGTGGAAATGGAGAATAAGATGGCCATTATCGCATTAGAAAATATCAGAAAATCCTACGCCGATGGCAGCCAGATGCACCATGTCCTCAACCAGCTTAATTTAAGCGTCGAACCCAACCAATTTGTCGCCATCTTAGGCCCTTCAGGATCTGGTAAATCCACTCTCTTAGCTATAGCTGGTTTACTCTTATCAGCGGACGAGGGGCGGATTTCTATCGCTGGCCAAGACTTGACTGACCTCAACCAAGGTCAGTGGACGCAAAAACGCCTGGAATTGCTCGGCTTTATCTTTCAAGATCACCAGCTCCTCTCCTATATGAAAATCGGTGACCAGTTAGAACTGGTGGCCAAATTGAAGGGGGAAAAGGACAAGAAAAAACGCCAAGAGGAGGTCAAAGCCTTGTTGGCAGATCTGGGCATCGAAGCTTGTTACCACCAATACCCGAATCAGATGTCTGGTGGGCAAAAACAACGGGCAGCCATCGCTCGGGCCTTTATCGGAAATCCCCAGGTCATCTTAGCCGATGAACCAACCGCTAGCCTAGACCCGGATCGGGGACAAGAAATAGCCAGGTTGATCCGGAAAGAAGTCAAATCCAAAAACAAGAGCGCCATCATGGTGACCCATGACCGCTCCATCCTGACCTATGTAGATACCATTTATGAATTAAAACACGGCCAATTGCTAAAGATCGAAAAAGTTGATTAAATACAAACTAGCGAACAAGCATTTCTCTTGTTCGCTAGTTTTTATTCTTGTGGATCTTTGGGCAGTTCCATACGGAAGCGTAAGCCCATAGCCGTTTTATCAAATTGGTAGGCCAGTTCTTCATGGTCCAGCAAGTGTTGGACCACGAAGAGTCCCAAGCCACCTTCCTTCTTCTGGCGACTAGCGGTCATTGGCATCTTAGCGGTCTCTACCATTTCCTGGCTGGTATTTTCAACCGCCAAGTGCGTCCCTTCTTCTTCGAGACGGAGCTGGATCTCTCCACCGGCATCCGAATGCTTGACGGCATTACTAATGACATTTGAGAGGACCAATTTCAGAATGGCTGGGTCCATATAAACTGCTTTGTCAGGGATTTTGTTGTCAATCGTGAGCGCGCGGGATTGAGACAAGACCTTGTACTGGTCGAGGATCTGCTCTAAGACCTGATCCAGCTGGATCCACTCCTTGTCTCCAGCCAATTCTTGTACAGAGGACAGGGATAGGATTTCTAGGACGATCTGGTTCATCTCATCGACGATATCGAGGGAGACCGCCAGGTAGCGGTCCCGGTCCTTGTAGCGGCCGATCTTATCTCGCATATTTTCTAGGATAATCTTCAAGCTGGCCAGAGGGGTCTTGAGCTCATGCGAAGCTCCCCGTAGGAATTCCACCTTCATCTGCTCCAACTTCAGATTTTCCTGTTTCTGCTGCTCTAGATTGTCGATCACCTCTAAAAGATGGTGATAGAGGTCGTTGATTTGTTGCTTGAGGACGCCAATCTCATCCTGCGAATGAATGGGGAGACTGGCTGTCCGATCCAGCCGTTTCATCCGCTTGGTCATCTGCTTGATCTCAAGGATTGGAGCAGAAATCAGGCGGGCATAGAGATAGGAGGCAATCAGTGACAGAACAAAGGAAGCAAGGAGACTATAGGGAAGAAAGCCCAGACTGATATCCCGCGCTTCCTTTTGGGAATCAACAGTTGCTAGGAATTGCAAGGTCAAGTCCTTCCCTTCCTTGGTCTGAATCTTTCGCTCTTCAATGACCAGGGAATTGTTCTGGCTGTCAGGGTTCACGAGCAGGTCATCCTTGACCTCTAGGGCATTTTGTTTTTCCTTGCCCTTAATCGAGACTTTGATATCATTGGTCTTGGAATAAAGGTCGATCACCGACTCAATGGTCCCTTCTTCCTGGCCCTGGAAACTCTTAGCCAGGGCTTGCGATTTCTTCAAAATCGTCTGGCGCTGGGACTCGATATAGGTCGATGGAAAAATAAAGTAAACCGAAGCATGGAGAAGGATGACTAAGCTACTAAAAAGGGCAAAGGTGATCAGAAAGATTTTTGCAAAGATACTCCGTTTGGTCATGGTCTCTCCAATTTATAGCCGACATTGCGTACCGTTACGATACAGTCCAGCTCTAGTTTTTTTCGTAGTTCCTTGATATAGACATCGATCACCCGGTCAAAAGGAATCTCCTCCGTCTCCTTCCAGACGGCATCGAGGATTTGAGAGCGGGTCCGGGCCTTGCCCTCATGCTGGAGCAAATATTCCAAGATTTCCAACTCCTTGGCATTCATGGAAATTGCTTGGCCTGCTAGGCTGGCTGTGTAGCTCTCAAAATCCACCCGTGCCTCTCCATAGGTGAAGACCCGTGAAGGCTGGAGCTTTTTAAAAATAGCTTCGATACGGACCTTCAAGAGGGACAAGGAGAAGGGTTTTTCCAGGTAGCCATCTGCCAACTCTCCAAAGGCTGTCAACTTATAGTCCTCGTCATGGAAGGCCGTTAGCATCAAGACAGGGACTGAGCTAGTCTTGCGAATAGTCTTGAGGACTTCCAAGCCATTGAGGATGGGAAGCTGGATATCCAGCAAGACTAGATCCGGCGCTTCTCTGTGAAAGAGATCCAGGGCCTCCTGCCCATCGCCTGCTTCAAAGACTTCATAGCCACATTCCATGAGATAGTCGCTCATCCCTTCTCGAATCAGGACTTCATCTTCTACGATTAGTATCTTCATACACTTTCCTTTTTATCTAAGAAACTTCTACCTCCTATTATACCCTATTTCTATTTTAGGAAACAATCTCTTATTCGACATCCACCAAAAGTTCCTTTGGTTTCTTATGCAAGAGCCATTGCGAAGAAAGGATGGATACCAGAATCAAGAGGAGCCCACCGACCAACACAATCACCAGCAATTGGCTCGGTTGGATGTCCATATGGAGATCTGTCAGGGTCTTACTGAAGCTTTCCGCCTCAGCTCCTCCACCAAGGTTGGCGGCAGAGGATTCTTGAGCCATTTGTTTGGCAATGCCACTGGTGACGTTTTTGAGCACCGTATCTCCGACTCCTTTGGCAAGAAGACCTGCGACTCCATAGGAGAGGAGGAAGGCTGGAATGGAAATCATGACCAATTCTGCCACAAATTGCCCTGCAATCTGTACCTTAGACAGCCCTAGAGCCAGCAAGATACCCACTTCTCTGCGACGGGCATTGAGCCACAAGACGAGGAGAAGGGTGAGAAGCAAGCTAGCAAAGATGAGGCTACCGATAAACAAGTAGTCCGCCACTTGGAACATGCTGCTGATGGATTTTTGCAAGGCTGGGTAGTTGGAAGAGCTCTTAACCAAGTCAAAGTAATTCCATGGGATATCCAAGGCTTTGATTTTTTCGATCAAGGCATCCAGGTCCTGATCCCCTTTTGCAAAGAAGGTCGCATCTTCATAGGTAGCTGTTTGGACAGTATTGCCATAGAGTTTGGCAGCTGTATCCAAGTCAGAAATGAGGGTATCTTCATACAATTCTTGGGCGTAAGTTAGAGGTGCTTGGTTTTTTCCTGAGAACAGACCCTTAATGGTCACTTCGACGGTTTCATTAGCCCCTTTTTCATTGTCAGCATCATAGAGGTTGGACTTGAGGCGCACCTTATCGCCTACCTTGAGGCCATTCTTTTTCGCCAAATCTTCGTGCATAAGGATTTGGTTTTTGTCTTTATCCGTCAGGTGCTCCCCTTGGACCAGCTTGTAGGCTCCAGAGACAAACTTATCTTCTTTTGAAGAGTCATTGACCCCTGTCACCATCAAGGTATTCTTGAAGTGTTTAGCCCGCTCTGGAGATTGGTTTTGTAAGGTTTCTTCAGTCTCAATGATCTCGTGGTCTAGGATATCTGCGATGGCATTAATCCGCTTGATGGAGGAAGTGATCCCCTCTACCTGGCTGATTTTTTCGATATCTTCTCCTCTGAGATTCCCAGCTCCCCGAGGGGTTCCTGGATTAGTCCTGCGATTGATCTGCATGGAGAAGCTATTGGTGATGGATCCCAGGCTTTCCGATGAAGCTTTTTGGGTCGCTCCCTTCATAGAGAGTCCGATCAAGCTCAAGGTCCCCATGAGGAGAATAATGGCAAAGAGCAAGAGAGACTTGGGCCATTTACGTGTGATATAAGCAAAAGCATTTCGCAACATAGCATTCCCTCCTTACTTGCTCTTCTCAACGAGGCTACGACGACTCAATTCCAAGACCACATCGGAGGCCTCTGCCACTTCCTTGCTGTGGGTGACGACGATGACACATTTTTGGCGTTCCTTGGCCAATTTCTTCAAAATGGCAATGATGTCACCTGCTGTCTGTTCATCAAGGTTTCCTGTCGGCTCATCCGCCAAGATGACAGGTGCTTCTGAAACGAGCGCACGCGCAATAGCCACCCGTTGCTGCTGCCCTCCGGATAGTTGGAGAACATTGCGTTTGATTTGTGTTTCATCCAATCCCAATTCCAAGAGAATGTCTTTCCCAGCTTGTTTGTTGACCAGGCGGACATTTTCAAGTGGCGTCAAATAGTCAATCAGATTGTAATTCTGAAAGACCAGGGAAACATGGTGCTTGCGATGGTAGCTAGACCCTTTGGTCTGGATGTCCTCCCCATCAAAGAGAACCTGCCCCTTCTTGGGATTGTCTAGACCAGCCAAGAGCGAGAGGAGGGTTGATTTCCCAGCTCCTGACTGACCAATAATACTGTAAAAGGTCCCATTTTCGAACTGATAGTTCACATTTGAGAGGATATCTTCACTATAGCTTTGGTAACTATAGGCTACATTCTTGAGTTCTAACATATGTGTCATTTCTCCTTAACTCATTTTTGTTAATATTTCTTTTGGGGTCTTGCGCCAGATCATGCTGGTAGTTACACCGAGCGACAGAAGGATCAAGCACAAGAGGCTAGCATAGGCGATTCCTAAGGAAAGGCCTTGAGGGATTTGGTTGAGCAAGTCTAGGGTCTGCTGTTGACCAGTCTCTCCGACAAACTGCTCTAAGAAACGATGGCTGACCATCCGTCCGATGAGAAAGGCTGGGATCACCGCTAGTAAGGATACCAGCACCACCTCCAAGAGGAACTGTCTAAAGATCCGGCCCTTGCTCTTCCCAATGGATAAGAGCACCCCGATTTCATGGATCCGCTCCCGTGTCCAGAGACTTAGTAAGAGCGATAGGGCACCGGCTCCTGTCACTAGGAGGACGATCATCATGATCCGTACCAGGCCTTCTAAGGTCTGAGAGGATTCCTTCATCTGGTCAAAGGCCTTGCGATCTTCGACCACGCGCAGAGATTGCCAATCCAGATCCAAGCTTTTGACTTGCTTCAAGAGGGCATCGATTTTCTCAGGATCTTTGACTCCAAAGGTGACCTGGGTCACTTCTTGCTGACTGAGACCTAGAAGCTTAGTCGCATCCTCATAAGGGAGGTAGACTTGGTTTTCACTCAGATCAGAGGTCATTCCTGTAAATTTTTCCTGTTTCTTACCTGAAAAAATCCCTACGATTTCAAAGGTTTGCTCTTTGGCAGGAGTCTCTCCCATCTGAAAGCTGGTTAAGGTCAAGGAATCTCCGACCTTTAGCTTGTTCTTCTTAGCCAACTCTTGGTGGATCAAGATCTGGCCGCGAGCCTTATCAGATAAGTGCTTGCCTTGCACCAGTTGGAAACTGCCACTCCGGAAATCCAGGTGCTGGTCTGTCTTCTGGGTAAAGACAGCGCCTAGCGCTTGCTTGGCTTCCTGACCCAGATCCTCCCGCTCTACCGACTGCTGTCCCGTCACCGCTTCTTTATCAAGAATACGAACGGGGCTTTCATATTGTGGGACCATGGATCCTACCCCAGCTAATTGCTGCACTTTTTTAGCCTCCTTCAGAGCAAAGGGAGTATCCCCTTGTTTACTGGTCAGGGCAAAACTAGTTCCAGCCGACTGCTTGATATGATCCTCCAGCCTTCCTCCCACTTGCATCAGTGAAAAACAGAAATACAAGCAAGAGAGGATCAAGAGGAGAATCAGAAAGAGGACCAGATTCCTCGTTCTTTTTCGAGAAATATAGGCGATTGCCTGTTGCAAGAGAAACATCTCCTACCTCCATCTAAAAGAAAGACTCCCCAGTTTATTGATAGCAACTGGGCTCGCTTTCATCATTTGTTGCTTTCATTATAAAGGAGAAATGTGAAATGTTTATAAAATACAAAAAACTCCCCCAGAAAAATCTGGAAGAGCCTTAGCAAGGGGTGGATGAAAAAGTTTAATATGAAAAAGGTCGATAAAAATTAAGAATCAAAAAGTTTTAATTAATTCGATCAAGTTTTTGTCTTTAGACATGTATGTGGGAAGTATTCCCCCCTTGCTCTAGTGTAGAACATTTATCTACTTCCTATATTTTAACGCATCTTTGTTACAAAATAAAGGAATTTGTATTGCAATTTCATTCCAAATATCGAACAGGCAGGTTACTCCAAAATATCTACTATCTATCTACCTGCTTCAAAGGGTATCATCCCCGTGATTTCACTATATGTAAACAAAAACCCGCACCTCAAATGACTGCTCTGATCCTCATCGAATTAATCTCAGTTCCGTCAAGCAAGGAAACCGATCTGTAGAAAAAACAGGTTCCAGCTAAATTTATTTCACAAACTATTACAATATATATAAATATGTATCCTCTCTTCATAAAGAAGAGATTAAAGCAACCCGTTCGTCCTATGATTGGTCGAAAATTGAAAAGATTCTACTAACCCCTTTGAGCTAGTAAGACGTTTAACCAAGCCACCTGATAGTGGTTGGCATCAAATGATTAGAGGCGAAGCCTCAATCAAGCACACAGATTACGACAGAAAATAAAGAAGGCCGATAATGCCTTCTTTGTTTTCTTAGTAAGACACTTCGGCAAGACACCATAGTACTTGCCGTAAACTACAAATCCACCTAATAAATTGACACGGGGTTACGACGTGAAAAGGGAGGAACGATACTTTCCTCCCTTTGAGCTAGTAAGATGATTAGGTAGACCGCGACATAGTGGCTACCGTCCAATGATTCGGTGCTTTAGCACCAATCATTGGTATCAGATTACATCATCCCACCCATCATGCTTGGATCCATAGCTGGCGCTGCTGGAGCTGGTTCTGGTTTGTTGGCTACCACTGCTTCGGTCGTCAAGATCAGACTCGCTACAGATGCCGCATTTTGAAGGGCTGAACGGCTCACCTTCACTGGGTCAATAATTCCTGCTTCGATCATGTTGACCCATTCACCTGTTGCAGCATTAAACCCTGTTCCAAGCTCAGCATTTTTTAGGCGATCAATAACAATCGAACCTTCGTAACCCGCATTGTGAGCGATTTGGCGTACAGGTTCTTCCAAGGCACGAAGCACGATATTGCGTCCTGTTGCTTCATCCCCTTCCAATTCAAGGGTTGCAACTGCAGAAATAACGTTAGCAAGGGCCGTACCACCACCTGCAACAATTCCTTCTTCAACCGCTGCGCGTGTTGCATTGAGGGCGTCTTCGATACGGAGTTTCATTTCTTTCAATTCCGTTTCAGTTGCCGCTCCGACCTTGATGACTGCAACACCACCAGACAATTTGGCCAAACGTTCTTGCAATTTTTCACGGTCAAATTCTGAAGTTGTGGTTTCAATTTGTGATTTAATCACGGCTACACGATTGGCAATAATTTCAGGGTTTCCAGCACCTTCTACGATGACTGTGCTATCTTTGTCCACTGTCACTTTACTTGCTTGACCAAGGGCTTCGATGGTCGCATCTTTCAACTCTAAGCCAAGATCATCCGTAATGACTGTACCCCCTGTCAAGATAGCGATATCTTCCAACATGGCTTTACGGCGATCCCCAAATCCAGGAGCCTTAACAGCTACGACATTGAAAGTTCCACGAATCTTGTTCAAGACAAGAGTTGGAAGAGCTTCTCCATCCACATCATCCGCAATAATCAAGAGCGGACGATTGCTTTGCAGGATATTTTCAAGCAATGGAAGGATTTCCTGGATATTTGACACCTTCTTATCCGTGATTAAGATATAAGGATTTTCAAGGTCTGCCACCATTTTTTCGTTATCTGTTACCATGTATTGAGAGAGGTAACCACGGTCAAACTGCATTCCTTCCACGACTTCCAACTCTGTTTCCATTCCACGAGATTCTTCAATCGTGATCACCCCGTCATTGCCCACTTTTTCCATGGCTTCTGAGATGTACTCACCGACTTTTTCAGAGCGAGAAGAAACAGCCGCAACCTGGGCGATGGCTTCTTTATTGGCAACTGGAATGGCGTTATTTTTCAAGGCTTCAACAGCAGTCGCAACCGCTGCTTCAATCCCACGACGGATACCGATTGGATTCGCTCCTGCTGTAACGTTCTTGATCCCCTCACGGACGATAGCTTGGGTCAAGACAGTCGCAGTCGTTGTCCCATCACCAGCGATATCATTAGTTTTAGACGCCACTTCTGATACCAATTTGGCACCCATATTTTCGAAATGGTCTTCCAATTCGATTTCTTTGGCGATGGTTACCCCATCATTGGTGATCAATGGTGACCCAAATGATTTTTCAAGCACCACATTGCGGCCTTTAGGTCCCAAGGTCACCTTAACGGTATCTGCTAGGATATCCACCCCACGGACCATGGCTGCGCGAGCATCTGATGAAAATTTAATTTCTTTTGACATAGATTTTTCTCCTTTCTGATTCTTTAGGCTTCAACAATGGCGAGAATACTTGCAGTCCCAACAATCGTGTACTTCTCATCGCCGTCTTTCACTTCAACGCCTGCATGATTTTCCACTAAGACAGTATCACCGACTTTGACGCTTGGTGCTACCAACTCACCACTAAGGGTCCGAACCCCCTCACCTACAGCGATGACTTCTGCTGTTTTGGTTTCAGCTTGACTTGCTTTTGCGATGACAAAGCCACCGACTGTTTGTTCTTTTTCTTCTACTTTCAAGACCACGCGGTCTCCTAATGGTTTTAACATATCGTTCCTCCATCCCTGTATTTTAGCACTCTTCGATATCGAGTGCTAACTCATGTTTCTATTGTATCACTTGGTCAAAAATAGTCAAGAAAAAAACACCTCAATCTCTTCGAAGTGCTTTCGATTTTTAGCCAACCAAATTCAACTTTTGTTGGTAAGCTTGGATGACTTTTTGCAAGTTGGATCGACCACGATACATCCCATAGCCCACTAGCAACATCCCTACTAGCCCAAATAGGGCTATCAAGCTACCTAAGATCAAAAATAGTAGAGAAGTTTTGTGAAAGAAATAAATCAGAAGTCCACCAATACTGGCCATGAGAAAGAGCACACTAAACCAGCGACCCAAGTTTTCCAACATATGGCGTTGGTAGCGAATTTCCGTCTCATACCCCTTTATTAATTCTTGTCTGGTGTGCATAAATGCCTCCTTCAATAAAAATTGAGAATGAAGTATTCGTAAAGGAGGTCACGTACTTCATTCTCAATGCTCCGGTTGCAATAAACTGTTTCTAGTTTTCTCTTAGTATTTGAGACCTGGATCAAAGATTCCAAGAGCTACCCCAGCCAAGGCGATGATGACCAAAAGAAGCATGACCTTGTTTGGTGAAACTTTCTTCTTCGCCATTAACCACCAGCAAAGAGTGATAAAGGTAGCAGTTAAGAGACCTGGATAAACACCATCAATCTTTTCTTGGATTTTAAGGAAGGCTTCTCCGTCAGCATTTTTGAATTCGAGGGCTGTTGTAACAGAGACCCAAGTCGCTGCTACAGCACCGATGACCATACCACCGACTACACTAATCGCTTTGCGAAGGGCTTGTCCTTTTGGTCCTACAAGGAATTCTACAGCCTTGTCCCCTAAGTGATAACCTTTGAAGAAGGCGAAACGCATTCCCAAGTATACCAAGAGGTTCCAAACGACGATGTAGAAGAGAGCTCCTGTAATGTTTCCGTCTTTAGAAAGACCAAGGGCTATCCCGAGAAGTACAGGGATTAAGGTCCCAACAACCAAGGAGTCACCAATCCCGGCGATTGGTCCCATCAGACCAGCACGCATCCCGTTGATGGTTTCGCCATCTACTGCATCTCCATTGGCACGCGCTTCTTCCAAACCAGCTGTAATCCCTACAACCAGTGATCCCAGTTGTGGTTCGGTATTAAAGAAGGCAGTATAGGTTTGCATAGCTTCTTTTTGTTCTTCTTTGGAATCATACATTTCTTCTACGATTGGAAGCATAGAAGTCAAATACCCAAAGGTTTGCATGTGTTCTTGAGAGAAACAGGTCAAGTGACCATAATACCAATGATGGAATGCTTTGGTTAGCGTTTTCTTTGAAATTTTCTTTTTATCAGCCATCTTAGATATCCTCCTCATCATCGTCAAAGTCATTTGCTCCAGCAGGGACGACTTTCATTGTTTTAATCACTTCAAGTTCATAGTAGATTACCGCAAAGATCAATGAAACCACCGCACTCGCTACCAAGTTCAAGCCAAGAGATTTTGCCAAGGTAAATCCAACAAAGAATGGAATGAAGTCTCTCACTTCTGTAACGATTTGCTTCAAGAGGATGGCAATACCGACACATGGAAGAAGAGCACCGACTGTAAAGAGGGCTTTCATCCAGTAACCATCCATTGGAAGGTATTGTTTCATCAAATCCACCATGTTTTCACCGTATTTGGTGATAATCATCGTTGGAAGGAAAGAAAAGAGGAAGTGAGAAATCCATGGGTAAACCCAGTCAACTGCGTAGAGTTTTTTGAAGTTTCCTTCTTCAACGGCTTTCCAACCGATGTGTTGCCAAAGCAAGTTCATGGTTGCAGTACCGTAGAAAAGAACAGTACCGATGGTCCCAACGGCTGCACCGATAGGGGCTGCTGCCGCTGCAATTGCTGCCTCACCCGTGATATTGTTGGCATGAACAAATAAGATAGAAAGAGGAATTCCGATATAAGAGATAGCCCGCACATCGGCAGATACGGTACCACCAGGTGTTACCAAGGCGATATAAACGACTTGAAGGGCAACCCCGACCATGATACCGGTTGTCACATCTCCAAGGATCAACCCTGAAATCAACCCTCCGACTAGAGGACGTCCAAGAGTATAGTTCCCGATACTGGTACCACCCATACCAGGCATTGAAGACAAACTGGCGAAAATACCAAGCAAGATTGCTTGAATCCATGAAACTGTCATAACAAATGCTCCTTTTGTTTGTAAGTATAGTTTAGTGATGAAGAGCTAGGATGCTCCCCTCTCTAGAATCCGAATTTTGATTTAAAATCATCCCAGTAACCGATGGATACATCCGGAAGCAACTGGAATTTCACCTTGTAGCCTGCAGCCTGAATGGCTTCGATGGCTTCTGCTTCTTCCTGGGTGATGGATTGGTTGTTCCCCAATTTCACAGCACCCGGACGGTCATTTGCAGGACCGACAATGATTTCTTTGACATCGCCTGGGACAAACCCTTGGTCGACCAAAATTTCTTTCATATCGATGGGGTTCTTGGTAATCAAGAAATAGCGAGTTTCTGATTCCGTTACTTTTGCAGATTTTTCTTTAAAAGCTTCCTTGGTCCAAACAAAGGTTTTCTTATCCGAAGCCCCTTTATAGGCTTGGATCAAGACCTTATTAGAAGCTGCTGCGTCGTTGACAGCGATCAAGCCATCACAAGGCTTTTCTTTAGCCCATCGAGTTACTGTTTGACCGTGGATCATACGGTCGTCAATTCGTACAAATGATACTACCATTTTCTAACCTCCCTTAGTTAAATATCATCATCTTCTTCATCGTCACCCTCTACCGGGGCAAGGGCAAATTCTTGCAAGGCAGTGGAAGCTTCGGATAAAATCACCTGGGCTAGATCAGCCCCCTCCATCATGTCCTTCATCACAACTGCTGTCAGCGCCATGGTCAAGTTCATTCCACCTAAGATCAAGGCTGTACTCAGCTTCCCTTGTTCCTCTAGCACCGTTGCCGCCGTTGTCAAAGGACTGCCACCTACAATGTCCGCTAGAACTAAGACAGAGTCCTCATCTGTCAAAGGGGAAAGCGCCTGACGAAAATCATGAGCAAAATCATCTACCGATTTGCCTTCTTTCAATCCGACCGCAATCACTTGATCGATCTTATCCCCAGCAAACATAGCCAGTGAACTTTTCAGACCTTCTGCCAGTCCACCATGACTGACCAATACCAGATACTTCATCCTTTCGCCTCCTTTATGATGACCTTATTGTATTGCTTTTGAAAGCGTTTTACTATTGTCATTTGTCACAAAGAAAAGTTGACATCTGTCAATAAAAAAATGACATCTGTCACTTGACAGATGCCTAGTTGCTCTTAACGAAACTTCTCCCGAAGCATTTCCTCAATAATCTTTTGAATTTGAGGCAATTGATTATCAATATCCTTTGCTTTTAGAGCATTATGGATCAAATAATCCAACCGATCCCAGATATCAGTTGGCAGGTTGCCAGGAGTGCTTAGGACAGCTTTTTTCATAATCTGGTCCAGGGTCTGATTCGTCAGAGAGTCAACCCCGAAATCATCCGCTTTAAGAAGGTCCCGACTCTTTGAACTATTGACGACAGAAGGGAGGACAGAGGTCCCCTGCGACTGCCGAAAGAGTTCCTGCTGGACCTGCTGGTCCTGGGTCAAAAATTCCATGAATTCCTTGGCCTCCTTGCTCGCACTGGCCCGAGAAGACAGAGCAAACAGGGATGTATCCACTAAGGTTGACGGAGTCGAGCCAGAAGCCCCTGGCATAGGGATACAGGTCCAAGTGAAATTTGAATACTTGGCCACATGATAGGGATAAGGTTTATAAGTTCGGTACTGGGCCAAGGTCATCGGATAAAAAGCGACCTTGCCTTCATCAAAATCCTTAGAAGTGACATTGAAGTTGCCATGAAGGGCTTCGAGTTTTTCGACAAAATAGAGCGAGCGCTTCATTTCTTTGCTCGTCAGATTAATGCTGTCCTGACGGAAAAGCTGGCCCCCATGGGCTGCCAAAGCCTCCCGCCAGGTATAATCTGTACTTCCAAACTGATCCAGCTCACCATCTCCATCCGTATCCCGCGTCACTTTTTGACAAATCGTATAAAATTCCTCCAAGGTCCACCCCTCTTTCGGAATAGCAATCCCTTCCTTTTCCAATAAATCCTTATTGACACACATCAAAACGGGATTGCTCTCGAAAGGAAGAGCATATTGACGATTCTTGTACTTGCCTGCTTCTAGGGCGACTGGATAAAAATGAGAAGGATCGACCTGTTTGCCCATCAAGGGGGTCAAATCTTCTACTGCCCCACGCGCTGCCAACACTGGGAGCTCTGTACTGGACACCATGTAGAGATCGGGCTCCTGCCCATGGAGGATCTGATTGGCTAACCAGCTCGCATATCGATTCTTCGGAATTCCGCTTTCGTAGACAATCTTTACCCCTGGATGCGTTTTTTCGAAACGAGCAATCGCTTGGTCCAAGACTTTTTCTTCTGTTTGGGTGGGCACATCCCAGCTAGAGCCCGCGTAGACCCCCAAACGGACAATCCTAGGCTGTTGCTGCCACCAAATCCCACCAGCAAGCAGAAAGAGTAAGAAGATCCCAAGAAACAATCTGGCGCCTCGCATCTTACCTTTTTTCTTCATCGGCCATCACTTTCTGTTCCAAAATCTTTAGTAGTCACCCCTTTTTGAACAGCCCAGATAGCTAACTGGGTCCGATCCCGCAGGTTCAACTTAGACAAAATGGTGGACAGGTAATTCCGAATGGTTCCCTCAGACAGGAACAATTTGGCTGCAATTTCCTTATTAGACTCTCCGAAACCAATCTGCTGGATGATGCGCCATTCAGTCAGGGATAAGTCGCTCACATATTCTTCAGAGACGGAGATTGTGTAATTGCTCTGAGCCATCTGAGAAAAAATCTGAAAAACCTTGCTGGCAATATTGGGGTTAATCATGGCTCCCCCATGGTAGACAATTTGGATGGCTTGGTAGAGCTCCTCTGTGGAAGCTCCTTTGAGCAAATAACCTGAGGCTCCATATTTCAGAGCCCGAAAGATGAAATCATCATCGTCGAAGGTGGTTAGAATGATGATTTTCACCTCAGGGAAGCGTTCCTTGACTTCTTTTGTCGCCATCACACCATCCATCTTGGGCATACGAATATCCATCAGTACGACATCTGGTCGATCTTGGGGGATTCGCTCTAGCACCTCATGACCGTCTGCTACCGCAGAAGTCACCTGAATATCTTGATGAGCAGATAAAATAATTTGGAGCGACTCGCGAATCAGCGCTTGGTCATCCGCAATCATTACTTTAATCATAAGAGATTTCCTCCTTTTTCTTTGGGCAATTCAATTCGTGTATAAAAGCCATTTCGATTGGCAAATTCGATCCTTCCTCCCAAGATAGAGACCCGCTCTCGCATTTGCTTCAAGCCGTAGCCGACCTGCAGTTGGTCAAAGCCGACCCCATTATCTTGGAGAATCATGACATAGGCATCTTCCACCAAAAAGGAAATCTGCATGTGGTTGGCATGACCGTGGCGGACAGAATTGGTCATGGACTCCTGAATCACGCGAAAGACGGTATCCTCCACCATGACATCTAGATCCACCTCATCCCAGTCATAGGTCAGATCGACTTGTAGGTGGGAAATGGCTTGGTATTCGTGAACCAATTTCAAAACTGCATCCCTCAAGGTATGATCCTCCAGGGCACCTGGCCGCAGCTTGTTCAAAGAGCCCCTGACGTCCTTGATTCCATCTCGTACCACCGTAGAGACCGATTGCAACTGGGTCTTGGCACGACCAGGATCAATATCAATCAGAACCCCAACCGCATCAATCCCTGCAGAAATGCCCGTCAAGGCATGGCCCAGAGTGTCGTGAATCTCCCGTGCGATCCGCTTGCGCTCCCGGTCCTCCGCAATTTTTTCCGAAAGGGCCATGTAGCTATTTAATTCCGTATTGACTTGCGATACCATTTCTAACTCTTTTTCGATTCGATGGTGCTCTGCTACTACCGATAAAATGTAAAAGAGAAGAGAAATAATAAAGACAACCATATTTAAGGAAGCTAGCGCATTTTTAGCGAATAGAATGAGCATCCGAATCGATGAAGGGTAGAAGGCGATATAGGTATCTAGCGACGGCAACTGCACGACGAGAGAGAGGATATCATAGTTGGTCACAAGGAGGACAATGAAACTCAGAAGGATAAAGGCAAACCAGTAGCGCCTGTCCTTGGAACTACTAAACTCTTTAGAACCATAAAAGATATCAGCAAATACCAAGAGGATGATCCCATTGTAGGAGAAGCTGAGGGACATCATGACACCTAACATCAGTAAAATTTCTAGAATATTCCACTTGTCAAAAACTGACCACTCCTGTGTCCCTGGGCGCATCCGATAAAAGGTAATAAGAAGAATCCCTCCAAAGAGGAGAATGGAAATCCAAAAGTTCTGAGCTGGGGAACTCGGTATTTCTCTTAATTGTTCCAATAATTGATAGCCTTGCTCCTTGGCAATGATGTAATTGGTCGCATGCAAGTAGAGGGAACTGCTAAACAAGATGGCGATAAAATTAATGATTTTTAATAAAATCAAACTATAACGAATGCCACGAAGTTTGGTCATTACTGCCACCCGTTGACATCGTATCGGTCAACATTATCCTTATCAATCATCTCTACTGGAATCTTATATTGTTCCTTGTAGTTTTTTCCTGTCCTCATGCACTCAATCACTTGCATCACCTGTCTCCCCATTTTAAGAGGAGATTGGGCAACCGTCCCTTCAATATCATCCGTCGTCGAGAGCAAAACTTTCATATCCGGAGAGCCATCGATTCCATAGATAGAAATCGGCTGAGCTAATTGGTTTTCCTTGATGGCCGCTAGGGCTCCGATAGCTGCCCGATCATTTAAGGCCACGACAGTATCAAATACCAGACCATCCTGAATGACCTGGGAAACAGCTGGTAAGGCCAGTTCCGTTTGGCCACGGGTCTCTTCTCTCCCAACAACCTGATAGGCAGGCTCCGACTGAATGGTATCTAAGAACCCTTGGATCCGTTGCTCTGCCGATACCGTCCCCTTATGCTCTAAGAGTAGGATCTTCGCCTCATTTTTCTGCTTCATCAGGCGCTGGGCGACCAAGACCCCGGCTTGGTAATTATCCGACACTACACTGGCATCCACCGTGAAATGGCTGAGCTGACTATCCACTGCAATGATTTTAATCCCTGCCTCTCGAGCTCGCTTCAGGGAAGCAATGATTTTAGGGCTATCTCCTTTGACGGGGTTAATCACAATCACATTGACCTTTTGTTGACGAAAATAATCTATTTGCTGACTTTGTTTTTCCTCGTCCAATTCTGGATTACGAACTAGAAGCAAATCCCCTTTTTCGTCAGCCACTCGTTCAATCTCTGCATTCAGTGTTTGGTAGAATTCATTGTTCATGGTCATGTAGGTCACACCAATCCGCATCTGCCCTTTTACCGGTTTTAGTTGGCTAGCATTCAAATAGATGACCACTACCACAAAAACCAGGCTCCAAAATATCGTATAGATCATCACTCGATTGTGTTTCTTTTGAACAGCTTCCTCTTCTAACCCCATCTCTTCTCCTCTTAAAAGAACGAACTATTTTACTATATAAAGATTTTTTTGTTCGTATTTAATACCTTGTATTATAGCATTTTTTATCAAGAGCTTGAAGGTCTTTCAGAAATGAATGCGTTTTACTCATAAATCCATATGATGACTTACCCCTGCAACTTCCGTGAGAAGTTTCGAAAAAGAAAAAACGACACAGCTGACCAGCTGCACCGTTCTCTTCTGTTAAAAGGGAAGCTCTTCCTCCTCGAGGATGAGATCCGCTAAATCTCCTCCTGCTCCATTAGCCCGCATCGCTCGTTGAGCACGACTTTCTAAGAGCTGGAAGCCTTGACAGAGCACTTCTGTCACATATTGGGTCGTCCCATTCTTCTCATAGCGTCTGGTTCGAAGCTCACCGTCCACAGAGAGCAAGCTCCCTTTATTGGCATAGGAGACAAGGGTCTCTGCTAATTTCCCCCAGACCACGAGAGTGATAAAGTCCGCCTCCCGCTCGCCATTTTGATCCTTATAACGACGATTGACAGCCAGGGTCGCACGCGCAACGGACTTGTCCGTACTGGTCTTATGAAGCTCTGGGTCAGCCACAAGGCGCCCGATTAAAATTACTTTATTGTACATATTTCTTCCTCCTACTTATATAATTCGTAGTTTTTTAGCCATTTGGAGAAAGAAAATAAAAAAGAGGCTGGGACAAAAGTCCTAGCCTCTCAATTGTCTTTGGATTATCGAGCAAGACGCAGTGGTTGAGTGGGCTCTACTACGCTGATTTCATCAGCTTTTACAGCCCTACTCAACTGTGCGGAGGTGGGACGACGAAATCGAATTCTAACGAATTACCGATTTCTGTCCCACTCTCTTATCCTTGCCAATGACGGGCAGGGTCAAAGGGAGTTCCCACCTCTTCTGTATCTTGCAATTCGATAATACCACGTTTTTGTGGAGCATTTGGCAAGTGCAATTCGCGTGGACTACACATCATGCCAAAGCTCTTTTCTCCACGAAGGGCTCCTGGGAAAATCAAGCTGCCATCTGGCATCATGGCACCTGGAAGAGCCACAATCGTCTTGAGACCTTCACGCGCATTTGGCGCACCTGCTACGATTTGAACTGTCTTGTCTAATCCGACAGCCACTTGGCAGATGTTGAGGTGGTCACTATCTGGATGAGCCACCATTTCTACGATTTGCCCCACGACAAACTTAGGCTCCTTGTCATTGACCAAGACCTCTGCAAATCCTTCAGCCTGTAATTCTTGATTAAGGCGTGCAACCTGCTCATCACTCAAGAAAATTTGCCCCTTGCCTTCAAGGGCAAAGAAGGTCGAAGCCTCAAAAATATTCCAGGCTACGGTTTCTTGCTTGTCTTCACGGTAGACACGGGCTACTTTGCCTTTACGCTCTACTGCTAACTTGGCATCCCCACTGTTTTTCAAGGTAATCATTAAGACGTCGCCGACTTGTTCTTTATTATAGGTTACAATCATTCTTTCTCTTTCTCCTACTTCAATCCTGCTAAAAATTCTGAAATCTGAGCCTTGGTTTTGCGATCACGATTGACGAAACGACCCAGTTCCCTATCCTTGTCTAGGACCACTAAACTCGGAATACCATAAATATCCCAAAGCTTAGCCAGGTCTAGATACTGGTCTCTGTCGACCAAAATGAAGGTAAATTCAGGGTTTTCCGCTTCAATCTCTGGCAAAAAGGGCTGGATATACCGACAATCGCCACACCAATCCGCTGAAAAGAAGAAAACCTTCTTTCCTTCTTGCTCGACATAGCTAGCTAATTCCTCTAAAGACTGTGGAATGATCATAGTTTTTCCTCTTCATAGTGAAGGAGGCCCTCTTCATAGACAAAGCGATAGTGGCGGTCATCCTCAAATACGAGCCCTCCTACCAGACGCTCTTCGCTTGATTCATAGAGTTCCACATAAAGGGTCGCAATCTTCCCCATATTCTCCATTTGCTCACGGACTTCTGCGACTAACTCTTCTTGCGTCCGCAGACGTTTTTGATCTTTGGCAATTTTATAAGCCCCAAGGGCAAGAGCACTTGCACTAGCTGCTGCAAGGCCGGATAAAATGATTTTTTTAGCTTTCATACCTCATATTGTAACACAAAATACAAGCTGGGACAACGAAGGAGAATAGATCTCTCCATCATGACGATCTGCTTTCATTCCCGTCAACTGCCACTACCATCTCGACTAAAAAAGTGATAAAATAACAATCAGAAAGAAGGTAACTTATGACTGATTTATTTTCTAAAATCAAAGAAGTAACAGAACTTCCTGCCATCTCTGGCCACGAAGCGCCTGTTCGCGATTATCTACGCAAACAGATCACTCCACATGTGGATGAAGTGGTCACAGACGGCTTGGGAAGCATTTTTGGGGTACGTCACTCAGAAGTGGCTGATGCTCCTCGCATCATGGTCGCAGGCCATATGGATGAAGTTGGCTTTATGGTCAGTGAGATCAAGGCAGACGGCACCTTCCGCGTGGTGGAAATCGGTGGTTGGAACCCTATGGTGGTCAGCAGCCAACGTTTCACCCTTTTGACCCGCGATGGCCATTCCTACCCTGTCATTTCTGGATCTGTTCCTCCGCATTTGACACGGGGCGCAAACGGTCCTGCCCTTCCCGCAATCGGGGATATTGTCTTTGATGGTGGCTTTGCCAACAAAGAAGAAGCTGAGAGCTTTGGGATCCGTCCAGGTGACACCTTGGTCCCTGAAAGCACTGCAATCTTAACAGCCAATCAGAAAAACATTATCTCCAAAGCTTGGGACAACCGTTATGGGGTCTTGATGGTCAGCGAATTGGCACAAGCCCTCTCTGGACAAGCACTAGCAAACGAGCTCTATGTCGGAGCGACTGTCCAAGAAGAAGTCGGACTGCGCGGTGCAGGGACTTCTGTGACCAAGTTTGATCCGGAAATCTTCCTAGCTGTTGACTGTTCTCCCGCTGCAGATGTCTACGGAGGCCAAGGAGCCATCGGCGAGGGAACCCTCCTTCGCTTCTTTGACCCAGGTCACCTCATGTTGCCAAATATGAAGGACTTCCTCCTCACCACCGCTGAAGAGGCCGGCATCAAGTACCAATACTACTGTGGAAAAGGCGGAACGGATGCTGGAGTAGCCCACTTACGAAGCGGTGGAGTGCCATCTACTACCATCGGAGTCTGCGCGCGCTACATCCACTCCCATCAGACCCTTTACGCTATGGATGACTTCCTTCAAGCCCAAGCCTTCCTTCAAGCCTTGGTCAAAAAATTGGATCGTTCAACCGTTGATTTAATTAAGAATTATTAATATTTTTCCAAAATAATTGTTTTAAACCCCAATTGTCAAGTCAAGTGCAACAAAGTCATTCCTCTGATTAAGCGAGTGTTCTTCCAGCTGTTTGAGCTAGCTC
>NZ_JAHZQQ010000031.1 GCF_019930045.1 Streptococcus australis | reverse complement strand
TTTGTGTGAATACTTACAGTTTACCCCAATGAAACGCTATGAGTTTTTTTGTTGCACTATATTTTACAATTTATCGAAATAAAAGACTTACTGGATAATAAGACTAAGTATTAGGAGGAGAAAATGTCAGACTTAATCACTGATTTTCCAGCCTTATTGAACTATTGGGACTTTGACAAGAATATCAAAATAGATGTAGAAAAAATAACAATTACCAGTAAAAAACACATTAACTGGAAATGTCCTACCTGTTCTTATGAATGGAAAGCAAGTACATCAAAATCTTATAAGAATATTCAAAATCATTCAAAAATCTGTCCAGTATGTGAGCTTGGAAAAGTGTTCATAAAAGGGGAAAACTCTATATCTGCAAGGATTCCTAACTTTCTAAGGTACATAAACTTTCATTATGAAAATATAGAAACCATTCAGGAAGAGATTGATAATTTATCTTTTTCTTCAAAGAGGTTATTTCACTTCAAATGTCCTACCTGTCATGTTGGTTGGAAAGATGTAGCAAACACTTCTAAATTAATCAATAAACATAATCAAGAGCTTGTTCATGTTGGATGTAATGAAAGTACACATTTTGTACCTTACACTAAAGCATACCCTAATCTTCGGAAAATTTATCTTCCAGGGGAGCAAAACAATGTAGAGTTTAATGATTTGAAGTTAAATGACAATGTTACAATCCCTAGAAATTGGAAATGCGACAAATGTGACCATATCTTTAAGTTGTCTATTGATCGGCTAATTTCAAGAATCAAAAGAGATGGTTTCTATTGTAATAACTGTAAAGCAACATTTGATACCGTAATTAAAGTGAAAGCCAACCCCCTATTGCATACAGATAGAAATCTTTTTAAGCAATTTATTCCAACTCTTGTAAAAAGTAATATGATTGATAGCTTATCCGACATCTTAGTAAGATGGCAGTGTTTTAAGTGTTATGGTCAATATGACTGTAGTGTTGTTAAAAGGCATCTCGAAGGCTGCCCTTATTGTGATGATAAGTTGATGTTAAAAGGGTATAATACTTTACAAGAAACTCATCCTTATTTAGAGAAATTTTGGGATAAAAGTAATGATAAATCTATTTCTGAATACTGGCATAAGTCTTCTGAATGTATAAATTGGATATGTCCTTGTTGCAATGTCAATTTTCATTGCAGTCCTAATGAAATGATTTCAAGAACCGACTTAGAGAATAGTAATTTTCAAACTTGTCCTAATCATTGTGATTGGGATACACTTGTTTTTAACAATGATATACTCTATAATTTCCCAAAATTACAGGAAGAATGGAGCGATAAAAATGGATTGCCTGTTCATTTAGCATTGAGCCACATTGAAACAAAAAAATATTGGTGGAAGTGTTCTGTTTGTCAAGGTGAATACCTTTGTTCAATTCCAATAAGAAAAGAAGTTATAGATAGCTGTCCATATTGTAATGATGAACAAGCATTAAAAGGTTATAATACAATTGCAGATACTTATCCTGAGTTGTGTGACCTTTGGAGTAGCAAGAATGTAGAAAAACCTGATGAGGTGACGAAATCGTCAGAAACCGAGAATAAAATATTTAATTGGATTTGTGATTGTTGTGATTTAGAATTTCAGGAGAGATTAGGGATTGTTCTAGGTGTGTTTACAAACAATAATTCTAATAGTCTCAATTCTATATGTCCTTACTGTAATAAAAAAATTCCTAAACCAAATGAAACACTAAGCTATGTTAAACCGTACTTAAACAATGAATGGGTAAAAGAACTGAATGGTGATATTGATACCTTCTTTTATGATTCAAATGCTTTAACCAATTGGATTTGTCGAAAATGTCACAGAAGTTTTAAAGCAAAAATTTCTGATCGCCACAAAAACGACCAATGTTGTCCATATTGTTCTTTTAAGAAGACTGCAAAAGGTTATAATGATCTTGAAACAACACATCCTTGGTTAATTAAAGAATGGTCATCATTAAATAAACAAGAAATGTCTTCAGTAAGGGCAAATTCAACATATAATGCATGGTGGAAATGCCCTGTATGTACTGGAGAATATCAGAAAATTATTAAAGAAAAATTTTACAGAGAAAATTCTTGTCCATACTGTAGAAATCAAAAAGTATTAAAAGGATTTAACGATTTAGCAACAACGCAACAAAGTCTAATGAATGAGTGGGATTATCTAAATAACTCCTTGATAGTAAGTCCAACTGAAATTACAGAGTTGAGTATTCTGCCTGTATGGTGGATATGTCAAGAAAATCTTAATCACCGTTACAAAATTCAAGTAAAAGAAAGAATGGCATACAAAAAACGCAAGAAAAGGTCGTGTTCCATTTGCAAAGGCCACAGAAGAAAGCAAGAACACTTTGTACAGTTTGAAAAAATATAGATAAATAAAAACACTCTAAATTTCATTAAATTGATATTAGAGTGTTTTTTTATTGTCAAAATGTACATTTGAAAATTTTTTAGTTTTCACTTAAATAAAGTACATTTTCAACTGAATTGAGAGTAGTAAAAAATTCCAGTGTTCACTTAAATAAAGTACATAATTGAGTATAATTGGCTTAAAAAATTTTTTTGGTTATCCTTTTAAAACTAAAACAGTCTTATAGATCCCCTATAACATCTTTCCGAAAAACTATAATTTTCTTGAAAAATATATCTGGCTATGCTATACTACTAGTATAGAAAGATTTGGAGAAAAACATGAAACGCGAGATCTTATTAGAACGGATTGATAAACTCAAACAAGTCATGCCTTGGTACGTCTTAGAATATTACCAATCAAAACTAGCCGTTCCATATAGTTTTACGACCTTATACGAATACTTAAAGGAATACGATCGATTTTTCACCTGGGTCTTGGAATCTGGTATATCGGATGCTGACAGCATGGCCAATATTCCCTTAGACGTTCTGGAGCACATGACCAAGAAAGACATGGAATCCTTTATCCTTTACTTACGTGAACGTCCTCTACTCAATGCCAATACGACGAAAAACGGGGTTTCTCAAACAACCATTAACCGTACCCTTTCTGCACTTTCTAGTCTGTATAAGTATTTGACTGAGGAAGTTGAAAATGAGCAAGGGGAACCTTATTTCTACCGCAATGTCATGAAGAAGGTTGCTACCAAGAAAAAGAAAGAAACCTTGGCGGCCCGAGCTGAAAATATCAAGCAAAAGCTCTTTTTAGGTGATGAGACAGAAGGTTTCCTCAACTATATCGATCAGGAATACCCTCAAACACTCTCAAATCGCGCCTTATCTTCATTCAATAAGAATAAAGAACGAGATTTAGCGATTATCGCACTCCTTCTTGCCTCTGGTGTCCGTCTCTCTGAAGCAGTTAACCTAGATCTTCGAGATCTCAACCTTAAGATGATGGTGATTGACGTTACTCGAAAAGGTGGAAAACGAGACTCTGTCAATGTTGCTGCCTTTGCTAAGCCCTATTTAGAGCAATATCTCGCTATTCGAGACAAACGTTATAAGACAGAGAAGACCGATACAGCCCTCTTCTTAACCTTGTATCGAGGTGTTCCAAACCGGATTGATGCTTCTAGCGTTGAAAAGATGGTGGCCAAGTATTCAGAAGACTTCAAAGTCCGCGTAACCCCCCACAAACTGCGCCATACTCTTGCAACCCGTCTCTATGATGCAACCAAATCCCAAGTTTTGGTCAGCCATCAGCTCGGACATGCAAGCACACAGGTAACGGACTTGTATACGCATATCGTTAATGACGAGCAAAAAAATGCCTTGGATAGCTTGTAAGATACATAATATAAATTATGTAATATTTTAGTATTGGAAAAAGAGCGTAGGATTTTTTATGAAATCTTACGCTCTTTTATCCTTTCTATAAAAATTCGATCCAATAATTACGGTGTGGCTCAATAATGACTGGTTTTCCCCAGAATGATTTTAGATAGGCCAAGTTTGCAGGGCTGACAGGTCTTTTTTCACCATTGAACTTCTCTGCACTCTCTTCCGTTAGAAAGCATTTAACTGCTTCATATGGTGTACCATCGCTCGCTATTCGATCAATTCCTAAATAAGCAATTTCATCACCGGCTTTTGGAAAATCTGTAAATAGTTTACCAATAAAATAAACCGTCTTATCTTTCATTAATTCATAAGCCTTACTATTTTCCAGTCTGTTATTCGCTGCAGCGTACATAATACAAAAACTGTCCACAATATCTTTCAAAGGCATTAATTCTTCTTTGCTGACTATAATTTCGTCGGGAGCAAGTCCACCAATGATTAAGCTTTTATAATGAGGTTGCTGGATGACATTATCTAAAGCCATTCCTAATGGTAGCTTGACAGCTTGATAGCCTAATGGTTCTAGTTCTTGCTTTTTCTGGTCAAGGTGTTCTTGTGTAATACTGATATTTAAATCATATGGACTTGAAGGTTGTTGCTTGCTAAAAAAAGCCACTACTATACGATCTAACTGTTCAAATAGACCAAGTTTTTCCACTGGAATTTTCATCATCGAATATGATCCCCTTTTTTGTTCAGATTTCCTCTATATTCTACTCTCATTATTTTTGAATATCAAGTTTAAGATAAAAGATATCCATGTTAAATGGATATCTTTTACTTTATTCCACCACTGCTTCAGCAATTTCTTCTGCAGTGATTCCAGCAAAATAACGGCCTAGATTAATGGTTTGAAGGGCTTTGAGGACGTCTTCACGTTCGTATTTAACGCCACGAAGAACCTCTTCTACTGCTGCAACATCTTCGATACCAAAGAAGTCACCGTAAATCTTGATATCTTGAATTTTTGATTCAATGACATTAGCGAAGATTTCCACCTTACCGCTTGGGAATTTTGTGCCACGACGGACATTGTATTCAGGAGACTTTCCATAGTTCCAATTCCAGGTACCGAACTTAGTTTCCTTGATACGATTAATTTCAGCCAATTCTTCATCCGAGAAGACATATTCTGTCATCTCAGGGTATTCTTTCTTCATGTAGTCCAAAAGCAAGTCACGGAACTCTTCCACCGTGATTTTTTCTGGCAATTCATCGATGATATTGGTCACACGTGCACGAACCGATTTAACCCCTTTAGACTCAAACTTGTCTTTAGAGACCTTGAGAGCATTAGCAAGGACTGACAAATCAACGTCAAAGAGAAGGCAACCATGGTGCATGATGCGTCCGTTGATATAGGCCTGTGCATTCCCACAGAATTTCTTACCGTCAATCTCTAAGTCGTTACGGCCTGTAAATTCAGCCTTAACCCCAAGTTGAGCCAAGGTGTTGATCACGGGAGTCGAGAAGCTCTTGAAATCAAAGGCCTTATTTTCATCTTCTTTTGAAATGATAGTGTAGTTAAGGTTGTTTAAATCATGGTAAACAGCCCCACCACCACTGATCCGACGAACCACTTCAATCCCATGCTCCCGAACGTAGTCGCGGTTGATTTCTTCGATGGTATTTTGGTGACGACCAACGATAATGGATGGTTTGTTAATCCAGAGAAGGAAGATTTGATCCTCATCTAACAGATGCTTAAAAGCATACTCTTCTAAAGCAATATTAAAAGCAGTATCATTTGAATAATTAATAATGTATTTCATAGTAATTCCAAAAATTCGTTTTATAAATCCTACTCAAAGTAATATGAGAGTTAGTAAGAAATAGTTGACTTTCACTTGAATTTTCTGAAGTAGTAAAAAGAAATGTAACGAGTTATCGTTACATTTCTCGGAAAAATTGAGACAAGTGGCTCAATTTTTAGGCATGGAACTCTAAAAGAGGTCGCTGCCGTCCGTACTACTTTAAGAAAATTTAGTTGAAAGAATAATATTATTTCTTCTTAGGTGAGTGAACAGCTAAGCCAAGTACATCCGCAAAAGCTTCGTACATCACTTCTGAGAAGGTTGGGTGACCGTGGATGGTCTTGAGCATTTCTTCCACAGTGATTTCCATCTCAATGATGGTTGAAGCTTCGTTGATCAATTCAGCTGCTGCTGGACCAATAATGTGAACCCCAAGAACTTCACCGTATTTCTTGTCTGCAATAACTTTAACGAATCCTTGAGCCGCATCTGATGCAATGGCACGTCCGTTTGCGGCAAAATTGAATTTACCGATTTGGACATCATATTTCTCACGAGCTTGTTCTTCTGTCAAACCAACAGCCGCAACTTCAGGAAGTGTATAGATGGCTGCAGGCGTCAAGTTCAATTTGGCAACAGCGTGGTTTCCCTTAAGGGCATTTTCAGCCGCTACTTCACCCATACGGAAGGCAGCGTGAGCCAACATCTTCGTACCGTTGATATCACCTGGCGCATAGATACCTGGAACAGATGTTTCCATATATTCATTGACCTTGATACGATCACGGTCTAATTCAAACTCAACTTCTCCGATTCCTTCAAGATCTGGAACACGACCGATTGAAAGAAGAGCTTTGTTTGCAATGATATCGTCTTTTCCTTCAACCTTGATACGAAGTTTGCCATCTTCTTCAATGATTTCTTGCAGTTTCGTATCGGTCAAGATTGTCATACCTTTGCGTTCAAGGATCAAACGAAGGTTCTTAGATACTTCCGCATCCATAGCTGGAACAATGCGGTCCATCATTTCAATAACAGTTACTTTTGAACCAAAGGTCATAAAGGCTTGACCAAGCTCGATACCGACAACCCCACCACCAATGATCACAAGGCTTTCTGGGACTTCATTCATATCCAAGATGTCATCACTCGTCATTACAAGGGAAGACTCCATACCAGGAACGTTAATCTTGCTGACTTTTGAACCACCAGCAAGGATAATTTTCTTAGTTTCAAGTAACTCAGAACCATTGACCAAAACATTCTTATCTTTCGTAATGGTACCGATCCCCTTATGAACATCCACTCCGTAGCTACGAAGAAGTCCTGCAACACCACCAACCAAAGTATTTACGACCTTGTTCTTAGTTTCAAGAACCTTGTCCATATCCACTGTGAAGCTAGGATTGTCAATGATGATCCCACGGTTTGCCGCATGACCGATATTTTCAATGATTTCAGCGTTGTGTAGGTAAGTCTTAGTTGGGATACATCCGCGGTTCAAGCAAGTTCCACCAAGTTCAGATTTTTCAACAAGAGCAACCTTACCACCCAATTGAGCTGCTTTAATAGCAGATACGTAACCAGCAGGACCACCACCAATCACTACGATATCATAAGCGTCATCGCTCTTATTGTCATCGTTTGAAGCACTTGCTGCAGCTGGTGCTGGACTTGCTTCTGGTGTAGCTCCTCCAGCGGTTGGGATGTTTTCCCCTTCTTCACCAAGATAACCGATTACTTCTGTTACAGGAACAGTTTCTCCATCCCCTTTTAGGATAGCGATCAAGTAGCCGTCTTCTTCCGCTTCCAACTCCATGCTGACTTTGTCTGTCATGATTTCAAGGAGAACTTCTCCTTCTTTTACAAATTCGCCGACTTTTTTATTCCACTGAACGATTTGTCCTTCGGTCATATCTACGCCGGCTTTTGGCATAATTACTTCTAAGGCCATTTTATTTCCCTCTTTTTCTTGTTTCTATTCTCTCGTTGATTAGACCAACATTGAAATCGGGTCTTCAATCAAGGCTTTCAAGTCTTTCATGAATTTGGCACCAGCCATTCCATCGACAACGCGGTGGTCAATGGTCAAGCCCAAGCTCATGATTGGACGAACGACAATTTCACCATTCACAACCACTGGTTTTTCAACCGTTGCACTAACTCCAAGGATGGCAGAGTTTGGTTGGTTGATAATCGGTCCAAATGATTGAACGCCAAACATCCCCAAGTTACTGATAGTAAAGGTTGAGTTTTGCAATTCACTTGGAGCAAGCTTACCATCCAAGGTACGTCCGATAACATCCTTGAAGGCTACAACCAACTCTGACAAGGTCATCTTTTCAGCATTGTAGACAACTGGAGTCATCAAGCCATTGTCCATCCCAACTGCCATCGCTAAGTTGACATAGTTATGAGTAATGATGGTTTTGCCATCTTCTGTCAATGACGCATTGATGTATGGGTGTTTCATCAAGGTCTTAACCACTGCTAGAGAAAGCAAATCTGTTACAGTGACTTTCTTGCCAGTGGCTTCCATGATTGGATCCAATACCTTCTTACGAAGGGCCAACATTTGAGACATATCAACGTCATAGTTCAAAGTAAAGGTTGGTGCTGTCAAGTAAGATTCCACCATCCGTTGAGCGATCACCTTCCGCATTGGTGTCATTGGAATCCGCTCGATCTCACCATAAGGTGTCACATTATCTGGAGCTTCCTCCACCTTCTCGATTTGAGCAGGTGACTTAATGGTCTCATTCTCAATATTTTCAGGAAGGAAAGCAAGGACGTCCTTCTTCATGATCTTACCACGATGACCAGTTCCTTGAATCTCTTGCCAAGCAATATTGTGTTCTAAAGCAATTCGTTTTGCAAGTGGTGAAATGCGAACCACATTTGTGTCTTTATAGGTTTCCACGTCTTCTTTGTGGACACGACCGTTTGCGCCTGAACCAGAAACATCATAGAGGTTGATCCCAAGATCATCCGCTAATTTTCTAGCCGCAGGAGTCGCTCTTAGCTTATCATCAGCCATGACCTCTCCTATTCTATTTATGATGCAAAGGGCGTTTAAAAGCGACCGAAAAATAGGAAATCTACGCAGACTTCGATGAAGTCAAGGAGATTTATCTTTTTTCCGAGCTTTTAGCCCGTGCTCTAATCTAAGATATCAAGGACGCAGAGAACTTTGCATCTTAAAGATACAAAGTTTCTTCGTCTAATTCAACAGATGCTACATAATTTAAATTATGTCTTATTCTTTATTATACGTTTTCCGAATGGCATCTTTGATGCTTTCAACTGTTGGAATCATTGCATTTTCAAGGTTTTGTGCGTAAGGCATTGGCACATCTTCCCCCGCACAACGACGGATGGGTGCATCCAGATAATCAAATGCTTCTGATTCAGAAATGATAGCTGAGATTTCACCGATATAACCACTTGTTTTATGGGCGTCATTGACAAGGACGACTTTTCCTGTTTTCTTAACAGAATTAATAATAATCTCTTTATCAAGTGGAACCACGGTACGTGGGTCTACTACTTCTACTGAAATGCCTTCTTCAGCCAATTCTTCAGCTGCTTGCATGACGCGACGAAGCATTTTCCCGTAAGTTACGACAGTGACGTCAGTTCCTTCGCGTTTGATTTCTCCGACACCAAGTGGAATAGTGTAGTCTGGATCAACTGGCACTTCCCCTTTTTGGTTGAATTCTGATTTGTATTCAAGAATGATAACGGGGTTATTATCACGGATAGATGACTTGAGAAGTCCCTTCATATCCGCTGGAGTTCCTGGAGCAACAACTTTCAAACCAGGAATATGGGTGAACCATGATTCCAAAGATTGGGAATGTTGAGCTGCAGATCCAACTCCGTTACCGGCAGCACAGCGAACGGTCATCGGTACTTGCCCTTTTCCACCAAACATGTAGCGCGTCTTCGCTGCTTGGTTGACGATAGCATCCATGGCAATTACTGAGAAATCCATGAAGGTCATATCAACGATTGGGCGAAGTCCAGTCATGGCTGCACCTGCTGCTGCACCTGAAATCGCGGCCTCAGAAATCGGACAGTCACGGACACGTTCTGGACCGAATTCCTCAAGCATTCCTACTGAAGTTCCGAAGTCTCCACCGAACACTCCGACATCTTCCCCCATCAACAATACGTTTTCGTCGCGACGCATTTCCTCAGACATAGCAAGGATAATGGTATCGCGGAAAGACATTAATTTAGTTTCCATAATTCTCTACTCCCCCTTAGTCTGCGTAAATATCTTCGAAAGCTGATTCGAGTGGAGGGAATGGGCTTTCTTCCGCAAATTTCACTGAAGCTTCAACTGCTTCTTTTACTTCTTCTTGGATCTGATCCAATTCTTCTGCGCTCGCAATCTCATTTTCAAGGAGATACTTGCGAAGGTTTTCGATTGGATCTTTCTTCTTCCACTCTTCGACTTCTTCACGTGTCCGGTATTTACCAGGGTCTGAAGATGAGTGACCAAGCCAACGATAAGTGACACTTTCAATCAAGACAGGGCCTTTACCAGAGCGGACGTATTCAACAGCTTTTTGGAATCCTTCATAGACATCGATAACGTTGTTTCCATCAGGAATAAACATTCCAGGAATGCCGTAAGCAGCACTACGTTCGTGGATATGCTGGATATTGGTCATTTTCTTAATGTCAGCAGAGATTCCATAACCATTATTGATACAGTAGAAAATAACTGGAAGATTCCAGATGGAAGCCATATTGACCGCTTCGTGGAAGACACCTTCATTGGTTGCACCATCTCCAAAGAAGCAGACAACAATCTTACCAGTCTTATGCATTTGTTGAGTAAGGGCAGCCCCTACAGCAATCCCCATACCACCACCAACGATACCGTTGGCACCGAGGTTACCAGCATCAAGGTCAGCGATATGCATAGAGCCTCCCTTCCCTTTACAAGTACCAGTATACTTACCAAGGATCTCAGCCATCATGCCATTCAAATCGATTCCTTTAGCGATAGCTTGTCCGTGTCCACGGTGGTTAGATGTCAGCAAATCGTCATCATTTAAAGCCAACATGGCTCCAACGTTAGCTGCTTCTTCCCCAACAGAAAAGTGCGTCATTCCCGGCACTTTCCCTTTTTTTACTAACTGTGCAATTTTTAAGTCCATGCGACGGATTTCTTCCATTTTACGGAACATTTCCAATAAGAGACTTTTATCTAATGTTGCCATTATTTCGCCTTTCTAAGCAATTATTCATACTATTTTATTCTATCTCACTATGAAAACACTGTCAAAACAAACGCTCATTTCCTTTCACAAACTAATCCGTCTAGAATACTGATAGATATGAATTCCCAAACTGTTATATAAAAGATTCACAAAGTCGTTTTTTAATACGGATAAGCAAAAAACCGATAGGGAAGACCTATCGGAATATTTTATTGATGGCGTTGACCAAAGTCGTGAATCATTTGTTCCATTACTTCACGACTAGGTGTTGTTAACATGTAGAGGTAGTCCCCTTGAAGTTCCGCAAAGGCTGCAGGCATGTCTTTTTTCACTCGGAATTGATGCTGGTATTTGGCCAAGACTTCTTCCTCTGAAAGGACATAGGCTGCATTGGCACGGCGTGAAGTCGCCAAACAATAAAGTGGCTCAAACTCAGAAGCTGGGAAAGGTTCGCCGGCTACAAGGGCCGCGTAGCCTCGGTACAAGTCGATAGAGTGAGCATAATTGTAAACATCGATCGTAAAGCCACCTGCTGGGCGATTATTGTACTCAATCGCAATATAGTCATCCCCATCACGGAAGAACTCAATGTGGAAGAAACGTTCCTTCATGCCAAAGGCTTTAACAATCGCTTCCCCATACTGACGCAATTTTGGATCCATCTCTTTGAGGACATAATAAGAATTGTCCATTTTGTAGAGCATTAAGTCAAGTGGCGTATAGGCATAGTCAAAAGTAGTTGAGAAGACAATGTTGCCATCGCGATCGATTAGACCATCAAAGGTACAAATCTCGCTAGAAGTGACGAATTTCTCAAAGAAGTACTCCGTATGTCCATCCCATTCTGCTTTGAAATGGTCGACATCTTCTGGTGTTTCAAGTTTAAAGGTCGCTGCTGCGCCTACTCCATTATCAGGCTTAGCAATCAATGGCAACCCAATCTTCTTCACAGCCTTGTCGATATCTTTTTCTGCTTTTACCACAGCACCAGGAACGACAGGAACTCCTGCTTTCTTGAAGAGTTTTTTCATTTCTGATTTAAACTTGGTTTTCTTCAAATCTTTAGGTTTGGCACCAAAGACATTAAATTGCTCACGAAGTGCCGCATCCAATTCCAACCAGTATTCATTGTGAGACTCGATGCGATCGATTGGGCCGTGTTTATAGAACAGAAAGGCTACTGCACGCTTCACTTCATCTAAGTCTTCCATATTTTCTACACGGAAATACTCTGTCAAACTATTGCGCAAAGGCTCATCTAACTGTTCGTACGGCTCTTGACCAATCCCCAAGACAGTAATGCCTTTGTTAGCCAATTCAATGGTAAATTGTTGAAAGTTTTGCGGATAATAAGGTGAAATAACAAGATAATTCATAGAGGTCTCCTCCCTTTTCGACTTATAGATACATTTGTCCTAAGAAATATGGCATTTGCTTGCGCCACCAGTCCCAATCATGGGCTACATCGTGTCCCCACTCTGCAAACCAAGCAGGAATATTTTTTTGATCAAAGGCTTCTTTCAGTTTGTAGAAAGATGGTAGGCCATCCTGTTCCCAAGCGCCAAGACCGGTACAAACGACAATTTCAGCCTGACGGTAACGGTCGATAAACCAGCCATCATTTTGATGCCAAATGTAATCAGATGGAGAATTTTGGTAAATCGCTTCATCCCCACCAAACTCACCAACAAAGAAACGAGCATCATAGATACCACTCAAAGCTACAACTTTGTTGAAAACATCTGGATGTTGCAAGAAGAAATTAAGGGCATGGTAGGCTCCCATAGAGCAACCGGTTGTCATCATTGGGTCAAACCAACCCGTTTTGTGCTTAATGAAAGGAATGGCTTCTTCAATCACGTAGCGCTCGTAAGCACGGTGCATCTCTGCTCGATCATGAGGATTTTTCCAATCACAAAGCCAGCTTTCACTATCGACACTCGAAAGGGTGAAGAATTGAACCCGACCTTCTTCGATAAACTGAGCACAAGCATCAATCATACCAAAGTCATAGTACTCGTTATGGCTCCCACCTGATGAAGCAAAGACCACAACAGGAATCCCTGCATGTCCATAGCGGTTTAGATACATTTCGCGGTTGAGCTGGCCACTCCAGTGGCTTAGATGTTCAATATTCATAAATTCCCTCTTTCTCTTTATTTCTTTATTTACAGTCTATTAATCCCATTTTTCTGCCAAAAAACGAAGGCATTCTGGAAGATTCTCAGCCCAGGCTTCTTCGTGGTGAATAGCCCCAGATTGTATCCGAATAGCAATATTTTCCAAAGCCACTCCTTGTTGAATGACATCGTGATAATAACGAAGGGATGAGTCGATATAGGCTTGCTTGATATTTCCCGCCATCAGCGTTTTATCCGTATCATCAGCTTCTTCAGTCCCTACATAGATGTAGATCCGTTGATCTGCATAAAGCTTCTTCCGCTCGATATAGCGGTCAAAGGCCTCTTGGTGCAACCAGTTAGCAGAGGAGAAGACTCCCAGACAACCGATTTGGTCTTGGTATTCCAAGCCCAAAAATTGGGTGATATTCCCACCAAGCGAAGATCCAATCATGGCTGTATGTTCTCTATCAGCAAGGGTTCGATATTCTTGATCGATGAAGGGTTTGACGACATCCATGACAAACTCCCCATACTCGACACCCTTGCCACCGAATTGCATACCAGGGATATTGGACTCCTTGTACTTCCAGGCAGAGTACTCGTTCATCCGTTGCAAACCATCGTTATCAATGGCAACGACAATCATGCGACTAATGTCTGGATTTCGCTTGATGGCTGGAATGACCTTCCAAGAATGACCCGCATAGGCTTCCTTGCTATACAAAACGTTTTGCCCATCGTGGAAATAAACCACAGGGTAGCGACGATCTGTATCTGTTTCATAATTCTTAGGTAATAAGACTCGCACACGACGGAGTTTTCCGGTATAAAGCACTTTCAACTCGTGTGTCTTCATCTCTAAATAAAAGTAGGATTTATTCATTGTCAGAAAACTCTCTATATTCTAAATTTTTATTTATTATACCATTTTTATAAGAAAAAGTCTGGATTTCTCCAAACTTTTTCATTGATTGACTTTATTTTCCAATAAATGTAGCCAGATCTTGCAAGGAACGTTCGGCAATTTTCTCATACCGTTCCTTTTTATCCCGAATGCGTGGGCCTTCCAGCTCCTTAATAATTCCGAAGTTGACATTCATGGGTTGGAAATGCTTGCTGTCGGCATGGGTAATATAATGAGCGAGACTTCCGATGGCTGTTGTTTCTGGGAAAATCGCTGCTTCTTCTCCTTTGAAAAGACGTGCCGCATTGATCCCAGCCACCAAACCTGAAGCCGCTGACTCGACATAGCCCTCTACTCCTGTCATTTGACCCGCAAAGAAGAGGTTGGCTTGCTTCTTAGAACGATAAGTCTGTTCAAGCAGATTTGGAGAGTCCATGTAGGAATTACGGTGCATGACGCCATATCTGACAAATTCCGCATTTTCCAAACCTGGAATCATTTGAAAAACCCGCTTTTGCTCGCCCCATTTAAGGTGAGTTTGGAAGCCAACGATATTGTAGAGGCTAGCAGCTGCATTGTCTTGGCGCAATTGGACTACCGCATAGGGTGTCTTAAACTCCCCGTCACGAGGCCCTTTGTAGTCATCTGGATATTCAAGACCAACTGGTTTCATAGGACCATAGAGCATGGTTTTGATGCCTCGCTTGGCCATGACTTCAATTGGCATACAACCTTCGAAATACTTTTCTTTTTCAAAAGAGTTGAGCGGGGCTTCTTCCGCATTCACCAAAGCCTCATGGAAGTCCATAAACTCTTGCTTGGTCATGGGACAGTTGAGATAAGCCGCTTCTCCTTTGTCATAACGAGACTTGAGGTAAACCTTATTCATATCGACGGTATTGACATCGATAATAGGAGCTGCTGCATCATAGAAATAGAAACCATCTCCACCATTGAGCGCGTGGATTTTTTCCGCCAAGTCATCGCTGGTTAGAGGACCCGTTGCGACCACTGTGATCGCATCTGTCGGCAATTCTGTAATTTCATCGCGAATCACCTCGATGAGCGGGTGTTGGGACACCTTTTCCGTCACTCGGCTAGCAAAGCCTTCCCGGTCCACTGCCAGTGCTCCACCAGCTGGTACACGAGTCGCTTCAGCCGCTTCAAGGATGACCGAACCCAGATGACGCATTTCTTCTTTGAGGAGCCCGACAGCATTGGTTAGAGAATCCCCTCGGAGAGAGTTGGAACACACTAACTCAGCAAAGTTGTCTGTTTTGTGTTGCGGAGTGGATTTGACTCCTCGCATTTCATAGAGCTTCACCGGAATTCCCTGTTGGGCAATCTGATAAGCTGCTTCGGAGCCAGCAAGGCCCGCACCGATAACATTGATATAAGATTGAGACATGACACTAATACCTCTTTGGGTATCCAAACACCCCACTGGACTGTTAGACACCCACAAATCTTTCTAATTTTCTACTTGGTCCATTATACCAGAAAGCCAAGTAAAAAGACAGGGAGGGTTTTCCTTCCTGTCTTATACCTAAGTCTGTTATTTATTTTCTTATAGACACAACCAAGCAGCAAAGAGGGCTGATAGGATACTGAACAAGGACCCGATTAAATAATACTCTGCGAAGGCTGGATTCTCCGAAATTTTATTGTAGCGGGCGATGGATTTGGCCGTAAAGACCAGACCGATAGAAGCAAATTGGCCGTAGACAAGACAGGCACCGATAATCAACCGCTCTAAGAAGCCAATCATGGAACCAGCCCCAGTGATCGTATCCATTTTCTCCTCCATCGTCGGCTGGTACTTAGCAAAAAGAATTTTAAAGACAATATTGGTCGGTTTTCCCACTAGGAGGACATAAAAGATTAGTTTTAAACTGTCAATAGGCAAATAAGTCGTGCCATTTTTAGCTCCCCAAAGGACTAGGAAACTAATGATACCGACATGCAAGACTTGATCCAAGGCAAAAGTCCAGCCGGTTGGTAAATTTAATTGCTTCTGAACGATCGGTTTTAAGAAATCTATTCCAGCATGAGTCAGCAAAATGGTCAAGCAAATCCACCACAAGTCCAGATGACAGAGGGAAACGACGAATAGAGGCAGAGCTACATACAGAACGTGAAGGCCGAGCACCTTCTTATCCTGGTCCTTGTGGTCCGCCATCTTTTGGCTTTGAAAATAATAATCCGACAACAAATGACAACTCAACAAGAGAAGCAAGTATGGATTTGTTACGATACTAGATAATCCGGTCATAAGCCTCTCCTTTCGCTAAACTTTGAATACTCGCTAGTGCTGCTGCTCGCCCCCGTAAGTAAACACGGATACTACTACTTTTCAGCCGTTTAGATAGAGCACTTGGGTTGATGGCCAATGATTGGGCCAAATCCTGCTGGCTAAAATTCTCACTATATACACATCTCTTAAGAAGATCTAGCAGGATTTCTTCCTGACTGCCACGCCAACCCGAACGAATGGCTTCCCCGGAAGCGATGAGGGCATTCACAAAGAAGTCTTGCTTTTCCTTCCCACTTGAAAAATAGATCTGGGTATTGCCGTAGTCATTTTTCTGATGAACCAGATTGATGGCGGCGCGTGCATTCCAATAGGCTGGCCCATCCGCACCGATACTTTGTAAGGGATCAATATCCGTTACAATCTCCCCGAGACCAATCCCGAAACGAAGTTGAGTAGGAGTTAGTAAAGAACGCAGGGTATCGATGATTTGAAAAACCGGAGCATCCACCTTTAAGAGCGCCTGAAACTCATCACCCAGGGTCAAGGTAAAACTAGATGCTAAGAATTCTCCAAATAGTTCATTCATCGTTTGAAGCGTTTTTTCTAACTGTTTTTGCAGGTCAAAACGTTCTTGAACCATTTTAGAATCAATAACATCTGCAATCAAAGCAAGATACATAAGCCCACCTCCTTGTGTCTATTATAACGAAAAAAAACAAAAATGTCTATTATAACAGACATTTGTTAAAATTGCCGTTATAATAGACATAGAATCATTCTAAAATCTTATTTTACTTTTTCTTCTTCGTAGTCGCCGTTGCTACATACGACTTGCTTACCACCACCACGAACTTTTTTCTCAACTAGGTAGTGACCACATTTCGGACAGTCACGGCCGATTGGCTTGTCCCAAGAGGTGAATTCGCAGTCTGGGTAGCGATTGCAGCCATAGAAGAGACGATTCCGCTTGGTTTTACGCTCGATGATTTGGCCTTGGTGACAGTCTGGACACTCCACTCCAATCTCCTTGACGATGGCTTGCGTATGACGGCAATCAGGGAAATTGCTACAAGCAAAGAATTTACCGAATCGACCCAACTTGATAACCATTGGACTTCCACAAACCTCACAGTCAAATCCAGCAGCCTCATCCTTGATTTGGATTTTCTCCATTTCCTCTTCAGCTTTGGCTACTTCTTTTTTAAAGGGTTGGTAGAAGGAATCAATGACCTTTTGCCACTGTTCTTTTCCGAGTTCGACATCATCCAGCTTCCCTTCCATCTCTGCGGTAAAGGTTACATTGACGATATCTGGGAAGAATTCAACGATCAGTTTATTGACGATTTCTCCTAATTCGGTTGGCTCGAAGCGTTTGGCTACAAGCTTCACGTAATAGCGTTTTTGAATGGTCTCAATGGTCGGTGCATAGGTTGAAGGACGACCAACACCGTTTTCTTCTAAAGTCTTAATCAAGGTCGCTTCAGAATAACGGGCTGGTGGTTGGGTAAAGTGCTGTTCAGGTTTGCTGTTGACCTGAGTGACAGTGTCCCCTTCTTCCATATCTGGTAGCATCTTATTCTTGTCCGAATCATTGTAGATCGCCAAATAGCCGTCAAATTTCACCTGACTTCCATTTGCTGTATATTGAACCCCATTTTGCCCCAAACGGACATTCATGGTATCAAAAACAGCTGCTGTCATCTGACTAGCCACAAAACGATTCCAGATCAAGGTGTAGAGCTTGAGCTGGTCCTTGTCCAAATACTTGGCAATTTTCTCAGGCGTATTGTAGACACTAGAAGGACGAATGGCTTCGTGAGCATCTTGAGCACCAGAAGCATTCTTAACCCTGCTACCATGCTTAGAATACTTGTCTCCAAATCGATCAACGATAAAGTTCGCTGCTTCATTTTGAGCGACTGGACTAATCCGAGTCGAATCCGTACGCATATACGTGATCAAACCTTGAACACCAGATCCAATATTGATACCTTCGTACAATTGCTGCGCCACCATCATGGTCTTACGAGTACGGAAGTTAATCTTATTGGCTGCATCCATCTGCATGGAAGAAGTTGTGTAAGGAAGCGGCGCATTGCGTTTGCGCTCTTTCTTCTCAACCTTTTCAACGATATACTCTTTCCCATCGAGATGTGAAAGAACGGCTTTCACATCCTCCTGGTTTTGAAGTTTCATCTTCTTGTCATTCATTCCATAGAAATTGGCTTGGAATTGCTTGGTCCCCTTTTTAAAGGTTCCATCAATTGTCCAATATTCTTCTGGTTGGAAGGCATTGATTTCTTCTTCCCGGTCAATGATCAATTTAAGAGCAACGGATTGCACCCGACCAGCAGAAAGTCCCTTCTTCACCTTTTTCCATAGAATTGGCGAGATGGAGTACCCAACAATCCGGTCCAAGACACGGCGCGCTTGTTGAGCATCTACCAGATCCATATCAATCTTACGGGGTTCTTGAAAGGCATTTTTTACCGCATCCTTGGTAATTTCGTTAAAAACAACGCGGTTCTTATCTTCCTTATCCAACTGAAGAATATGCGCCAAATGCCAAGAAATAGCTTCTCCTTCACGATCCGGGTCACTTGCGAGAAAGACTTGTTTGGCTTTTTTAGCCTCTTTTTTCAAATCATTAATCAAAGGACCTTTTCCGCGAATATTGATGTACTCTGGTTCGTAATTGTTCTCAAAATCAATAGACATGGTAGATTTTTTCAAGTCACGAATATGACCCACGCTGGCCATGACCTTATAATTTCTACCAAGATACTTTTCAATCGTCTTCGCTTTCGCAGGAGACTCCACGATGACTAAATTCTTTTTAGTTGTTGTGGTTTTCTTTTTTGTTTTAGTAGCCACTTTTTTACCTCTATTTTGTAATAAACCTCATAGAGTGTAAACTATTTTTTTCGGGATGTCAACCGTGAAGTTCTCCTATAGGAAAACTCATTTTAAAATTCAAACTCATCTAGGACATCTTTTCCACTGGTGACCAGCTTTGCTCCTTCTTGAATGAGGTGATGACAGCCGTCTGAACGTCCATCCAAGATCGAACCAGGAATAGCAAAGACATCTCGCCCTTCTTCCATAGCCCGCTCGCAGGTGATTAGACTTCCAGATCTCATCCGCGCTTCCGCCACAATCACTGCTCTCGAAAGCCCAGCAATAATCCGATTGCGCTCTGGGAAATGGTGCTTCTGAGGACCTTGGCCTGGGCCGTATTCTGTTAAAACTAAATGGCTCCCACTCATGTACTTCTGTAATTGTTTATTGGATCTAGGATAGAAGACATCTAAACCGGTACCAATCACTCCAATTGTCTTTCCTCCATTTCGAATAGCAGCATAATGGGCTGCAGCATCAATTCCCTTGGCTAATCCGCTCACCACAATCAATTCGTTATTTAACTCGTTAATGATTTTCTCGACGGATTGAATCCCGTTACGACTACAGGATCGACTTCCCACAACTGCTATCTTCGGCTGTTTAAGAAGATCAATATTGCCTGAGTAAAACAACAAAACAGGTGGGTTATGCATCCAGAGAAGCTCTTCAGGATATTCCGGATCCATAATGGAAATCGAATCAAACTCCTTAAACTCTTCTCTCAAGACCTTGTCATCAATCCGGATATACCGTTCCATAAATAGTGTTTGATTGCGACAACCTGCAATTTTTGCCATTAATTCTAAAGAGGGCCACTCCCCATTCATTTCCCAGTAATTGACAATGTTAAAAACCTGTAGATTTGACAGGCCAGCAACCTTTAATTTATAAAGTTCATATTTGTTCATTCGTAAACCTCATTTTCTACTATCTATTTATAATATTCGTAAAAGAAAACAAAAAAAGTTCTAAAAATAGAACTTTTTAATGATTTTCTAAGATGTTAAAATGACAAACTGCCCCCAAAAGATTACTTGAGTTGTGGTAACGAGCTGCTTGAATCTTCACTAAAGAAAATCGTTGCTCCCCACTTTCCTCCATCAGGCTTTTATACTGATGGTTAATCTCTTCTAAAAGGAGGGGTTGACTACTAATTCCCCCACCAATCGTCACTTTTTCAAGCCGAACCAAAGACTGAAGGTTATAGATTAGGATCGCAATTTCCCGACAATAAGAAGCAAATAAGTCTTGCAATTCCTCATGATGACCAGCTTCAAGGACTTCAAAAACTTGAACTCCATCTTCTTCAGGCAATTCTAAGAGCCGACTAGCATTAGCCACAAAATTGACTGCAGAGAATAAATTTTGAACCAAACTGGAAATCCCATGTCTCAAAATCTCGGTCTGATATTGCTTTTGTTCAGGAGTCACTTGCTTCTCCCCTAAGCTTGGCCAACGAAGATAATCCTTGAGATTCCAGGTGGAAATTAAGGAACCGTTGGAAGTTAAGGCTAAGCCTACCCCAGTTCCTAACACAAAGGTTGCGCCACAATCACAATCCTGGAGGTTTCCAATTTGTGCTTCTGCCAAGCCTGCAGCATCTCCATCGTTGAGGACGGTCACAGGGAATTGAAAAGTCTTATTTAAACGAGAAGCTAAAGGAATATTCCTTAAATAAGGAATGAGGCCACCTTTGAAGACAAATCCCAGTCGACTATTGATTTCACCCGGACAAGAGATGGCGATCCCAGTGATTCGATTCTGGAACAAGCAAATCACGCGCTCAAGAGCTTCCCAGATTTCCTCAATAGTAGCTGGTGTCGGAACTTTAGAGGAATCACTCACCTGATAGCCTTCATCCACTAAGGCATATTTAATAAAGGTTCCGCCAATGTCAAAGGCTAAGAGCATTTCCTTCCCTCCTAGTCAAGATCCGTCATGGACTTAATGGGTTCGAAGCTTCGGCGATGGATAGGGGTGACCCCATGTTTTTCCAAGCCCTCAAGATGATTGCTTGTCCCATACCCCGCATTCTGAGAAAAATCATAACCTGGATACTCTTGGTCATAGGCTGCCATCATCTGATCTCGTGTCACCTTCGCCACAATAGAAGCCGCAGCGATAGACAGAGAATTAGCATCTCCTTTGATGATGGATGTCTGAGAAACAGGAAGATCCAATTTCATAGCATCAATCAAGAGGTGTTGAGGTTGAGGGTCCAATTCTTGAATAGCCTCTAGCATGGCTAATTTGGTTGCTTCATAAATATTAACCTGATCAATGACCTGATTATCTTTTATCCCAATCCCGACAGAGAGAGCCTGATCTAAAACCGCTTGGTAAATAGCATGGTGCTTCGATTTTGGAATTTTCTTACTATCGTTTAAACCTGGAATCTTACAATTTTCCGGCAGAATAACGGCTGCTGCGACGACAGGGCCAGCCAAAGGGCCTCTCCCTACTTCATCCACGCCTGCAATAAGATGAATCCCTTGAGCATAAAGCTCTTTCTCATAGGCTAGCATTTTTTCCAAACGCAAGTCTTCATCTACTTGTTTTTGGAGTTCGCGTTTTCGTTTGCTGACAGCCGCTTGAACGCCCGCTCGACCATCAAGGATCAACTCTTCAAATAAGGGATGATCCAGCCTATCAATCGTCGCCAAACACTCTTTAACTTCTTTAATCGTTGGCATCTACTTCACCTACACGATCAAGGGTATAGCGACCCAAACGACCATCACGTACATCCTTGACAAACAAACTGTAGAAGCGATCGTAATCATCTCGGAAACCTAAGCGTTGGGTCATCTCCATGATAATTTCAGGCGCTTCCTGCTCTAAATTCATTTGCTTATAGCGTTCTTGCAACTCTTTTTGGTAATGCTCTTTAAAATAGTTGAGTCCAAAAATGGTCACTTCATCCATTGGAAGCAACTGGTCCTTGATGGCGCCTGTTAAAGCAAGCTTTAAGGCCACTTCTTCATCTTCAAATTTTGGCCAAAGAATCCCTGGGGTATCCAAGATTTCAAGGTCTTTATTGGTTTTCAACCACTGTTGCCCCTTGGTTACCCCTGGTTTATTTCCAACGACTGCAATCTTTTTACCTGCTAAGCGGTTCATCAGCGTTGATTTACCAGCATTGGGAATCCCGATGATCATGGTCCGAAGGGTTTCGATTTGAATCCCTCGTTCCTTCTGACGGGCAATTTTTTCAGCCATCAAAGACTTAGCAGCATCTGTAACCTTCTTAACCGTAGATTGCTCTTTGGAGTTGATAGCCAAGGTTTTGATTCCTTGGGACTCAAAATACTCCTGCCACTCTTTTGTAGCGACAGGATCGGCCAAGTCTACCTTGTTCAGAATCATCAACTTAGGCTTGTCACCAACAATTTTTGTTAACATGGGATTTTGACTAGATAAGGGCAAACGTGCGTCCACCAGAACCGTTACAAAATCCACAAATTTCAAATTTTCTTGTACTTGTCTTCTAGCTTTGGACATATGTCCAGGAAACCATTGAATAATCGCCATGATATGAAATCCTTTCAACATTCAATCCTATCTATTATACCATGAATTACAGTATTTTCATTTTAAAACTGCTTCCCATTTTGCCACAAAAAAAACGAAGCTACATTTGTAACTTCGTTTCTTATTTTAGCGAATTTGTTCAAAGTGCAAGTGAACAGCGATGTGATCCCCATAACCACTTCTTTCCAAATCGCGTTGCAAGCGATAAGAAATATAGTGTTCAGCAATGGTAATATAACCAGCACCAAGTAAACGGTGCTCAACCATTGACTGAATCATGCTGATTGTGGCACGTTCCACTTTCGCTTCTTCCAAATCCATCACAACTTTCTTGGTCACTTGCGCCAAGTTTTGGCGAAGATCATCCGTCAAGACATAGACTGTTTGTGCTGCCTTCAAAACAGCTTGATAGATTTTATCTGGATCAAATTCTACAACTTCACCACTACGTTTAATGACTTCCATCTTATTCTCCTTGATCATCAATATACTTCTATTATCTAAATAAATAGGGGATTTGTCAAGAATCTAAAACATCAATAATCCGGACGAAGAACTCCCGTAATGATTTCTTTGGTCGCGTGGTAATCCCCATCCACTACAACCTTGATAATGCGCTTCGCTTCCTCAGCAGGAGCTGGCACTAATGGCAAACGAGTTGGCCCTGCTTCAAAGCCCATATAGTTCAAGACTGCTTTAACTGGAGCTGGACTTGGATAAGAGAAGAGAGCATTGACTTTCGGGATAAATTGGCGCTGAATGGCCGCCGCTTTTTTAATATCATTATTCTCAATGGCTTGGAACATTTCGTGCATTTCATCCCCATTGGTATGGGAAGCTACTGAAATAACACCATCTGCCCCTAGGTTCATAGCATGGAAAGCATCTCCATCCTCTCCCGTATAAATGAGGAACTCCTCTGGCTTGTGCTCGATTAGGTAAGCCATATTGGCAAGGGTTGTACACTCTTTCACCCCGATGATATTTGGATGTTCTGCCAAACGAAGCATGGTTTCGGGTGTCATTTCGACAACCACGCGCCCAGGAATGTTATAGATTATGATTGGCAAGTTAGAAGCGTCTGCAATAGCCTTAAAATGCTGGTACATACCTTCTTGAGAAGGTTTGTTGTAGTATGGGACAATCGCTAATCCGGCAGCAAAACCACCAAATTGGTCCACTTCCTTTACAAACTCAATGGAATCTCGGGTTTCATTGGTCCCGACACCTGCAATCAAAGGAACCCGTCCATTCACCACCTTTTGTACCGCCGCAAAAAGTTCTAATTCTTCATCGTGTGTCAGAGTTGGACTTTCCGCTGTAGTACCAGCTAAAAGAATCCCATCTGTGTGATGAGCCAAGAGATGTTCAATGAGTGGAGGAATGGCCTCAAAGTTTATCGAACCATCTTCATGGAAGGGAGTGATAAAGGCAGTGATCATTCTACAATTTTTTAAATCTTGATAAGACATACATACTCCTTCTTGAGACAACCATAGGGAAGAGGGACAGCACCAAAAGTTGATAGCTGTCCCCTATACAATTTATTTAGTTAATGAATCATTTCAACTCAAACTTCAACTCAGCTGTTGGGCGCACGAGTCCACGTTCATGAAGGGTTTCTGCAATTTGAACTGAGTTCCAAGCAGCTCCTTTAAGAAGGTTATCAGAAACCACCCACATGTGGATTCCTTTTTCTGCATCCAAGTCTTTGCGGATACGACCAACAAAGGTATCGCGAGAACCAACTGCATTGATAGCTTGTGGGTATACTTGATGAGCAACATCATCTTCCAATACAGCACCTGGGAAGGCAGCAATCGCTGCTTTTACTTCTTCAATAGGGGCCACTTCTTTGGTCTCAATGTAAACAGACTCTGAGTGAGCTGACAATACTGGAATACGTACACATGTTGCTGATACGGCGATGCTATCATCTTCCATGATTTTCTTAGTTTCGTTGGTCATCTTCATTTCTTCATATGTGTAGTCATTATCAGTGAAGACGTCGATTTGAGGAAGGGCGTTAAAGGCGATTGGGTAATGTTTCTTATCGCCACCTGATGGCAAGATTTCCGCATGCAAATCACGTGGATCTACTCCGTCATTCAATACTTCACGCAATTCACGTTGAGTTTCCAGAATGGCTCCCATACCAGCGCCTGAAACAGCTTGGTAAGTAGACACGATGATACGGTCCAAGCCCCATTTTTGACGAACTGGTTCAAGAGCTACCATCATTTGAATCGTTGAACAGTTAGGACATGCGATGATTCCGTTATGGGCATCAAGCGCATGTGCATTTACCTCAGGTACAACCAATGGCACATCTGGGTTTTGACGGAAGTAAGATGTATTATCAACAACTACTGCTCCTGCTTTAACGGCGTATGGCGCATATTTTGCAGAAGTTGAACCTCCAGCTGAGAAAAGAGCGATATCAACCCCTTCAAAAGCATTTTCAGTTGTTTCTTCAATGGTCACGTCTTGCCCTTTGAATTGCAAGACCTTCCCTGCTGAACGCGCAGATGCAAGATAGCGAATCTTATCGATTGGAAGAGTTGATTCTTCCAACATTTTGATCATTTGTGCACCAACGGCACCTGTAGCACCGACAACAGCAACTGTATATCCCATAATAAAACCTCTTTCGGAATTTTCTAAAAATTTGTGAATTTTATCTATTATACTATTTTTCCCAACAAATGAAAAGTGTATTTTTCACTTGATAAATTGCAAGAATAAGTGCAACATTTACTTGAACTCATCCTCTAGAGCTTCACAAGCAGTTCTGTAAGCTA
>NZ_JAHZQQ010000030.1 GCF_019930045.1 Streptococcus australis | reverse complement strand
GACGGAGTTGAAACAAAACGTGAGAAGAAGAGCGAAAGTGTCACCAAACAACCAGTTGAAGAAGTGGTTGAAGTGGGGACTAAGAAAGCTCCAGTCGTGACGACTCAGGAAGAAGTAGAAAAACATGAAGTTCCATTCACAACCCGTGAAGAAAAGAATGCAGATCTCCCAGAAGGCACACGGAATGTGAAAACTCCTGGTCAAAAAGGTGAGCGGACTATTGTTTATACCGTTACCTACACAGACGGAGTTGAAACAGATCGTATTGTGAAGAGCGACGACATAACCAAACAACCAGTTGAAGAAGTGATTGAAGTAGGGACTAAGAAACCACATGTACCGGTTGTTACAACCAAGAAAGTGGAACAAACTCTTGAATTACCATACAAGGTCATCCGTAAAGAAAACCCAGCACTTGCTAAGGGTGAAGAACGTCGCGTGACAGTTGGTAAGAAGGGTCAAGCTCTGATCGTTGAAGAGATTACCTATACAGATGGTGTTGAAACTGGACGTAAAGAACTAGAGCGTAAGGTGCTTGTTGAGCCAATTGATGAGTTTATCTACTACGGTGTAGCAGAAAACCCAGTCAAGCCAGTAAATCCGGTGAACCCAGTGAATCCGGTAAACCCAGTCAAACCGGTTAACCCAGGTAAACAGGAAGACCCTGCTAAACCAGCTGACAAGGTAGTAGCATTGGATCGTCCATCCACTAGTCCAGTGGTTGAAAACAAGCAAGCTCTACCAAATACAGGTGAACAAGGTACAGGCATCTTAGCCCTCCTTGGTGCAACTGTCTTGAGCATGTTCGGATTCCTTAGCCGCAAGAAGAAAGGCTGAGAAAGAGAAACCATGACTATAGAAAGGTGAACCCGAAAATAGTCCTCCCTTCTTCTACCATTTGTCAAGTCTATCAAGACTTTAAGTATAAAATGAGATAAGACAGTAGCTATTCTAATGTTGCTGTCTTATTTTTATTACTTATTGAGCCATAAAAGAGCATGCTAAAAGAGCTTCATTGAAACAAGGTGTTATTATAATACGAACTCAGAGGATGACCAGTAGCTTCTCAGCTTCCAGAAGATTTTGTATAGCCATATTACTCAAAAAGGTCTGAAGGTGCCGAGAATAGTTGAAGATAATTGAACAGTTTTTGGAGTTGCCCGACAGACGATGGGGGTCAATGGCGTCATTGTGAATGGTGTAACCATTAATCTTCTTACTGTTGACTAAAATTACCACCTTAAAACTTGCCTTACTCATACCAATCCCAAATAATGCTCGTAGAACAATACCTCTTTTGTCTTGAATAATAGTAATTTTGTTTTCAATACCCAATGTCTAGTGGTCCACATACTTTGGTAAATTTCTACCTAAAACAGAGATCTTGCCAGCTTGTCAAGCAACGTCTAGCACCATTGAGACCTACGACTTTACAAGACACTGCTACTTTGATATAAAGAAAAAGTGGGGAGCACTCTATCCAATCGTAGATTTCCTCGCTACTAATCTTAGGATGTTGTCTACTATTTTAAACATTCCCCTCGTTTGTCTTTACAGACGAGGCTTTCTCGTTACAATAGAGGTAGTAACAAGAAAAGAGGAGAAGAGAATGATAAGCCTTGAAGAGATTGATCAAGTTGTCCAGTCAGGTCCTTTTGAACCTACCTGGGACTCTCTTAGCCATCAAGTCTGTCCAGATTGGTATCGGGATGCCAAATTTGGAATGTTTATCCACTGGGGTGTCTACAGTGTACCTGCTTTCGGTTCGGAATGGTATTCGCGAAATATGTACATCCAAGGGAATCCTTGCTATGACTATCATCGAGAGCATTTTGGAGACCAGGCTAGCTTTGGTTACAAGGATCTCATTACTCTATTTACAGCCGATCGATTTGTTCCAGCATCTTGGCTGGATCTCTTTCAAAAAGCGGGAGCCCAGTATCTTTTTCCAGTTGCGGAGCACCACGATGGTTTTCAGATGTATGCCTCTACTCTATCGCCTTATAATAGCTTAGAAATGGGGCCGAGACGAGATGTCTTAGGAGAGCTGAGGGAGGAAGCAGAAAAACGTGGCCTGCACTTCTGTACGTCCTCTCACCGGGCAGAACACCAGTTTTTCTTTTCACATGGCAAGGAATTCGTCAGTGACATTTCGCAAGAAGTCCCAAGAGACAGCCTTTATTGGCCAGCCGAGCCAGAGCCCAAGGATCATTTTGATCTGACTTCCAAGCCTTATCCAAGTAAAGAATTCTTGGAAGATTGGCTGTTGCGAACCTGTGAACTGGTGCGGGACTACCAGCCAGAGCTCCTTTATTTTGACTGGTGGATCCAGCATGAGAGTTTCCGTCCCTACTTGATGCGCTTTTTGGCTTATTATTACAATCTAGCAGCACAAGAGGATCGCAAGGTGGCTGTTTGTTACAAACATGATGCCCTCCCTTTCGGTTCAGGAATCGTCGAGATGGAGCGGGGAGGATACGGAGAGACGCAAGCCTTTCCGTGGCAAATGGATACTGCGATAGCCCGTAATTCTTGGTGTTATACCCAGGATCTAGCCTACAAGACCAGTAAGGAATTGCTACAAAATTTAGTTGATGTTGTGGCAAAAAATGGCAATCTTCTGCTTAATATTGGACCCAAGGCAGATGGCACGATCCCTGAGCAAGACCAAGACATCCTCACAGAGATCGGGGACTGGCTAGCGGTAAATGGAGAAGCCATTTATCAGAGTCGGCCTTGGCGGGTGTCATCAGACGGACCGACCGAGGCCCAGGAAGGTTCCTTCTCAGATGGGCAAGCGCCACTCTATACCAGCCGAGATTTCCGCTATACCATGCGTGATGGCTTACTTTATGCTATCCAGCTGGAACCAAGTGGAAGGACGGAAGAGTTGACCTTGCCGTCTCTCGCCTATGATCTCAAGCAACCGAGAATTCTTCATGCGCGCATTCAAAAGCTAGAGCTCCTTGGAGAAAGCCAGCCCCTTTCTTGGAGCCAAGATGAGACAGGGCTCCATCTTCAGTTACCAGCCTGCAGCAAAAAACAACCGCGTGTTTTGCGCCTCAGCTTTTAGTTTTCTTGAAGCTTTCTATAAGGAATCGTTTAGGTTTCTCTTGTATACTGTACTCATCCAATAAGAAATGAGGTACAGAAAATGAAAATCTCAGTTAATTATCCAAAACGCTTTAAGAAATTGCCACAACAAGGTTCTTGTTACGGCGAATAAACTTTTTCATAAGGAACTCCCAAAGAAGGCTCTACCCGCAAGGGTAGAGTTTTTATGTACCAGAGACCTTGTGATTCGTGGTATAATAAGCCTATGGAAAAAAAGAACAAATTACTACTCATCGACGGGTCTTCCGTCGCTTTTCGTGCCTTTTTTGCACTCTACAATCAAATCGATCGCTTCAAAAATGCCAATGGGTTGCATACCAATGCGGTCTATGGCTTTAACCTCATGTTGAGTCATCTCTTGGAGCGCATCCAACCAACCCATGTCCTCGTTGCTTTTGATGCAGGAAAGACGACCTTTCGGACGGAGATGTATGCCGACTACAAAGGAGGTCGGGCAAAAACACCAGATGAATTCCGTGAGCAGTTCCCTTTTATTCGCGAGCAACTAGATCATTTGGGGATCCGCCATTATGAGCTGGCCCAGTATGAAGCGGATGATATTATTGGAACGCTAGATAAGATGGCAGAAACTAGCTCGGTGCCATTTGAAGTCACCATTGTCTCTGGGGATAAGGATTTGATCCAGCTGACAGATGACAATACGGTGGTTGAGATTTCCAAAAAAGGGGTAGCAGAGTTTGAGGAATTCACTCCAGCCTATCTGAAAGAAAAAATGGGGCTGACACCAGAGCAATTTATCGACCTCAAGGCCTTGATGGGAGATAAGTCGGATAATATCCCGGGTGTCACCAAGATTGGAGGAAAGACCGGGATCAAACTACTCCTAGAATACGGCTCTCTCGATGGCATTTACGAGCATATCGATGAGATGAAGGCTTCTAAGATGAAGGAAAACCTCATCAATGACAAGGAACAGGCCTATCTGTCCAAGACCCTTGCGACCATCGATACCAATGCGCCCATTGAAATTGGGCTTGACGATATCATCTATACGGGCCCTCATCTAGAAAATCTCGCCAAGTTTTATGAGGAGATGGGCTTCAAGCAACTCCGTCAGGCCTTGGATCTCAGTGGAGAAGAAGCGGCTCCTGTAGCCATTGACTATACAGAAGTCGAGCAAGTCACTTCCGATATGCTCACGGAAGATAGTTTCTTCCATTTTGAGATTTTTGGGGACAACTACCATACGGAACCCATTATCGGTTTCGCATGGGGGACCAAAGGTCAACTCTACGCGAGTACAGATACTGGTCTTTTACAAACACCAATTTTCAAAGAATTTCTCGAAAAAACGCCCCTCAAGGTCTATGACTTCAAGCGGGCCAAGGTCTTGCTCAGCCACTTGGGTATTACCCTTCAAAAGCCGGCATTTGACAGTCGATTGGCCAAGTATCTCTTGTCGACCGTAGAGGACAATGAGATTTCAACCATTGCGAGTCTCTATAGTCAGATTGCGCTACCGCTGGACGAAGTCGTTTATGGCAAGGGAGCCAAAAAAGCTATTCCAGAAAAGGCAGTCCTATTAGAGCATTTGGCACGGAAAGTCGCTGTTCTACTGGATACAGAAGAGTCTATGATGGAGCAGTTGCAAGCCCATGACCAGCTAGATTTGCTCTATGATATGGAGCAACCACTAGCAGCTGTTTTGGCCAAGATGGAAATCGCGGGGATCAAGGTAGAGCGCCAGACCCTAGAAGATATGCAGGTGGAAAACGAGGTGGTCTTGGAACGCTTAACTCAAGAAATCTATGAGCTTGCAGGAGAAGAGTTTAACATCAATTCTCCAAAACAATTGGGGGTCATCCTCTTTGAAAAATTGGAACTCCCTCTTGAATATACGAAGAAGACCAAAACTGGCTATTCAACAGCTGTCGATGTCTTGGAACGCCTGGCTCCAATTGCACCGATTGTGTCTAAGATTCTTGAATACCGCCAAATTGCTAAGATCCAGTCGACCTATGTCATCGGTCTTCAAGATTGGATTTTGGAAGATGGGAAGATCCATACCCGCTATGTGCAGGATTTGACGCAGACAGGACGCTTGTCCAGCGTGGATCCCAACCTGCAAAACATTCCTGTCCGTTTGGAACAAGGCCGTCTTATTCGCAAGGCTTTTGTCCCAGAAGAGGAAAATAGTGTCTTGTTGAGTTCGGACTATTCACAAATCGAACTGCGCGTCTTGGCCCATATTTCAGGAGATGAGCATTTGATTGATGCCTTTAAGCATGGGGCAGATATCCATACATCGACTGCTATGCGGGTCTTCAATATTGAAAAACCAGAAGATGTGACGCCGAATGACCGGCGAAATGCCAAGGCAGTAAACTTCGGTGTGGTTTATGGAATTTCTGACTTTGGACTGTCTAACAACCTAGGGATCAGTCGAAAAGAAGCCAAGGCCTACATTGAAACCTACTTCGAACGCTACCCTGGCATCAAGAACTATATGGAAAGAGTGGTACGGGAAGCGCGTGACAAAGGCTATGTGGAGACTCTCTTCAAGCGTCGTCGGGAGATTCCAGATATCAATTCTCGCAACTTCAATGTTCGAGGCTTTGCGGAGCGGACAGCTATCAACTCACCCATCCAAGGATCGGCAGCAGACATCTTGAAAATTGCCATGATCCACTTGGACCAAGCGCTAGAAAGAGGAGCATACAAGACCAAGATGCTCCTTCAGGTCCACGATGAAATCGTTCTGCAAGTACCAAGTGATGAACTGGCAGCGATCAAAGAACTCGTCAAAGAGACCATGGAATCCGCTATCGAACTTGCAGTACCACTGGAAGCCGATGAAAATGAAGGCAAAACATGGTATGAAGCCAAATAAGATTGAGTTTGTTCAAAACAGAAAGCGGTAGGAGACTTTTCAGTTTCCTACCGCTTTTAACGACAAACACTTGCAATGCCTTCCGTATTGTTATACTATTTAAAGAAAGGAAACGCATACAAAAGGAGATTCTTATGGCTTATTCATTTCGCAATCCTAGTGATGGCATTATCAAACATTACCTAGAAACCAGCAAGATCATCGCTGTGGTTGGATTATCTGACCGTGAAGAGACGACTAGCCATCGTGTCAGCAAGGAGATGCAAGAGCGGGGCTACCGGATTATTCCCGTTAATCCTCGTGCAGCCGGTGGCCAAATCCTTGGAGAAACGGTGTACGCTAGCCTGCAGGAAATTCCTTTCCCAGTAGATATCGTCGATGTTTACCGTCGCAGTGAGTTTTTGCCAGATGTAGCGCGTGACTTTATCGAGTCGGATGCGAAGATTTTCTGGGCGCAACTAGAGCTGGAAAATCAAGAAGCAGAAGAAATCCTTCGTGGAGCTGGACGAGAAGATATCGTCATGAACCGCTGTATCAAACGCGAGCACACTCGTTTGGTCTTAGGAGAAGGATAGCCTTTGATTTATCCCAGAACCTCGCGTCTTTCATCCAGTGATTAAACTGATACGAGAGATGAAATAAATACAGACGGATTTCCCTAACAGAGAAAAAAGAACCCACCTAGCGATGTGGAGGAATGAACTCCAATCGAAGGTGGGTTTTCTTGTTTTCTTTGTTAATCAAGTGGATTAGACTTTGGTAGATCCGGAGCCTTTTGTTGGAAGCGCCTGTCCGCCTGCATCCGTTTTTGAAGGAGGGTATGGTAGAAGATGATTTGGCAACTGGTTGCATAAGGTTTGACATAAAAATTCGCCATTCCTAAAGTGAAAAAAGATAGAATTTGCCAACCGAGCAGACTCAAATCAAGAACAAGGCGGTGGCTCTTAAAGCCTTTCATCTCTTCCTTACTTTGGCGGAGGATAGACATGGGCCCATCATAGGTTCCTGTCATCAGTCGACTATATAGGATCAACTCGACCAAACTATACTGGTAATAAAAAGGGAGGAAGAGCAGGAGCCCAACCAGAGCCATTAAGAGGCCGGTCGTCATCGTGGGAGCTAACTTAAGAATTGCTTGAACTTCTGGAGTATCCGCTCTAAGGGTAGACGTAGTGGAGAAGGATTCATTGATAGCGAGAACGTGATAGCTGACCACCGTTAAGAGGAGTTGACTCACATAGAGGAGGCTCCCCCACAAAGATAGGATAACTTGCTTAATGAATAGTGTCAAAAACGCAGGTGTAAAATACTGGCTGTGAAAGATGGTGAAGATACCAAAGTTCTTTTCTCCCTTGCTAGAGGCAGAAATCAAAAAGCGAAAAGTTGCCCCTAAATAGAGGAAAGAAAGGATGAATCCAATAATTGCAGGGAAAATCTGCCGACTTAGAAGAAAGAGCATCCCTTCTCTAAGTTCCATGTGAGCAAGTGTTTCAGTGATGTCTGTCCCTGTCAACATGTAACTTGCAAGGATTGTCAGGAAAGTTGGCAAGGCAAAGTAGGAGAAGACTTTGGGATGTTGCAATTGCAGCTGACGAGCTTGAGCACGAACCAATTTGATATTCATAATGTCCTCTTTCATGGTAGTAGTACCCTATATTATAACACAAGTCCGTGACAGAGCTGGTAAAATTTGGTACAATCGTACAGGTGCTCACAGGAGATCCTGTGACAGGAATAAGAAGGCTGGGACTATTTTCCCAGTACGGAGGTAACCATGACAGATTCACCGATTCAATATCGATTAATCAAAAAAGAAAAGCATACAGGAGCTCGTCTGGGAGAAATTATTACCCCCCACGGGACCTTCCCAACTCCAATGTTTATGCCTGTAGGGACTCAGGCAACCGTTAAGACCCAATCGCCAGAAGAACTCAAGGAAATGGGTTCCGGAATTATCTTGGCCAACACCTACCATCTCTGGCTTCGTCCGGGGGACGACTTGGTCGCAAAAGCAGGAGGACTGCACCAGTTCATGAACTGGGACCAGCCGATTTTGACAGATAGTGGAGGCTTCCAGGTCTATTCACTAGCGGATACCCGCAATATCACCGAAGAAGGGGTAACCTTTAAAAACCACCTCAACGGTTCGAAGATGTTCCTCTCCCCAGAAAAGGCCATCTCCATCCAAAACAATCTAGGGAGCGACATCATGATGTCCTTTGATGAATGCCCTCAGTTCTATCAACCCTATGATTATGTGAAGAAATCAATCGAACGGACCAGTCGTTGGGCAGAACGTGGCCTGAAGGCTCATCGTCGCCCTCATGCTCAAGGTCTTTTCGGGATTGTCCAAGGGGCTGGATTTGAAGACTTGCGCCGTCAGTCTGCTCAAGATTTGGTCAGCATGGACTTTCCAGGCTATTCTATCGGTGGGTTAGCTGTTGGGGAAAGCCATGAAGAGATGAATGCCGTGCTGGATTTCACAACTCCGCTCTTACCAGAGAACAAGCCTCGCTATCTCATGGGAGTAGGAGCTCCAGACAGTCTGATCGATGGCGTTATTCGTGGAGTGGACATGTTTGACTGTGTCTTGCCGACGCGGATTGCGCGAAATGGCACCTGTATGACTAGTCAAGGACGTTTGGTAGTGAAAAATGCGCAATTTGCAGAAGACTTTACACCGCTAGACCACGAGTGTGATTGCTACACTTGTAAGAATTACACCCGTGCTTATCTTCGCCATCTCCTCAAGGCAGATGAGACCTTTGGCATTCGTTTGACCAGTTATCACAACTTGTATTTCTTGATCAACCTCATGAAGCAAGTCCGTCAAGCTATCATGGATGACAATCTCTTAGAATTCCGTGAGCATTTTGTTGAAAAATATGGCTATAACAAGTCAGGCCGGAATTTTTAGGAAAAGCTAAATAGGAAGAAAAAAGACTACAGCCATCTTAGAATAATAGAAATAACTGCTAGACGCAGTGGTTGATTGGAATCTTTGGAGCTTGTTAAGCTCCAAAGATTCCAATCAACTGTGCGGGGGCGAGACGACGAACAAATTAGATATAAATTTGTTCTGTCTCGCTCCCTTTTTTCTATATAATAGCAACTTTTTTGGCACTCTATTTCTTTCGAAAACACTTTCATTAAAAAAATGAAAAAAATCTATTCAAATCCCTTGCATTGGGGCTTTCATTGTGTTAAACTACTATGGTGCTGTGAAAAACAGCTATTAGCTTTGATGCAAGAGGTTGCGACACGCTCGGTTGCATTGCCACGCAACGCGCGTCGGTTTTCTTGTGGAGCTAGCCTATTATCTTAAATAGACGAAAAGGAGAAAAAGATGGCAAACAAAAAAATCCGCATCCGTTTGAAAGCGTACGAACACCGTACACTTGACACAGCGGCTGCAAAAATCGTAGAATCAGCTACTCGTACAGGTGCACAAGTTGCGGGTCCAATCCCACTTCCAACTGAGCGTAGCCTCTACACAATCATTCGTGCGACTCACAAATATAAAGATTCTCGCGAACAATTCGAAATGCGCACACACAAACGTTTGATCGATATCATCAACCCAACTCAAAAAACAGTTGACGCTTTGATGAAATTGGATCTTCCAAGTGGTGTAAACGTAGAAATCAAACTTTAATTTAAAGCTTGATACCTTGAGCATAAAAAACGCTCGTTAAAAACTTTTTGAATAAAAAACTATAGAAAAGGAACTATTTTCTCATGACAAAAGGAATCTTAGGGAAAAAAGTGGGAATGACTCAAATCTTCACTGAAGCTGGCGAATTGATCCCTGTAACAGTTATCGAAGCAACTCCAAACGTTGTTCTTCAAGTTAAAACTGTTGAAACAGATGGTTACAACGCTATCCAAGTTGGTTTCGATGACAAACGCGAAGTATTGAGCAACAAACCTGCTAAAGGACATGTAGCAAAAGCTAACACGGCTCCTAAGCGCTTCATTCGTGAATTCAAAAACGTTGAAGGCTTGGAAGTTGGTGCTGAAATCACAGTTGATACTTTCGAAGCTGGAGACATTGTTGATGTAACTGGTACTTCTAAAGGTAAAGGTTTCCAAGGTGTTATCAAACGCCACGGACAATCACGTGGACCTATGGCTCACGGTTCTCGTTACCACCGTCGTCCAGGTTCTATGGGACCTGTTGCACCTAACCGCGTATTCAAAGGTAAAAACCTTGCAGGACGCATGGGTGGCGATCGTGTAACGATTCAAAACCTTGAAGTTGTACAAGTTGTTCCAGAAAAGAACGTTATCCTTATCAAAGGTAACGTACCAGGTGCTAAGAAATCTCTTATCACTATCAAGTCAGCAGTTAAAGCTGGTAAATAATAAGGAAAGGGGAATACAGTCAAAATGGCAAATGTAACATTATTCGACCAAACTGGTAAACAAGCGGGCGAAGTTGTTCTTAACGATGCGATCTTTGGTATCAAACCAAACCAAGCAGTTGTATTTGATGTGATCATCAGCCAACGTGCTAGCCTTCGTCAAGGAACTCACGCAGTTAAAAATCGCTCAGCTGTTTCAGGTGGCGGACGCAAACCATGGCGTCAAAAAGGAACTGGACGTGCTCGTCAAGGTTCTATCCGCTCTCCACAATGGCGTGGTGGTGGAATCGTCTTCGGACCAACTCCACGTAGCTATGCGTACAAACTTCCTCAAAAAGTTCGTCGCCTTGCACTTAAATCTGTTTACTCAGAAAAAGTTGCTGAAAACAAATTTGTAGCCGTTGATTCTCTTGAATTTACAGCTCCAAAAACTGCTGAATTTGCAAAAGTTCTTGCAGCTTTGAGCATCGATTCTAAAGTCCTTGTTATTCTTGAAGAAGGAAACGAATTCGCAGCTCTTTCAGCTCGTAACCTTCCAAACGTGAAAGTTGCGACTGCTACAACTGCAAGTGTTCTTGACATCGCAAATAGTGACAAACTTCTTGTTACTCAAGCAGCTATCTCTAAAATCGAGGAGGTTCTTGCATAATGAATTTGTATGATGTTATCAAAAAACCTGTTATCACTGAAAAGTCAATGGCTCAACTTGAAGCAGGCAAATATGTATTCGAAGTTGACACTCGCGCTCACAAACTTTTGATCAAACAAGCTGTTGAAGCTGCCTTTGAAGGTGTAAAAGTTGCGAATGTGAACACTGTAAACGTAAAACCTAAAGCAAAACGCGTTGGACGTTACACTGGTTTTACTTCAAAAACTAAAAAAGCTATCATCACGCTTACAGCTGATTCAAAAGCAATCGAGTTGTTCGCTACTGAAGCTGAATAATCTAAGGAGGAAATATCGTGGGAATTCGTGTTTATAAACCAACAACAAACGGTCGCCGTAATATGACTTCTTTGGATTTCGCTGAAATCACAACAAGCACACCAGAGAAATCTTTGCTCGTTTCATTGAAGAGCAAAGCAGGTCGTAACAACAACGGACGTATCACAGTTCGTCACCAAGGTGGTGGACACAAACGTCATTACCGTTTGATTGACTTCAAACGTAACAAAGATAACGTTGAAGCAGTTGTAAAAACAATTGAGTACGATCCAAACCGTTCTGCAAACATCGCTTTGGTACACTACACTGACGGTGTGAAAGCATACATCATCGCTCCAAAAGGTCTTGAAGTTGGTCAACGCATCGTTTCAGGTCCAGAAGCAGATATCAAAGTCGGAAACGCTCTTCCACTTGCTAACATCCCAGTTGGTACTTTGATCCACAACATCGAATTGAAACCAGGTCGTGGTGGAGAATTGGTACGTGCTGCTGGAGCTTCTGCTCAAGTATTGGGTCAAGAAGGTAAATACGTACTTGTTCGTCTTCAATCAGGTGAAGTTCGTATGATTCTTGGAACTTGTCGTGCTACAGTTGGTGTTGTCGGAAACGAACAACATGGACTTGTAAACCTTGGTAAAGCAGGACGTAGCCGTTGGAAAGGTATCCGCCCAACAGTTCGTGGTTCTGTAATGAACCCTAACGATCACCCACACGGTGGTGGTGAAGGTAAAGCACCAGTTGGTCGTAAAGCACCATCAACTCCATGGGGCAAACCTGCTCTTGGTCTTAAAACTCGTAACAAGAAAGCGAAATCTGACAAACTTATCGTTCGTCGTCGCAACGAGAAATAATTTAGAACTAGTCGCTTAAGCGCTGGATGATCCGCCAGCTCGGTAGCGCTCCTTGTGAGCGCAAGCCGCTGTGGTACTATATTTAAAGGAGAAAATAATAAAATGGGACGCAGTCTTAAAAAAGGACCTTTCGTCGATGAGCATTTGATGAAAAAAGTTGAAGCTCAAGCTAACGACGAAAAGAAAAAAGTTATCAAAACTTGGTCACGTCGTTCAACGATCTTCCCAAGTTTCATTGGTTACACTATCGCAGTTTATGATGGACGTAAACACGTACCTGTTTACATCCAAGAAGACATGGTAGGTCACAAGCTTGGTGAATTTGCACCAACTCGTACTTACAAAGGTCACGCTGCAGATGACAAGAAGACACGTAGAAAATAAGGAGAACATAAATGGCAGAAATTACTTCAGCTAAAGCAATGGCTCGTACAGTGCGTGTTTCACCTCGTAAATCACGTCTTGTTCTTGACAACATCCGTGGTAAAAGCGTAGCCGATGCAGTAGCAATCTTGAAATTCACTCCAAACAAAGCAGCTGAAATCATCTTGAAAGTGTTGAACTCAGCAGTAGCAAACGCTGAAAACAACTTTGGTTTGGAAAAAGCAAACTTGGTAGTATCTGAAGCATTCGCAAACGAAGGACCAACGATGAAACGTTTCCGTCCACGTGCGAAAGGTTCAGCTTCACCAATCAACAAACGCACAAGCCACATCACAGTGGTTGTGACAGAAAAATAAGGAGGTAACATCGTGGGTCAAAAAGTACATCCAATTGGAATGCGTGTCGGCATCATCCGTGATTGGGATGCCAAATGGTATGCTGAAAAAGAATACGCGGATTACCTTCATGAAGATCTTGCAATCCGTAAATTCATTCAAAAAGAATTGGCTGACGCAGCGGTTTCTACTATCGAAATCGAACGCGCAGTAAACAAAGTTAACGTTTCTCTTCACACTGCTAAACCAGGTATGGTTATCGGTAAAGGTGGAGCAAACGTTGATGCACTTCGTGCAGCTCTTAACAAATTGACTGGCAAACAAGTACACATCAACATCATTGAGATTAAACGTCCTGACTTGGATGCTCACCTTGTTGGTGAAGGAATTGCTCGTCAATTGGAACAACGTGTTGCTTTCCGTCGTGCACAAAAACAAGCGATCCAACGTGCTATGCGTGCTGGAGCTAAAGGAATCAAAACTCAAGTATCAGGTCGTTTGAACGGTGCAGATATTGCCCGTGCAGAAGGATACTCTGAAGGAACTGTTCCACTTCACACACTTCGCGCTGATATCGATTACGCTTGGGAAGAAGCAGACACTACTTACGGTAAACTTGGTGTTAAAGTATGGATCTACCGTGGTGAAGTTCTTCCAGCTCGTAAAGACGCTAAAGGAGGTAAATAACCAATGTTAGTACCTAAACGTGTAAAACACCGTCGCGAATTCCGTGGTAAAATGCGCGGTGAAGCAAAAGGTGGAAAAGAAGTAGCATTCGGTGAATACGGTCTTCAAGCTACAACTAGCCACTGGATCACTAACCGCCAAATCGAGGCAGCTCGTATTGCCATGACTCGTTACATGAAACGTGGCGGTAAGGTTTGGATCAAGATCTTCCCGCACAAATCATACACCGCTAAGGCTATCGGGGTACGTATGGGATCTGGTAAAGGGGCACCTGAAGGTTGGGTGGCACCAGTTAAACGTGGTAAAGTAATGTTTGAAGTTGCTGGTGTATCTGAAGAGATCGCTCGCGAAGCGCTTCGTCTTGCAAGCCATAAATTGCCAGTTAAATGTAAATTCGTAAAACGTGAAGCAAAATAAGGAGAGGTCATGAAACTTACAGAAGTAAAAGAATTTGTTAAAGAACTTCGTGGTCTTTCTCAAGAAGAACTCGCGAAGCGTGAAAATGAATTGAAAAAAGAATTGTTTGAACTTCGTTTCCAAGCTGCTGCAGGTCAATTGGAGCAAACTGGACGTTTGAAAGAAGTGAAAAAACAAATCGCTCGTATCAAAACTGTTCAATCAGAAGCTAAATAATAGACTAGGGAAGGAGAATTTCAATGGAACGCAATAATCGTAAAGTTCTTGTTGGACGCGTTGTGTCTGACAAAATGGACAAAACAATCACAGTTGTAGTTGAAACTAAACGTAACCACCCAGTCTATGGTAAACGTATCAACTATTCTAAAAAATACAAAGCACATGATGAAAACAACGTTGCCAAAGAAGGCGATATCGTTCGTATCATGGAAACTCGTCCGCTTTCAGCTACAAAACGCTTCCGTCTTGTAGAAGTTGTTGAAGAAGCGGTTATCATCTAATCAAACCTGAAAGGAGAAAACTGAAATGATTCAAACAGAAACTCGTTTGAAAGTCGCAGACAACAGCGGTGCTCGCGAAATCTTGACTATCAAAGTTCTTGGTGGTTCAGGACGTAAATTTGCAAACATCGGTGATGTTATTGTGGCATCTGTAAAACAAGCTACTCCTGGTGGTGCGGTTAAAAAAGGTGACGTTGTAAAAGCTGTTATCGTTCGTACTAAATCAGGTGCTCGTCGTAAAGATGGTTCATACATCAAATTCGACGAAAATGCTGCAGTGATCATCCGTGAAGACAAAACTCCTCGCGGAACTCGTATCTTTGGCCCAGTCGCTCGCGAATTGCGTGACGGTGGATTCATGAAGATCGTATCACTTGCTCCAGAAGTACTTTAATTTAAAATATCACAAACACAGTCCCCTGGCTAACTAGCCAGGGTGCCCACCGGGCGTAAGAATAAAAGGAGAATAAAATGTTTGTAAAAACTGGCGACAAAGTTCGTGTAATTGCTGGTAAAGACAAAGGTGTTGAAGCTAAAGTCGTTGCTGCTCTTCCAAAAGTAAATAAAGTTGTTGTTGAAGGTGTAAACCTTGTTAAAAAACACCAACGTCCAAATAACGAAAACCCTCAAGGTGCTATCATCGAAAAAGAAGCTCCAATCCATGTATCAAACGTTCAAGTCTTGGATAAAAACTGTGTTGCTGGACGTGTTGGCTACAAATTTGTAGATGGCAAAAAAGTTCGTTATAACAAAAAATCAGGCGAAGTGCTTGACTAATCACGAAGGAAAGGAGAAGTATAATGGCTAATCGTTTAAAAGAAAAATACCTTAATGAAGTAGTTCCAGCTTTGACTGAACAATTTAACTACTCATCAGTTATGGCAGTGCCAAAAGTTGATAAGATCGTTTTGAACATGGGTGTTGGAGATGCTGTTTCTAACGCTAAAAACCTTGAGAAAGCTGCTGAAGAATTGGCATTGATCTCAGGTCAAAAACCACTTATCACAAAAGCTAAAAAATCAATCGCCGGCTTCCGTCTTCGTGAAGGTGTAGCGATCGGTGCGAAAGTAACTCTTCGTGGCGAACGTATGTACGAATTCTTGGACAAATTGGTTTCAGTTTCACTTCCACGTGTTCGTGACTTCCACGGTGTTCCAACAAAATCATTTGACGGACGCGGAAACTACACACTTGGTGTGAAAGAACAATTGATCTTCCCAGAAATCAACTTTGATGATGTTGATAAAACTCGTGGTTTGGATATCGTAATCGTAACTACTGCGAACACAGACGAAGAATCACGTGCATTGCTTACTGGCCTTGGTATGCCGTTTGCAAAATAATATAGGAGGTAAAACTAATGGCTAAAAAATCTATGATTGCTAAGAACAAACGCCCAGCGAAGTTCTCTACTCAAGCATACACTCGCTGTGAACGTTGTGGACGTCCACACTCAGTTTACCGCAAGTTTAAACTTTGCCGTGTTTGCTTCCGTGAATTGGCATACAAAGGACAAATCCCTGGTGTCACTAAAGCATCTTGGTAATATCATGATACAAAGAGTGTAACAACCACAGCAAAAATAGGAGATTTGGTGCAGGGGCGTCGCTCCAAAACAAATCTATCTTTTTTGCACAGGTTGTAGCTCGTGTTCAAATGAGACATTCTCATTTGTAGGTATCAAAACTTTTTGAGCCCAGCTCAATCATTAACTAGCAAGTGAAACATTCAAACTACTAGTAAGAGGAGAAATAAAAAATGGTTATGACTGACCCAATCGCAGACTTCCTTACACGTATTCGTAACGCTAACCAAGCTAAACACGAAGTACTTGAAGTGCCTGCATCAAACATCAAAAAAGGGATTGCTGAAATCCTTAAGCGCGAAGGTTTTGTAAAAAACGTTGAATTCATCGAAGATGACAAACAAGGCATCATCCGTGTATTCTTGAAATATGGACAAAACGGTGAAAAAGTTATCACAAACTTGAAACGTGTATCAAAACCAGGTTTGCGTGTTTACAAAAAACGTGAAGATCTTCCAAAAGTTCTTAATGGACTTGGAATTGCTATCCTTTCAACTTCTGAAGGTTTGCTTACTGATAAAGAAGCTCGCCAAAAGAATGTTGGTGGGGAAGTTATCGCTTACGTTTGGTAATATTTAGCTCCCAATTTCGTTGTGACTCTTCGTTATCGTCTCATGCCTAACCCTAAGTTATGTCTGCGAGACGATGCCTCGATTCACTTAGAAATTGAGACCTAAACATTAACTTTTAAATCAAAATGATTTAAACCCCGTGAAAACTGGCCTTTATGGCCTGACAATTTAACAGGAGAATAAGAACATGTCACGTATTGGTAATAAAGTTATCGTGTTGCCTGCTGGTGTTGAACTCACTAACAATGACAACGTCGTAACTGTAAAAGGACCTAAAGGAGAACTTACTCGTGAGTTCTCAAAAGATATTGAAATCCGTGTGGAAGGAACTGAAGTCACTCTTCACCGTCCAAACGATTCAAAAGAAATGAAAACTATCCACGGAACTACTCGTGCCCTTTTGAACAACATGGTTGTTGGTGTATCAGAAGGATTCAAGAAAGAACTTGAAATGCGCGGGGTTGGTTACCGTGCACAACTTCAAGGATCAAAACTTGTTTTGGCTGTTGGTAAATCACATCCAGACGAAGTTGAAGCTCCAGAAGGAATTACTTTTGAACTTCCAAACCCAACAACAATCGTTGTTAGCGGAATTTCAAAAGAAGTAGTTGGTCAAACAGCTGCTTACGTACGTAGCCTTCGTTCACCAGAACCTTACAAAGGTAAAGGGATCCGTTATGTTGGTGAATTCGTTCGCCGTAAAGAAGGTAAAACAGGTAAATAATGTAGTTTGGTTGTTTTTCAACCAATCTTCATCTTACCAACTCAGTGCTTAGCACATGATTTTAAAATTAAGAGGTGAAAATTGTGATTTCGAAACCAGATAAAAATAAAATCCGTCAAAAACGCCACCGTCGCGTTCGCGGAAAACTCTCTGGAACTGCTGATCGCCCACGTTTGAACGTATTCCGTTCTAATACAGGCATCTACGCTCAAGTAATTGATGACGTAGCGGGTGTAACGCTCGCAAGCGCTTCAACTCTTGACAAAGAAGTTTCAAAAGGAACTAAAACTGAACAAGCCGTTGTTGTCGGCAAACTTGTTGCTGAACGTGCAGTTGCTAAAGGTATTTCTGAAGTGGTGTTCGACCGCGGTGGATATCTATATCACGGACGTGTTAAAGCTTTGGCTGATGCAGCTCGTGAAAACGGATTGAAATTCTAATAGGAGGACACTAGAAAATGGCATTTAAAGACAATGCAGTTGAACTTGAAGAACGTGTAGTTGCCATCAACCGTGTTACAAAAGTTGTTAAAGGTGGACGTCGTCTTCGCTTTGCAGCTCTTGTAGTTGTTGGTGACCGTAACGGACGTGTTGGTTTTGGTACAGGTAAAGCTCAAGAAGTACCAGAAGCAATCCGTAAAGCAGTAGAAGATGCTAAGAAAAACTTGATTGAAGTTCCTATGGTTGGAACAACAATTCCTCACGAAGTAACATCAGTATTTGGTGGAGCTCGTGTATTGTTGAAACCAGCTATCGAAGGGGCTGGAGTTGCTGCAGGTGGTGCAGTTCGTGCCGTTGTTGAATTGGCAGGTATTGCAGATGTAACATCTAAATCACTTGGATCAAACACTCCAATCAACATTGTTCGTGCAACAGTGGAAGGTTTAGCTCAATTGAAACGCGCTGAAGAAGTTGCTGCCCTTCGTGGTATTTCAGTTTCTGACTTGGCTTAAGAAAGGAGATTCAAATGGCTCAAATTAAAATTACTTTGACTAAGTCTCCAATCGGACGCATCCCGTCACAACGTAAAACTGTTGTAGCACTTGGACTTGGCAAATTGAACAGCTCTGTTATTAAAGAAGATAACCCAGCAGTACGTGGTATGATTACTGCAGTATCTCACTTAGTAACAGTTGAAGAAGTAAAATAATCTATTTTGAAATAGAACAAGGTTTTCAGGGGTATGAGAAATTTCTCATCCCCTAAAACTAAATATAAGTATAGGCGAGTTTGTAGTCGGGACACCTTTTCCTGATTGCATGCGTTAGCAATTTACAAAAGAGGAGAAAATAATAATGAAACTTCATGAATTACAACCTGCTGCAGGTTCACGTAAAGTCCGCAACCGTGTTGGTCGTGGTACTTCATCTGGTAATGGTAAAACTTCTGGCCGTGGTCAAAAAGGTCAAAAAGCTCGTAGCGGTGGCGGTGTACGTCTTGGTTTTGAAGGTGGACAAACTCCATTGTTCCGTCGTCTTCCAAAACGTGGATTTACAAACATCAACGCTAAAGAATATGCGATTGTAAACCTTGATCAGTTGAACGTCTTCGAAGATGGTGCTGAAGTAACACCAGTAGTACTTGTGGAAGCAGGTATTGTAAAAGCTGAAAAATCAGGAATTAAAATTCTTGGTAACGGAGAATTGACTAAGAAATTGTCTGTTAAGGCAGCTAAATTCTCTAAATCAGCTGAAGAAGCTATCACTGCTAAAGGTGGTTCAGTAGAAGTCATCTAAGAGGGGTGACCTATGTTCTTTAAATTATTAAAAGATGCATTTAAGGTTAAACAAGTACGATCAAAAATTTTATTTACTATTTTTATCATACTTGTCTTCCGAATCGGGACCACGATTACGGTTCCTGGTGTGAATGCGAAAATCCTTAACAACTTACAAGATGTTTCCTTCTTGAATATGATGAGCTTGGTGTCAGGGAATGCTATGAGAAACTTCTCTGTCTTCGCCCTTGGGGTGAGTCCTTACATCACGGCTTCCATCGTAGTTCAGCTCCTTCAAATGGATTTGCTTCCGAAGTTTGTTGAGTGGGGGAAACAAGGAGAAGTTGGGCGGAGAAAGTTAAATCAGGCAACACGCTATATTGCCTTGGTTCTAGCTTTCGTTCAATCCATTGGAATTACAGCTACTTTCCACACCTTGTCACAAGCTAAATTAGTATCCACACCGAACGTTGAAACCTACATCTTGATTGGTGCAATTTTAACGACAGGTTCGATGATTGTGACCTGGTTGGGAGAACAGATTTCTGAAAAAGGATACGGAAACGGTGTTTCTATGATCATCTTTGCGGGGATTGTTTCTTCCATCCCAGAAATGATCAAAGGTGTCTATGAAGATTCATTTGTTAACGTCCGTCCTGGACAATTGAACAATTCACTAATTTTCGTAGGTGTATTAATCTTAGCGGTATTAGTGATTGTCTACTTCACAACCTTTGTGGAACAAGCACAGTATAAAATTCCAATTCAATACACAAAGATTGCACAAGGAGCACCATCTAGCTCATATCTTCCACTGAAGGTAAACCCAGCTGGAGTTATTCCTGTCATCTTTGCTAGCTCGATCACAGCTGCACCTGCAGCAATTTTCCAAGTCATTAGTGCCATGGGTTACAATGCTGGATGGGTTCGAACAGCACAATCTATGTTAGCAACCAATACACCAACAGGTGTAGCAATGTATGCTTTGCTAATCATTTTGTTTACTTTCTTCTACACATTTGTACAGATTAACCCAGAAAAAACTGCGGAAAATCTACAAAAGAGTGGTGCCTACATTCCAGGTGTACGTCCTGGTAAGGGAACAGAAGACTACATGTCACGTCTTCTTAGACGATTGGCTACGGTTGGTTCTCTCTTCCTTGGATTCATCACCATTATTCCAATCCTTGCCCGGGATGCTTTTGGTTTAACAGATACAGTTGCTCTCGGAGGAACTAGTCTCTTGATCATCATCTCAACTGGTATTGAAGGAATGAAACAATTAGAAGGTTACTTATTGAAACGCAAATACATTGGTTTCATGGATACAACAGAATAGAATTAGGTTGACATTGTCAACCTTCTATTTTGTTTTTGAATAAGTTTGTTAGATCGTAACAGACTTATTTAAAAACAAAATAAGGAGCAAATGATTATGAATCTATTAATCATGGGATTGCCTGGAGCAGGTAAGGGGACACAAGCGGCTAAGATTGTAGAACAATTTCAAGTTGCACATATCTCAACTGGGGATATGTTCCGTGCTGCAATGGCCAATCAAACCGAAATGGGTGTGTTGGCAAAATCATTCATCGATAAAGGTGAATTGGTGCCGGATGATGTGACAAACGGGATTGTAAAAGAACGTTTGGCTCAAGACGATATTAAGGAAAAAGGATTCCTCTTAGATGGTTTCCCTCGCACGATTGAACAAGCACATGCTTTGGATCAAATCTTGGTCGACCTTGGTCTTGAACTTGAGGGAGTGATCAACATCGAAGTAGATCCATCTTGCCTTCTTGAACGCTTGAGTGGACGTATTATTCACCGTGAAACAGGTGAAACCTACCATAAGGTATTCAATCCACCAGCTGATTACAAGGAAGAAGACTATTACCAACGTGAGGACGATAAACCAGAAACGGTTAAACGCCGCTTGGATGTGAACATTGCTCAAGGTGAGCCAATTCTTGCTCATTATCGTGCAAAAGGGTTAGTCCATGATATCGAAGGAAATCAAGACATTAACGACGTCTTTAAAGATATCCAAAAAGTCTTGGAGAATTTGAAATAAAAACGTTTTAGTCACTTGCAATAATTGACAACAAGTGATACAATGAATTAGTCTGACTTATAATTGTTACCTCTGTGCTCAGAGGAATGAATCGAAATTTATGGAGGTACTTTTGCGTGGCAAAAGACGATGTGATTGAAGTAGAAGGCAAAGTAGTCGATACGATGCCGAATGCTATGTTTACGGTTGAACTTGAAAATGGACATCAGATTTTAGCAACAGTTTCTGGTAAAATTCGTAAAAACTATATTCGTATTTTAGCGGGAGATCGTGTTACAGTGGAGATGAGTCCGTACGATTTGACACGTGGACGTATCACATACCGCTTTAAATAATCGAAAAACTTGGAGGGATAAAAATGAAAGTAAGACCATCGGTCAAACCAATTTGCGAATACTGTAAAGTAATTCGTCGTAATGGTCGTGTTATGGTAATTTGCCCAGCAAATCCAAAACACAAACAACGTCAAGGATAAGATAGAAAGGAGAAAACATGGCTCGTATTGCTGGAGTTGACATTCCAAATGACAAACGTGTAGTAATTTCATTGACTTATGTATACGGTATCGGACTTCCAACATCTAAGAAAATTCTTGCTGCTGCAGGCGTTTCTGAAGATATTCGTGTTCGTGACCTTACACCAGATCAAGAAGATGCTATCCGTCGTGAAGTTGACGCAATTAAAGTAGAAGGTGACCTTCGTCGTGAAGTGAACTTGAACATTAAACGTTTGATGGAAATCGGTTCATACCGTGGTATCCGTCACCGTCGTGGACTTCCTGTTCGTGGACAAAACACTAAAAACAATGCTCGCACTCGTAAAGGTAAAGCTGTTGCGATTGCTGGTAAGAAAAAATAAGAAAATAAAATAAGGAGGTAAAAATCTTGGCTAAACCAACACGTAAACGTCGTGTGAAAAAGAATATCGAATCAGGTATTGCTCATATTCACGCAACATTTAATAACACAATTGTTATGATTACTGATGTGCATGGTAACGCAATTGCATGGTCATCTGCAGGTGCTCTTGGTTTCAAAGGTTCTCGTAAATCTACACCATTTGCTGCACAAATGGCTTCAGAAGCTGCTGCAAAATCAGCTCAAGAACATGGTCTTAAATCAGTAGAAGTTACTGTTAAAGGTCCTGGTTCTGGTCGTGAGTCTGCTATTCGTGCTCTTGCTGCTGCTGGTCTTGAAGTTACTGCAATCCGCGATGTGACTCCTGTGCCACACAATGGTGCTCGTCCTCCAAAACGTCGCCGTGTATAATCATCAACAATTACACAGCTTTTCGTTTCAGAGGGAGTATAGCAAATGATTGAGTTTGAAAAACCAAATATAACAAAAATTGATGAAAATAAAGATTACGGTGTATTTGTAGTAGAACCACTTGAACGCGGTTATGGTACAACACTAGGGAACTCACTTCGTCGCGTATTATTAGCTTCACTTCCAGGTGCTGCTGTTACTTCAATTAACATTGAAGGTGTATTGCACGAATTTGATACAGTTCCAGGTGTCCGTGAAGACGTTATGCAAATCATTCTTAACGTTAAAGGAATCGCTGTAAAATCTTACGTCCAAGACGAAAAGATTATTGAACTTGATGTAGAAGGTCCTGCAGAAGTAACTGCTGGAGATATTCTTACAGATAGCGATATTGAAATTGTAAACCCTGATCATTATCTTTTCACAATCGGTGAAGGATCAAGCTTCAAAGCGACTTTGACTGTAAACAGCGGTCGTGGTTATGTTCCAGCTGATCAAAATAAAAAAGATGATGCACCAGTAGGTACACTTGCTGTAGATTCGATCTATACGCCAGTGACAAAAGTTAATTACCAAGTTGAACCAGCTCGCGTTGGTAGCAACGATGGTTTTGACAAACTAACCCTTGAAATCTTAACAAATGGAACAATTATTCCAGAAGATGCTTTAGGTTTATCTGCTCGTATTTTGACAGAACACCTTAACCTCTTTACGAACTTAACAGAAATCGCGATTGCGACAGATGTTATGAAGGAAGTAGATACAGCATCAGATGATCGAGTACTAGAACGTACCATCGAAGAATTGGATCTTTCTGTTCGTTCATATAACTGTTTGAAACGTGCCGGTATCAATACTGTGTATGATTTGACAGAAAAATCTGAACCAGAAATGATGAAGGTTCGTAACCTTGGACGTAAGAGTCTCGAAGAAGTTAAAGTTAAGCTTGCCGATTTAGGCCTTGGGCTAAAAAACGATAAATAGAGGAGGAATACATGGCTTACCGTAAACTAGGACGCACTAGCTCACAACGTAAAGCAATGCTTCGTGATTTGACAACAGATCTTATCATCAATGAAGCAATCGTAACAACTGAAGCACGTGCAAAAGAAATCCGTAAATCAGTTGAAAAAATGATTACTTTAGGTAAACGTGGTGACTTGCATGCACGTCGTCAAGCAGCTGCTTACGTACGTAACGAAGTTGCATCACAAAACTTTGATGAAGAAACTGGTAAATATTCAGAAACAACTGCACTTCAAAAATTGTTCTCTGAACTTGCACCACGTTATGCTGAGCGCAATGGTGGATATACTCGTATCCTTAAAACTGAACCACGCCGTGGGGATGCTGCGCCAATGGCAATTATCGAATTAGTATAAAATCATCAATTTTGTTGAGTGTTATGATGTTGGAAGAACTGAATGGTTCTTCTTAGTCTAGCTCTGGTCTGCCGCTAGGATTTATCCTAGCGGTAACACTCATCATATTGAGGTAAATGGTAGACGCTTGTTTACGAAATTGCTTTAAATTAAAACAATTTCGTAAGCAGGCGTTTTTTTGATATAATAGAATAGTTATGACAGTAATAGAAAAATCACAAGCACTCGCCCAGCAATTATTGGCAAAGCGTTACCTCGCCTCGCTAAAAGATAATCCAGAGCAGTTCATTGGGGTTGAACTCGAATTTCCAATCGTAAATACAATGGGGAATAAAACGGATGTACTGGTTACAAAGGCTCTTTTTAAGTATCTGCAAGAAGTTGAAGAGTTTATTGCGATTAAACAAGATGAAGATGGGAATCCAGTCCAGTTACAACATAAAATAAATAAAGATCAAATTGTATTTGAGTTATCTTACAATACTATTGAATTTGCTTTTGAAAAGACTAAAACCATCCAAGAAGTCGAAAGCCGGTTTCAACACTATTTAGGAATCATTCAATCATTCTTAAGAGAGAGAGAGCATCAAATAGAAGGAAGAGGCATCCATCCTTATTGGAGAATAAATGATAATCAACCAGTAAAAATTGATCGTTATAAAATGCTGATTCAATTCTTGCAACTATCTGGACAAGATCCTAACCATCGATTCCATCATTATCCAGACTATGGAACCTTTATTTGTGGCAATCAAGTACAATTAGATGTTTCAAGAACGAATTACTTGGAAATAATTAATGAGATGAATAAGGTGGAGCCGGCAAAAGCATATCTGTTTGCTAATTCCATTTTCGATGGAGAAGACTGGGATACGAAGATCTCAAGAGATATTTTCTGGGAAGATTCCATGCATGGCTATTATCAGGAAAATGTTGGTGTAAATCCTAAAGCGTTTATAAATGAACAGGACTTTCTAGAATATTTAGCGAAGACAGCCTTGTTTTATGTTTATCGTGAGAATGAAATCTTTTATTTCGAACCTATTAGAGTAAAGGATTATCTCGCAAAAGAAAAAATAGTAGCCTATCGCTTAGATAGAACTAGACAAGAAATAAAACCGCAAGAAGAGGACCTAAAGAATCATAGAAGCTACCATTTTCAAGATTTAACAACAAGAGGAACCATCGAATATAGAAGTGTTTGTACTCAACCATTAAATAAAACATTTGCACCAATTGCATTTCATGTCGGATTGCATCATAATATCAAAGAATTAAACGAGTATTTAGCTCAAAATATCGTTTTTGATTTTAGTAAAGAAAATCCGAAAGAATTAAGAAGGCAATATTCGAAAAAACGGTTAACTGAAAATGAATTGGTAAAAATTAAACAATATTCATTAGATCTGTTAAAAATCTCAAAAAGAGGATTGATTGATCGCGGAAACCAAGAAGAGGTTTATCTCGAAGAAATCATAAAAGAGCTTGGGAAATGTTGATTTAACAGCATTTCCTTTTTTTAAATTAAAAAAACCCCCAATTGTCAAGTCAAGTGCAACAAAGTCATTCCTCTGATTAAGCGAGTGTTCTTCCAGCTGTTTGAGCTAGCT
>NZ_JAHZQQ010000003.1 GCF_019930045.1 Streptococcus australis | reverse complement strand
TATGCTGTTTTTCGCAATTCTAGTATATCAGATGAACGTGTCTTTTGTGTTGCACTTCATTTTACAACAGGGCTTTTAATCTTTTTTGCTTTGTAGCGTGTTTTTGCATCCATGTGGGTCTCCATTCAGTATGCTGTCTATTATAGCATGTTTTTGACTAAAAATCTTCCTGAGAAACCAAGTGATGCTGGAAGGCATAGACCACTGCCTGAGTACGGTCGCTCACTTCTAATTTTGACAAAATATTCGACACATGGGTCTTGACTGTTTTTAATGAAATGAATAACTCATCAGCAATTCGTTGGTTTTCATATCCTTTGGTTAGCAAAGCTAAGATATCTCGTTCACGCGCGGTCAAGTCATCATGGAGTTCCACGTGGTTTTTCCGATACTCTACTTTTTGGCTGACCTCTGTCTCAATTGCCAACTCTCCTTGCTCCACCTTACGAATAGCCCGTAAAATTTCCTCTGCACTGGAAGTTTTGAGCATATAGCCCTTGGCTCCTGCATCCAAGACAGGATAGATTTTTTCATTGTCCAAATAGGATGTTAGGATCAATATTTTTGCATCTGACCACTCCTTTAGGATTGCGAGTGTCGCTTCAATCCCAGTCATATGGGGCATGACAATATCCATAATGATGACATCCGGCCGCTCCTTTAGGGCTAACTCAACACCCTCTTGACCATCACTGGCCTCTAGGACTTGATCAATCCCATCTTGCATACTTAAATAGCTTTTCAAGCCTAATCGGACCATTTCATGATCATCTACTAGTAATAATTTCATCATCTTCTCCTTCTACTAACGGTACTTTAATATCAATAGCCACTCCCTTTTTGGGACTGGTCAAAATCTTAATTCTTCCTGCCATGTCATCTACTCGATCCTGAATATTCTTCATACCGTAACTTAGTTCACCCAAAGATTCTGGATCAAATCCCACTCCATCATCTGCTAATTTGAGATGGAGAGATTGTTCTGTTTGCAACAGATAAACATCCAAGCGCTTCGCATGGGCATGTTTTAGTGTATTGCTCACTACTTCTTGTACAATTCGAAAAATATGCTCTTCAATAGTTTTTGGTAACTTTTGAACATCGTGTTCAAAATAAACTTCTAAATTACTCTTCTCTTGTAGTTCTCTAAAAATCACCTGAAGACCTTCTACCAAGTTTCGACCTTCTAATTCTGTCGGCCGCAAGTGTAATAAGAGAATCCGCAAATCATTTTGAGCGGTGTTTAGAATTTCTGTGACCCCCTTCAACTGTTGCCCTACTTTAGGGAGTTGAAGAACTTGATCCTGACTGGCTACACCGGACAAAATCATATTAGCTGCAAATAATTCTTGGCTCACTGTATCATGGAGATCTCGGGCAATTCGCCTGCGTTCTCTCTCCACAATCTCTTCTTCATTTTGCATAACCCGATTTTCTGTTCGTTGCAAATTTTCTGTCAGGCGTTTGAGCTTGCGATCCAAGCGTTGAAACTCTTCATTAATCTCTTTGTTTTCTCCGAGTTTTAGCTTCTTGCCTTCGAGCAAGTTTCTCAGGTTTTTTTGAACGGTGTTCATAATTGTAAATTGAATCAATTTAATCAATAGAATCATCAATATAGTCAAAGCAACCGTCAAACCAAAGCCGATAAACAGAAAGGCACGAAGTTTTGATAAATCTTCCAGTAGATAGGTCCACTGAAAGTCAAAGAGACCAAAGATCGAATGGATAATTACAGCTAGAATTAAGACCGTATAAAGGAAGATTAAAAGATAGTCTGTTCGTTTCATCCTCTGACGACCTCCACATCTCCTACAATCCCCGCAATAACAAGCTTCACTGTTCGATGGGAACTTCGATAATTTGGAGTCTCCATGCTTACTGTCTCATTTCTCAATTTCCTAGGTTTTTGAGAGAAGAGTCGCAATTCTCCATATAAGGTATTCACCTGCAAGCTAAGCTCCACATCCACCGGCAAAATAATCTTCGTATTACCAAACATCTTTCTCATGATGATGACATTGTCATGATTCACTACAATCACTTCGTCTAAGTGGATCGTATCCTTCCCGAATAAACGTGTAATCGTCAAATCACGAAAATGGCAGTTTACCTTTGAAAAATGATGTAAATCCCCAATCCAAGGCGTTTTCTCTTGTCGGATTTCTACATCTTCCTCATAATCTATCTTCACTTCTTCATTTTCACGGTAAAAATAGGGATAAGCCACCAGCAAGGCATAGACTACGGCAAACAAAAGTGCAGCGATGACATAAGGATTTAACATGACAATAAAAAACAGCAGGATGCTGGATGCCACTAAAAGAAAATTGCTCCGCTGTTTTCCAATGTAATAATACAATAGAAGCAAGCACAGAACCACGATTAGGACGATACGAGATATATTTCCCGCCAAAATAGTGATTGCAGCCATGGTGAGTAACAAAGCTTCAACAAACACAAACAATTGAATCTTCCACATAATTGAACCTCTCCAGTCTATTTTATCAAAATTCTATGGGATTCGCTTCCGCCTCTAGAAGGATTCGTTCCAACTCTCTCTTTACTAAAAAACCCAGACCGATTGGGTCTGGGTTTATAAGGTCATCATGTTAAGATTCTGGTTCAGTAGAAGCCGAAGGTTCCGTATTGGAATGGGATTCCACTGTTGTAGAGCTTGAACTTTCTGATGAACTGCTTGAAGCTTTCGTGCTACTTGATGGTTCCGTCTTCGGTTCGTATACAGTCAAGACAATGCGAGTCTTTTTAATATCGATGCTCGATTGAGCTTCTGGAGTCTGACTCACAATTTGACCTGGTAGGACTTCTACACCATCCGGAAGATGCGATGTGGTCTTCCGTTCAATATTTGCTTCCTTCACCCCGTAGATCTGAACGAGATTAGAGACAGCAAATTCATAATATGAACCGACATAACTTGGTAACTCGATAGAATTACTCTCCTTAGATACTTTCAGAACAACTTTCGTATTAGAAGTCAAATCATATTTTTGTCCAGCAGCAGGAGATTGCTCCATAACGATTCCTGGTTCCACTTCATTGGTCTCGACTTCTTCAATCGAAATGAGCTTGCTAGAAAGCTTATAGGTGGTTTTTAGGTCGTTTTCCGCATCTTCTCTAGACCTACCAGTATAGTCCGGCATATCAAAGGTGCTTGGTCCTTTCGAGACAACCAAATCAACCTTGCTATTTTCCTTTTTCTGAGCTCCTGCATTTGGATTGGTACGGATCACATAACCCTCCAGAACCGAATCACTGTATTCTTCTTTTTCATCTCCAACTTGAAGATCCTGATCTTCAATGATAGCACGCGCTTCTGCCACAGTTTTTCCAGATACGTCCGGAACTGTTTTGTTGGCTGGACTCATATAAAGAAGAAAGGCAAAGGCAGCTAGTACCAAAGCTATGGCTACAAACAAGACCTTGTAGCGCGTCCGCAAACGACGACGTGGCTTATTTTTTGGAGAAACTGGAGCTGTTCTATCCTCTGGAGCCACTGGTCGGTCATCATGAACTGTAGGACGAGTATCTGATGTTGGAAGTGGAGCCGGTTTTGGAACCACGTTCACCTTTGGTAAGGTCTTGGTATCCGCTTTTGAAGCGTCATCAAAGACTAATTTTTTCTCGTTACGACGTTCATAAGATAGGCAACTTGACAAGTCGACATACATTTCAGCTACCGACTTATAGCGATCGGATAGTTTCTTTGCTGTGGCCTTAATCACCACATTTTCCAAGGCCTGCGGAACATTTTTGTTCTCTTCGATGATGGACGGCAGTGGTTTTTGGAAATGTTGCAACGCAATGGTCACTGCACTATCCCCATCATAAGGGATATGACCCGTCAGCATTTCGTAGAAAATAATCCCCATTGCATAGATATCACTTTGAATAGAAGCTTTCGATCCTCTGGCTTGCTCTGGTGATAAATAATGAACCGAACCCAACATAGAGTTGGTCTGGGTGAGACTCGTTTCAGCAAAGGCTACCGCAATCCCAAAGTCAGAAACCTTGGCATTTCCGTCCGATGTTAAAAGGACATTTTGAGGTTTCAAATCACGGTGAATAATACCTTGCGTGTGCGCAAAGCGCATCGCAAGGAGGATTTGCCCCATCAAGCGAACAGCTTCTTCATTTGAGAGAGGAGCATTTTCTTTGATATAGCGTTTCAAGTCCAAACCAGCGACATATTCCATCGCCAAGTATTGTTGGCCATCCTCTTCGCCGATATCCGTGATCCGAACGATATTTGGATGATCCAAATCTGCCATCGCTTTAGCCTCTCGTTGGAAGCGAGCAACTGCAATTGGATCTGTTTGGTAATTGGTCCTCAGTACTTTAACTGCAACTTCTTCACCATCTAAGATTAAATCCCGAGCGAGATAGACGTCTGCCATCCCTCCACGCCCGATTTGACGGATTATCTTATATCGTCCGGCAAAAATTTTGCCGATTTGAATCATGCCACATCCTCCTCAGCAAAGCGAATCAGTACAACTGTAATATTGTCCAAACCGCCAGCATTATTCGCAAAGCGAATCAAGGTTCTTGCCTTTTCTTCAACCGATAAATCGCTGATAACAATATCACGGATTTCATCGCCAGAGATCATATTGGTTAATCCATCACTATTGATAACAATGAAATCTCCCGCTTCAACTGTAACCATACCAAAGTCCGGTTGCAGTTCATCCTTTTGTCCGATGGATTGGGTGATGATATTGCGTTGTGGATGATGAGCTGCCTCTTCTTCCGTAATCTGTCCAGCTTTGAGCAAGGCGTTTACTAAAGAATGGTCACTGGTCATTTGATGGTATTCCCCATTACGCACGAGTCCAATTCGGGAATCTCCTACATGCGCAAATAAGACTTGGTCATCGATAATGGCAACAGCTTCCAGAGTTGTTCCCATTCCTTTATGTTCTTCATCTTGACCAATGCGATGGATCTGCTGGTTTTCTTTTTCCAAATTCTCAGCAAACCACTCTCTTACTTCGTTAATGGTGCTGATTTCAGTCGCTACCCAAGCAGCGCCAAGATCAGTTACAGCCATCTCGCTAGCAATATTACCAGCACGATGTCCTCCCATCCCGTCAGCTAGAAAAATCATGGATTTCCCCGCTTTATTTATATATTGATTTGCATAGTCTTGGTTATTTGTCCGTCTTTGACCTACATCGGTTAAGATAGAAATTTCCATACTGTCCGTATCCTCCTGAGATTACGATATTCTTCGAAAACGACTAATAAAGAAACCATCGCTTCCATACAATTCTGGTGTAATTAAAATACAACCATCTTTCAGAATATCTTTTCGTTCATGATCTATTGGCACGAGTTCAAAATTTGGATGGGTTTCTAAAAACTGGTCAACCACATCAAAATTCTCTTCTCCTATAATTGTGCATGTACTATAGACTATTATACCATCTTTCCGCACACTTTGACAAACTCCATCCAATATTTCCAATTGAATCGCCTGCAGAGATGCAAAGTCAGCATTGTCTTTATTGTACTTGATATCTGGCTTTCGGCGGATCAAACCAATGCCAGAGCAAGGGGCATCTACCAAGATTTTATCGAAGGCATCCGCCCCAAAAGCTTCATATACCTTGCTGGCATCCAGTTTTTTTGTATGAATTTTATCTGCAACTCCCAGACGTTCCGCATTTTCCTGGATCAATTGCAGCTTATGATCGTACAAGTCCAAGGCTGTAATCTTCCCATCGACTAGATAAGAAGCTAGGTGAGTGGTCTTGCCCCCAGGTGCTGCACAGGCATCCAAGACCTGGTCTGATGGTTGGACTTCTAAAGCCGGAGCGACCAATTGACTGGTCTCATCTTGAATGGTTAATTTCCCTTGTTTGAAGTAATCAGAGCCCGCAAAATAGCCATTCTCCTTTACGAGGGCAGTTGAAGCCAATAAAGAATCAGAGGCCTGCAATCGCTCTTTGATCTCTTCTTTTTGGTCCAGGTCGACAACTCGAACACTAGCCTTGTTGCGGACATAGAGACTTTCAAAAATCGCAATGGCCCGCTGTTCACCATACTCGTCCATCAACTTTTTCACCAACCAAACCGGAAGAGAATAACGGATCGAAAGTCGTTTGTTGATTCGTTTAATCTGGTCAATCGATGGAAGCCCCTCTCGTAGCATTTTCCGCAAGAGAGCATTGACATATTTTTCGCTCCCCTTCTTCCGTTGCTTGGCAAGCTCTACTGCTTCATGGACAACAGCATGGGGAGGAATCTTCTCCAGATAGACGAACTGATAGAGGCTCATCAATAAAAGATGATAAATCCATGGATCCACCTGGTCCCGATCAGCGACAAAGTGCGACAGATACCATTCCAAGGTTAGCTTGCGTGAAACCGTCCCATAGACGATTTCGGTTACTAGACTTTTATCTACATCTGACAAGGTCGCCTTAGTCAGGACTTTTTTGAGGGCGATATTTGAAAAAGCACTGTCCTGGAAAATCTCTCCTAGAGCAGATAGGGCTACTCCTCGTGCAGTCTGCATCTTATTTACCAAATTGATCACCTACTTGCAGTTGTCGCCCCAAACCATTTAAGAAATCTCCGACAGCCATCTTGGGTTTACCAGCTGGCTGAACAAGGGTCAAGGCCAGGGCTCCCTCACCCGTCGCAACAACGATTTCATTTTTATGGAGAGCTAAAATTTCCCCTGGTTCTCCTTGACCTTCACACGGTTTTGCTTGGTAAATCTTAAAGCGTTCACCCTTCCATAGAGTATGGGCAACTGGCCAAGGATACATGCCTCGAACTTGGTTAAAGAGTTCACGGTTAGTCCGTGTCCAATCCAGGCGTTCTTCTTCTGGCTTGATATTGGGAGAGAAGGTGACTTGTTGGGAATCCTGCGGTTGGGGCTTAAGCTCTCCCGCAAGGTAAGCTGGCAGAGTTTCTAAAAGAAGATCCCGACCGACAAGAGCCAATTTCTCAAATAGGGTTCCCACATTGTCTTCCTCTAAAATAGGGATAGCGCGAGAAGAAATCATATCTCCAGCATCCATCTCTTTGACCATTTCCATGATGGTCACACCAGCTTCTTTATCCCCATTCATGATAGCATAATGAATAGGAGCTCCACCACGGTATTTTGGAAGAAGGGAAGCATGCACGTTGACAGAAAACTTCATCGCCTCTAACAAACGACTCGGCAAGAATTGTCCAAAGGCTGCTGTGACAATCCCGTCTGCTCCCAAAGCCAATAAGTCTTCTAGTTCTTGACTTCCAGATAGTTTCTCCGGCTGATAGATTGGCAAGCCTGCTTCTAAAGCCACTTCTTTTACTGGCGTCATTCGGATTTCTTTTTTCCGGCCAACTGCACGATCTGGTTGGGTCACAACGGCTAGAATCTCATAGCATTCATCAGAAATCAAGCCTTTTAAGACTGTAGCTGAGAAATCAGGCGTTCCCATAAATAGTATTTTTGTCATTTTTTCTCCTTCTACATAAAACTTTGCGGTTCATTGTCAATGCTGACTCGAAGATCTTGATTTTCCCGCTCTTGAGTATAGTCCAAAATCTGATTTAAAACCTGTGGCAAATGGTCTTCAAACCGGTACTTCAACAGGATTTGATAATGGAACAAATTATGCGTGCGAGCAATCGGTTTTGGCGTTGGTCCCAAGATTTGGACCTGATCGGACAGACCTGCTTTCAACAGGTCCATCACCTGATATGCTTTTTTAACCACGACCTCTTCTTGTTTGTGAGAGAGGGTTAAACCTACGGTGTAATAATAAGGTGGATAGCCTAATTGGTGGCGCACCTTCATTTCATAGGCATAAAACCCTTCATAATCTTGGCGTTTCGCATATTCAATAGCATAATGATGAGGATTATAGGTCTGAATCAGAACCTGGCCCTCTTTATCCGCACGACCAGCCCGCCCTGCCACCTGGGTTAACAGTTGGAAAGTCCGCTCTGACGAGCGAAAATCAGGCAAATTTAGAGCTGTATCAGCATTGAGGACACCGACTAGCGTTACATTGGGGAAATCCAAGCCCTTGGCAATCATCTGGGTCCCAAGCAAAATATCCGCTTGCCCTTGACCGAACTGGTCCAACAAGGCCTCGTGACTCCCTTTTTTCCGAGTAGTATCAACGTCCATCCGCAGAATACAAGCCTCGGGGAAAATTTCTTGCAGCTCATCGTAGGCCTTCTGGGTCCCCGTCCCGTAATAACGAATCGATCGACTTTGACAATTAGGGCAGACTGTTGGAATGGCCTTGTGGTAATTACAATAATGGCAATCCATCGTCTTGGTATCCATGTGAAGGGTCAAGGAAATATCACAATTCGGACAGGTATCTACATAACCGCACTCCCGACACATCACAAAGCTGGAATAACCCCGGCGATTGAGCATGAGGACGACTTGCTCTTTTCGTTGCAGACGTTCTACTATCGCTTCTAGCAACTTAGGTGTATAGGTTCCGGATTCTTGCTGGCCAATATAATCCCTGAAATCAATCACTTCCACCTCTGGAATACGGGCAAGAGGATTAGCTCGTTGGGTCAATTGAAGAAATTCATAGACTCCTTTTCCTGCTCGGGCTCGTGTTTCTAGACTAGGTGTCGCCGACCCCAAGACCAAAACAGCCCGGTGATACTGAGCTCGTAGCAAGGCCACTTCACGCGCATGGTAGCGAGGATTGCTATCTTGTTTATAGGTAGCCTCATGTTCTTCATCGATAATGATAGCCCCTAGGTTCTTCAGAGGTGCAAAGATAGCAGACCGCGCTCCTACGACCACTTGAGCTTCTCCACGTTCAACACGTCTCCACTCATCGTATTTTTCACCGTTGGATAGACCTGAATGAAGGATGGCCACCCGATCCCCAAAGCGAGAAATGAAGCGATCCGTCACTTGAGGCGTCAAGGAAATTTCAGGAACCAACATAATAGCTGTTTTCCCCTTATCCAGCACCTCTTGGATGATTTGGAGGTAAACTTCCGTCTTTCCACTTCCTGTCACCCCTTCTAGCAAGAAGGGTTTGGAAGGTTGCCCAATTTTGCTGGTTACCGCTTGAACTGCTCGTTCTTGTTCAGCATTTAAAACCAAGGCCTCTGTCGACTCTTTGTCTTTAAAGTAGGCAGCCGCACGATTGACTTCTTTTTCAAAAATAAGCAAGGCACCCTGGTCGATGAAATAGTTCACAACTGGACGAGAGAATTCCGCCAATAAATCACTCAAAGGTGCTTCTTCTTCCTGACCTTGGACAAAGTCTCGCAAGGCCAAGCGCTTTTTAGCATTCTTAGCGATTTCCAAATTTTCAAGTAGGGGTTGATTTACTCGATACCATTTTTCTGTTTTGATATGTTTACGATCCACTGCTTGGTATTCTACTTCCAGCTCTCCCTTACGAGTCAGTCGCATCATTCGTGCTTGAGCATCAATATCCAAAGAAGAAAAGGCCAAGCTGGTCGCTGTTCCAAAAATGTCTTCTCTATCCTCTGGCGATAACAGTTCTGTCGGATGGAGAATTTTGTCATAGGAAGAATTTAAAACACTCGGTAGCATGGCTTTTAAGAGGGTGATCTTGTAGGCAAAAACCGTCTTCCGCAACTGATCTGCCAGCCAAAATTGCTCCTCTCCTAGAACTGGTTGGTAGTCTAAGACCTCCACAATACTTTTCAATTCTTGGTCTTGAGCTGCTGGAGTGGTCTCTTCAAGGCCAACCACAATCCCTTGAATGAGCCGATTTCCCTTTCCAAAGGGAACATGCACCCGCATTCCTTTTTCCAAGAAAGGAGAAAACTCTCCTGGTACCTGGTAACTATAGGGTTTGTCTGTTTGCATCAAGGGAACATCAACGATGACTTGTGCGAGCATGCTTTCACCTCCTTCCTGTCCTAGCGCTAAATAGCAAAAAATAAGATTGAGCGAACCCAACCTTAAATTTTTTCACCATCTTCTTTTTCTTTCGCGATTTGTTCTTTAATTTTACGCTCTTCTTCTTCTTTACGCAAGCGTTCTGCTTCGATTCGACGACGAACCGCTTCACGCTTAGCTTCTGGATCTGGGTGAATCACCACATTTCCTGATTCAATCTCTTCCAAGGCACGCAAGGTAGATTTTACTGATTGAAATTCTTGAGTAGGAGTTGCACCACTCTCTAACTCATGAGCTCGTTTGGCTTCAAGAATAACCAAAGAGTATTTTGACGGTACTTTATCCAACAATGTGTCAATAGATGGTTTTAACATCATAATCTTTTTACCTAATTCCTATTCTAATTATCGTACCACTTGAGTGGCTTTGGGAAGCATTTCTTGGTAGTGACCAATGACCCGATCAACACGGAAATGTTCTGCCTCAATCACACGTTTAACACGTTCTGCAGCCAAAGGTACTTGATCGTTGACAATGGCATAATCGTACTCCCGCATGAGGGCAATTTCTTCTTTTGCTTTTTCAATCCGCTGGGCAATGACTTCCGCACTATCTGTGCCGCGTCCAACCAAACGGTCTTGCAATTCATCCAAATCTGGAGGAGTTAAGAAAATGAAGACGGCATCTGGTACCTTTTTCTTGACCTGCAAAGCCCCTTGCACCTCGATTTCAAGGAAAACATCGATCCCTTTATCGAGGGTTTCGTTCACATAGGTCAAGGGAGTCCCATAGTAATTGCCAACATATTCAGCATATTCGAGCATTTGACCTTGACGAATCAATTCCTCAAATTCTTCACGTGTCCGGAAGAAATAATCTACTCCGTCCACTTCACCTGGACGTTGTGCACGTGTTGTCATCGATACTGAGTATTGAAACTGATTGTCTGAGCTTTCAAAAATCTCACGTCTAACCGTTCCTTTCCCAACACCTGAGGGCCCTGAGAAAACGATTAATAATCCTCGATCCGCCATTTTGTCTCCTTCGCTGTCTTTCTATCTAGTGTAACAAAAATAGAAAGATTTTTCAACAGATTTTTCCTTGAGGCAAGGCCCTAACCACTTCTCTACCAATGAACCATTTCATCTGTGCTAACCCATTTTTAACACGACTCACAAAAAAATAGCCAACTAAGGTTGTTCCACCTTAGCTGACTATCTTTTATATATGGCTTTTAACAAGCTCTATTTTGCATAATCAATGGCACGTAATTCACGAATAACGGTTACCTTGATGTTACCAGGGTACTCCAAGTTGGACTCAATCTTCTCACGGATATCATGAGCCAAGATGGTCAACTTATCATCCTTGACTTCTTCAGGGCTGACCATAATTCGAATTTCACGACCTGCTTGCAAGGCAAAGCTGGTCTTAACTCCCTCAAAGCCATTTGCAATTTCTTCAAGATCTTGCAGGCGTTTGATGTAGCTTTCAAGAGACTCGCTCCGGGCACCTGGACGCGCTGCACTCAAGGCATCTGCTGCTGCAACAATAACTGCGATGACACTTTCTGGTTCAACATCACCATGGTGACTAGCAATCGTATTGACAACAACTGGATGCTCTTTGTATTTACGAGCTAATTCAGTACCAATTTCTACGTGGCTACCTTCTACCTCACGGTCGATGGCTTTACCAATATCATGAAGGAAACCAGCTCGACGAGCCAAGGTAGCATTTTCACCAAGCTCACTAGCAATAATACCAGATAACTTAGCAACCTCAATGGAGTGACGCAAGACGTTCTGTCCATAAGAAGTTCTGAATTGTAAGCGTCCCATAATCTTCATCAAATCAGGATGTAGATTTGGTGCGCCAATTTCATAGGCTGCTGCTTCACCATATTCACGAATCCGTTGGTCAATTTCCGAACGGTTCTTCTCTACCAACTCTTCAATCCGAGCTGGATGGATGCGACCATCTTTCAAGAGACTTTCCATGGTCATTCGTGCGATTTCCCGACGAATCGGATCAAATGCAGACAGGGTGACTACTTCTGGAGTGTCATCAATAATCACATCCACACCTGTCAAGCTTTCGAAGGTTCGGATATTTCGACCTTCGCGACCAATAATCCGGCCCTTCATTCCATCATCTGGTAAATGAACCGTTGAGTTGGTCTGTTCTGCCACAAAATCCCCGGCCATCCGTTGCATGGCTTGAACCAGGATATCTTTTGCAACTTTATCTGAACGTTCTTTCACTTCCACTTCTGCTTCTCGAATTCGAGTCGCAATCTCTTTGGAAAGTCGTTCTTCTGTTTGCGTTAAGATAATATCACGTGCTTCCGATTGAGTCAGAGAAGCAATTTTTTCTAATTCTTCTTCTTTCTTCTTTTCTAGCTCATGTAATTGTTCTTCACGCGCATCAATGTGTTTAGTTCTATCTGAAAGACTTTGCTCTTTTTGTTCAAGAGCTTGCTCTTTGCTCGTAAGATTGTCATCTTTGCGATCAAGATTATTCGAACGTTCCGCTAAGCGGGTTTCTAATTGTTTTAATTCTTGACGCTCTGATTTAAACTCAGCATCGACTTCTTCTCGATATTTTCTGGCTTCTTCCTTTGCCTCCAAAAGTGCTTCTTTTTTAAGTGAACTAGACTCGTGCTTAGCTTCTTTCAAAATCAAATCAGCTTCGCGCTCTGCCTGTCCACGTAAATTCGTTGCTTCTTGTTCAGCATTTAAAAGAGTAAGTTCTGCAGCCTCTTTCGATGCTTTCATCTTGACTGAGATCCCTACATATCCAATGACTAAACCAATGATTGCGGCAAAAACAATTGCAATTCCAAATTCCATGTTTTTACCCCTAATCTAATGAATAGTTGAATTAAAAAATTCTTTATTATTTTATCATATTTTTACAAAATTAACAAACAAATTTTCTAGCGAAAACTAATCTATTTCTGCTATTATTCTAAGGCTTCTTTCCCTTGATTCTAACGGGAAAACACCCTAAAAACAAGCTTCTGAATCTTATTTCAACGGCTACTTGCCTCTCTCTTCTCTTATGTTTTCATCCACTGACAATTGTGCTATAATCAAGAAAAAAGAAATTGAGGAAGATACATGACGAAAGAAGTTATCGTGGAAAGTTTTGAACTAGACCACACTGCTGTAAAAGCCCCTTACGTCCGCCTAATCGGAGAGGAAACTGGACCAAAAGGAGATGTTATCTCAAACTATGATATCCGCTTGGTTCAACCAAATGAAGACTCTATCCCGACTGCTGGTTTACATACGATTGAGCACCTCTTAGCTATGTTAATCCGTAAACGCATTGATGGCATGATTGATTGTTCCCCATTTGGGTGTCGTACTGGCTTTCATATGATTATGTGGGGACAGCACGATCAAAAAACCATTGCACAAGTCATTAAATCCTCCCTAGAGGAAATTGCTGAAGCGACTAGCTGGGAGGACGTCCCAGGAACGACGATTAAATCTTGCGGAAACTATAAAGATCACAGCCTCTTTTCTGCCAAAGAGTGGTGCAAATTGATTCTCGAACAAGGTATTTCTGACGATCCATTCACACGCCATATCGTATAAAAAACAAAAGACTTCTCTTTCAAAGAGAAGTCTTTTTTAATTCTTAATAATCCAATGCATCGGAATGACCTTTCCCGTTTCCGACAAAGTAGCCTGTTTTAGCATTGATACTAAACAAATAAGTTCCATCTGGTTTAAAGAGGTTGTAGTAACCATTCCCCTTGATAATATTCACACGCTCCAGAATGTATTGATCCCCAATGATATGACCACGTTCCCGAGCAATCTTTAGAATCTTTTCAAGGACTCCTGGATTAAAGGTCCAAGCAGGATTGTAAACATCATCAAGCGCCGCCTGATTGTATGGTACCCGACTCAAATTCCGTTGAAGAGGCACACCAGTACTTTGAAGACCAAAGCCAGAGTATCCAGGATTAACACCTCCTGTTGTATTGCCAGCCCCTGGTGTCACTTGAGGAGAGCTAGGTGCGGTTGTCACTGTTGCGGGACTAGTCGTCGCCGAAACTCCACCTGTACTATTCCCTCCATCTGTGACTGGAGCTGGTGTCGCAACTTGTTGCGAACGACCTTGAGTCGCAGCATCCTTCAACAATTGATTCAATTGTGTATTGGCTGTTGAAGCATCTGAAAAGACTGCATCACTTTTCACTTGAGCATTGGCATCAATAACACCATCTTTGATAACTGGACTGGTAAACTGAGAGTTCACTGTCTGAATCGCTGATACTTGCTTGACCAATTCATCATACTTCGTCTTCGCAGCTTCGTACTCTTTGGTATCTTTCAACTTATCCAAGCTTGCTTTTAATTTTTCCAAATTACCAAAAGAATCATTTTTTAGGCTTGTTTTAGAGTCATCTGTAAAGAAGCTGGCATATTGATCATTAAATTCTTTGAGAGCAGCTTCCGTGTTAACGCTACTTGAAGAAGAAGAAGAAGAAGAGGAAGAAGACTTGCTTGACGAGCTAGAAGAAGAAACAAGCTTGGTTTCCCCATTTGATTGGTTGCGCATCCATTGGTAAGAGAACCAGCTAGCTGTCGCCACTGCTGTTAAAGCAAGAACTGAAAGGAGGACTGGCTTCACACGACTCTTTTTCGGCTCCACTGGGATCTCAATTTCTTCTTCTACGTATGGTTCTGTTGGTTCTGGACCAAATTTAATCTTAGCTGGACGTTCTAGGGGAAGGGGATCTGGAATCCGCTTTGTCTCTCCTAAATCCTCTGTTTCAACTGCTACAGGCGTTTCTTCAACTGGAGCATCTGTACTTCCTGTGATTTCTTCAGTCGCCAAAGGTTGTTTCATGATGAGGGTATCAAACTTATCAGCTTCGATTTCTTCTCGGTGTTGCTTGATGTACTTATCGAGAACATTGTCCGTCTCTTTAACACCTGCTTCGATCTCTTCTGCCTTACGATTGGCTTGACCGATGGTCATTTCTTTTGCATCTTGAAAATCAAGAACTGACTCTGCATCTTGACCCAATTGCTGTTTATCTTCTTTTGTCATATGCTTCCTTTCTCATTTGACGATTGTCGTCGCACCCGTTCTCCAAAAAATTGATACAAATCAACCTTTAAGGTCCCGTTATATAATTTCCGTTTTTTATCTGCTGGACGCCCAAATTTCTTCTCAAAGTTTTCATCACTGGTCAAGATAAACTTACTCCAGGTCGTCAGGGGAGCAAAAACCTCACCCATTTCAGCATACAGTTTTGTAACTCCAGCATCATCAGATAAGCGTTCTCCATATGGAGGGTTGGAGATGATGACTCCATTGATCTTATCAGACCGCAAATCTTGAACTCGCATTTGTTTAAAGGTGATGTCGCTAGCGACCCCAGCTTTTTGAGCATTCTCTTTAGCAATCTCAACCATCCGCGCATCGATATCCGTTCCCATAATATCCAACACTAGGTCCCGATTGATTTTTTTACTGGCCTCTGTGCGAACTTCTTGGATCAGACGATCGTCTACCCAATTCCAGTCTTCAAAAGAGAAGGTTCGTCTCAAACCGGGTGCTATCTGACGAGCCATCATCGCTGCCTCGATACAGAAGGTCCCTGATCCACATGTAGGATCAATCAAAGGTTTATCTGGATACCAATTGGAAAGTTGGAGAATAGCTGCCGCCATATTTTCTTTAATTGGAGCTCCCCCTTTTTCAGTCCGATAGCCACGTTTGAATAGACTACTACCTGTCGTATCAATCAAGATCGTTGCTAGGTCCTTCAAAATAGAAACTTCGATTTTAAACTCTGCGCCATTTTCAATCAGAGGAACCCCTTCAGGGCGAGCATAATGCTTCTGCAATTTCTTAACGATAGCTTTTTTCGAAATAGCTTGTACACTCGGTTCATTGTGTAGTTTGGACTTGACACACTTCGCCTTTGCAATTGGGAAGCGAGCCCCTAAAGGAAGGTGTTGAGCCCAATCTAAGGCAAAAACTCCTTGGAAAAGTTCCTCAAAGGTAGGAGCTGGAAATGACCCGACCACAATCTTGATCCGATCAGCTGCTCGAAGCCAGAGATTGGTTTCGATGATCGCACGAACATCTCCCTGAAAACGAACGCGACCATTTTCCACTTGACAGTCATAGCCCAGATCTCGTAATTCACGACCTACTACAGCCTCTAGACCAGCTGCAGCTGTCGCGATCAATTCAAATTGTTTTTTCATTTGTTACCCATTACTTAAAAAAGGAGGTTGAGATCACTCTCCCCCTCACCACCTATATGCAATTTTCTATAAGCCATGTTTTGTTCCAGAAATGACTAGGTACCATTCCCTTCGATAATCATCTGTCTACTGTTTCCAGTCAGGATACTATGTTCGTTTCCATGCATCCCATGCCCCGACCAAAGTTTGGGTTGCTAGCTTGAGGGGTTTACCTCGTTCCACTTTTTAGGTTTCCCTAAAAACTACGTCACTGTGGCACTTTCAGAGTTACTAAAACCTATCCGAAGACTTAGCCCGTTCGCTCGCCGTAACTTGAACATCAAGTCCCTAGGCTTATGGATTCACCTAGCACAAACACTACAGGCATCACAGCCTGTGCTAGCATGGACTTTCCTCATGAGAGAAAGCTCTCACGCGATTATCCAAAAATTGCACGATTCATCTTTTATGTCTTAAAAATCACGATCTACGACTTGTTTCCCGAAGACTTCTTTTTCAAGACGATTTAAGCGTTTCAAAATATCGAAGTTTGTCGTAGTAGTGACCTGAGGAAACTCATGCTTTGGAGCAGATTCAGGAACTGATGGACTCGGAGTTGCTTGACTCGTTTTCTTCGCTAATTCTTCACGGAGCCGAGCATTTTCTTCTTTCAATTCCTTCACTAAGGCAGCATAGGTTTCATAGTCTTTGATGACATCATCCAAAAACTCATTTACCTCAACTTTACTAAATCCACGAACTTCTTTTTTGAAATCTTGATCAAAAATATCTTTCGCAGTAAAAATAATACTTGCCATCATTCTCTCCGTTCTAGTTAATCATAATCATTATATAAAAAATGAGGAGCAAAAATCAAGGTAAATCACTTATTTTTCGCAAATTTTTTCCGCTACTTCATTTAAGTCATCAAAGTTTAATCTTTTGACATGATACTGATCCATTTCTAGCATCATTTTGTAAAGATATTTGAGATTTGTTTCATGTTCTGGGTCGTAAAATAAATAAGCACCATCTGTATTTTCTAACAAAAAAGTATTGTATTCTTTAAATTGGCCTGGCTGGCTATAAGAGGGATAGGCATACTTGACAAAATCAGCCTGTTTAAAGCGACTAAGGAGTTCTTGATTGGCCTCATTCCAGTTCTCTCCTTGGTTTTCAAACATAAAAATCGTGGCCAGCTGTATCTCGTATTCTTTTTTTAATTCCTGGGCAACCTCTAAGGCCCAGGATTCAAAACCTAGATTACCCGTAAAAATCAGCCACTTAACGCCCTCTTCCAAATAACGGACTAAATCCCTGCGAATCGCCTCTTTAATAATGGGAAGTCTGGGGTCCTTAGCTGTCAAAATTCCCAATTCAAATGCCTTATAACCTGTAATCAGTAAACTATTCATTATTTCCCCTCCCTTCTTCATTTTGTGATATAATAGAGTGATGTAATTGTACCAATAAGGAGAATGATGGTCAACTATCCTCACAAACTTAGCAAGAAATCTTCTTCGCCCATCCAGAGGAAGCAAAGTGTAAACTTTGCCAATCGGGGGATGACATTTGAAAAAATGATTAATGAGAGCAATCAGTACTACCTTTCTAAAGGGCTAGCGGTGATTCATAAAAAGCCGACCCCCATCCAGATTGTAAAGGTGGACTATCCTCATCGCAGTCGGGCAAAGATTGTAGAAGCTTATTTTCGCCAGGCGTCTACCACAGACTATTCTGGTGTTTATAAAGGACACTACATTGATTTTGAAGCAAAAGAGACCCAGCAAAAACAATCCATGCCGATGAAAAACTTTCACCAGCACCAGATTGATCACATGGCAGCGGTCGTCCAACAGGGAGGAATTTGTTTCGTGCTCTTGCATTTTGCAAAGCTCAATGAGACCTATCTACTGCCCGCTCCTTCCTTAATCGACTTTTACAACATCGATCACGGCAGTAAATCTATGCCATTGACCTTTATACAGAAAAATGGTTTTCGTATCGAGACAGATCGCCTTCCAAGCGTCCCTTATCTCGATATTATCGAACAGAATCTACTAGGCGGTAATTAAATGAACAAACAAACAGTTATCCAGTGGTTAAAATATGCAGCGATTGCGGCTATTTCCTTATTTTTCCTTTTACTTATTCTGGGTGGATTGGTATTTGGATACTATGCCGCAAAAGCACCGACTCTTTCTGAGAAAGACCTCGTCGCAACGACATCAAGTAAAATCTATGATAATCAAAACAATCTGATTGCAGATTTGGGTGCCGAAAAACGAATTAATGTGAAGACCAGTGAAATCCCAACAGACTTGGTGAATGCGATTGTGGCAATTGAAGACCACCGTTATTTTAACCATAGAGGTCTAGACTTTATTCGTATTGGAGGAGCCTTCTTCAATAACCTCCGAGGAGGTCGCCAAGGGGGATCCACTCTCACACAGCAGTTAATCAAGCTCACTTACTTCTCTACTTCTTCGTCCGATCAAACCCTGTCACGAAAAATTCAAGAAGCTTGGCTTGCTACTCAATTAGAACAAAAAGCAACCAAACAAGAGATTTTGACCTACTACATCAACAAAGTTTATATGTCTAACGGAAACTACGGGATGCAGACAGCTGCTCGTAGTTATTATGCCAAAGATTTGAAGGAACTTTCTCTCCCACAATTAGCCCTATTGGCCGGAATGCCTCAGGCACCGAACCAATACGACCCATACACTCATCCGGAAGCTGCTCTCCAACGCCGTAATCTGGTTCTCAAAGAAATGTTAGATATGAAGTCTATCTCTAACGAACAGTATGAAAGTGCCGTCAATACACCTGTTACAGATGGTTTACAAAGTCTAACCAGCTCAAGCAACTATCCTGCTTATATGGATAACTACCTCAAAGAAGTCATCCAACAAGTCGAAGAAGAGACAGGCTACAATGTCTTGACAACTGGTATGGATGTATACACCAACGTCGATACCGCAGCTCAAAAACGCCTGTGGGATATTTACAACTCTGACGAATATGTCAATTATCCAGATAATGAGTTGCAAGTTGCTTCTACTATCGTCGATGTGACAAACGGAAAAGTCATTGCTCAGTTGGGATCTCGTCATCAATCATCTAATGTATCCTTCGGTACCAACCAAGCTGTAGAAACGAACCGAGATTGGGGTTCTACAATGAAACCTATCTCAGACTATGCTCCCGCGATTGAACATGAAGAATATAGCTCCACTGGAGTAACCATTCCTGATACACCGTACAACTTCCCTGGTACAAATACGCAAATTTATAACTGGGATAGACAATACTATGGCAATATCAGCATGGTCTATGCTCTCCAACAATCCCGTAACGTTCCTGCGGTCCGGGCCCTTGAAAAAGTTAGTTTGAAGAAGGCTCAGAAATTCTTGAGCAGCATCGGAATCGATTATCCAGAAATGGTATATGCAAATGCCATCTCAAGTAATACCAGCGACTCTAGCAACAAATACGGGGCTAGCAGTGAGAAGATGGCCGCTGCTTATGCAACATTCGCAAATGGCGGTACCTATTACAAGCCACAATATGTGAATCGGGTTGTCTTTAGCGATGGTACAACGAAGAACTTTGATACCTCTGGAACGCGAGTGATGAAAGAAGCCACCGCTTACATGATGACTGATATGTTGAAATCTGTTATCACAGCTGGTACAGGATACAACGCTTATATCTCCGGTCTTTATCATGCCGGTAAAACAGGTACCTCTAACTATTCAGACAATGAATTGAAGAAACTAACCAAAGACTACAGTTACTCAAGCATTGTGACACCAGATGAATTGTTTGTGGGTTACACCACTCAATATTCTATGGCTGTTTGGACAGGGTACACCAATCGCTTGACTCCCGTACTGGATGATGGAATCAAAGTCGCAACAGATGTCTACAAACAAATGATGTTGTATTTGTATGAGCAAAACGGATCAGGTAGCACTGATTGGACCCAACCAAGTGGTGTATACCGTAGCGGTTCTTACCTATATCTCAATAATGGTAAGAATAACTACAATTACTACTATTATGAGCCAAGCTATACAGTTGAAGAAACGAGCGAATCAACAGAAGAAAGCTCAAGTTCATCTAGCTCAGAAGAGAATTCTGAACACACAGAATCATCTTCTAAAGAGAATGAGCAAAATCACTAATTAGACCACACTATATGAATAAAACACGATTGTTCTTAAACAATCGTGTTTTTTATGTATCTTATTTAGAAGCCAAAGCCCCCATTGGATCCCAAGGAGCTAGGACAATCGGTTCTGCCTCATAAGCAACCAATTCTTCTGCCGTCAACAGTTCCTTACGAACGACGATTTGGTAGGTGTATTCGTCCATCCAGGCGTCAGAAGCGACGAAGTAGCCATCTGTTCCGACTTTCTCTCCCCAAGAATTCTCAACCTTCCATTTGAGAGAGCGTCCAGCTTCGTCCAGATCCACACCAGTCAAGACCATGGCATGGGTCATGAGACTTTCCGCATAATCCAAACGCCCTGCCTTATCTTGAGTCAGCTGGATATCCATTCCCGCTTCAAAATCGTAGACATCTGTCGCAAGGATTCCAGCTTTCCGGTTGCTAACTTGGCCGACATCTGATCCAAACCAAACAGTTTCCCCAGCTTTCATTTGGGCAATGGCCAATTCTTTCAAGCGCTCCATCGGAACGTTGAGGTAGCGGACTTCACGGCTACCGACCACATTCCCTAGCATCTCTACTGTGTAAGACTGGCCATAAGGCTTGTCTGCCGTAGGCGCATTGATAACAGAAACGTAGTCCTCCAACTGAAGATCCACATATTTTTTGTAAAAGCTTTGAGGTGTCAAGCCAGACTCTGTGTGGAAATTATTGTCCTTATCGCGATAAGAGAAACTAAATGTACGAGGGGGCAAGCCAAGTGACATGGCCAAGAAATTAAAGATTTCTTGGAGGAGTTCTTCTTTCTTGCTTTGAACCGTTGCTTGATCTGCTCCACTCGCAAGTAATTCGCGAAGGATCTGAGCATCTTGGCGCAATAATTTATTTAAGTAGGTATTGAGCTCTCGGCTATTGCTAGATGAGATGGATTCTGGATAGACAGACTTGGGTACGACCCCATATTTTTCAAAGAGGGAAACGACCATATCCCATTGACCACCATCTTGTTGAGGAGTTTGAAGGAGGAAGGCCACCTTGCGACTGGTTAAATCCTGATCCGCTGTCGCAATGATTTGTTCCAAGAACCAGTTGGATTTTTCGTACTTGTCCCAAAAGAAAGTGTGTGCTTGAGACAACTCAAAATCCTCTAATTGGAAGCTCGAAATCATTTTATGACGGAAGGTATTCAGAGCCGCAAACATCCAGCAACGACCAGAAGCTTTCTGGTCCGTCACCTTGTCCTTGGTTAAATCAAGAGAAAAGACGGGTGTGTTTTCTACTGCACTTTTGCGTGTCTCTAAAGCTGCATGAATCCCATTGTGGGTGATGGCATTTTCGATAGCCGCAAATTTCACATTTGCTTGGTAATTTGTATAAAGTTGATCTGTAAATTCTTGTGTTAATTCTGACATAAAATTCTCCTTTGTAAAGCTACTTACCATTATAGACCATTGTCTAAAATCTTCAAGTAAAAATTGTTTTAAAGGTCAGAAGAACGGATCGTGTAAATGATTTGATTTCCAACATAGCCTTTTCTAGCGACAGCATTTGGTATAGTTTCAAGATCATGCATTCCAGCTTTTGCCATTACCCGTCCCGAAGCAGGGTTCAAGCTGACATACTTGGCCTGAACTTCCTTGAATCCCACTTCTAGCAACAAAAAGCGTAAAACAGCCTGGAGGGCTTCTGTCATCAGACCTTGACCCCAAAACTTTTTCCCTAGAATATAGCCAACTTCACACATTTCTTTTTGCGAATCCTGAGAAACGACACTGATATCACCTATCACTTGTGCGGGATCATCTTTCTTACAAATCGCCCATTTGTAGGTATTTTCTCCTTGGTAATGAAGGAGCCACCTTTCGATCGAAGCCCGAGTTACTTGAGGATTTGGATGCGGATTCCAAGTCACATATTTAAGATTATCTGTATCAGATGCCCAATTTTCAAACATAGCTGTTGCATCCTCTACAACAAAGCGTCTTAATAATAAACGGTTGGTCTCCAGTTCAATCGTACCTAATTTCCTCACCCTCTTTTCTCCTATTCTGTTTTAAAAAAGTCGGCTCAACCGACTTTTCTTTCCTATCAACGCCAGAAGGTATCAAATACCGTAATCGGTAGATGACGTTTGTGTTGGCCTTTGTGCCACCAATTTTCAATAGTTGCTTGAGCTTCTGGGCTAACTGATTTCCCTTCCAGGTAGTCATCAATTTCTGCATAGGTCACCCCAAGAGCTACTTCGTCAGCGATACCTGGCTTCTCCTCTTCCAAATCTGCAATCGGTACCTTCTCATACAAGGCTGGATCAGCTCCTAGCGCCTGAAGCAACTGCTTGCCTTGGCGCTTGTTGAGGCGGTATAGCGGAAGGATATCGGCTCCGCCATCGCCAAACTTGGTAAAGAATCCCGTGATATTTTCGGCCGCATGGTCGGTCCCAATGACGGCTCCGCTATAGGCTCCAGCTAAGGCATACTGAGCAATCATCCGGCTCCGTGCCTTGATATTGCCCTTATTAAAGTCTGAGACATCCGTTCCTGTCGCTTCGACAGCACGCTCCATGGCATCGACCGATTCCTTGATGTTCACGACTAGGCTCACATCTGGCTGGATGAAGGCTAAGGCCTTTTGGGCATCTGCTTCATCTGCTTGGACACCGTAGGGCAAGCGGACTGCAACAAACTGATAACTGGCATCTCCAGTCTCTGCCCGCATTTCCTCCATGGCCAATTGAGCCAGGCGACCCGCTAGGGTCGAGTCCTGTCCTCCCGAAATTCCTAAGACAAAGGTCTTCAGAAAGGGATATTTTTGCAAGTAGTCCTTCAAAAAATCAATCGACCGGCGAATCTCTTCTTGAGGATCAATAACCGGCTTGACCCCTAATTGGGCAATAATGTCTTCTTGTAGGCTCATTCTTCTTCACCTCCCAAGGCTTTCTGACGCATCTGATCAATCAGGTCCATCTTATCTTGCCATACATCCTTGGCTAAGTCCACTGGGTAATGTTGTGGATTGAGAACGCGTTTGTACTCATCCCAGAGCTTATCGAATTCCTTCCGAGCATAGGCTTGGATATCCATCAAAGCTGGCAATTCGTAGACTTGTTTTCCATCTTTGAAAATATCAACCAAGAGCGGGATTGCGTCAAAATCACGAACCGTCTTCTTGATATAGGTATAGGTCGGATGGAACATCTTGATTTCTGTCAGTTCATTGGCATCTACTCCATCGTAAGTGATGTAATCTCCTTCAGATTTGCCCTTTTCCCGACTGGTAATGCGCCAAACTTGCTTCTTCCCTGGAGTTGAGACCTTCTCAGCATTGTTAGACAGCTTGATGGTGTTTCGCATTTGACCATTTTCGTCTTCGATAGCAACAATCTTATAGACTGCTCCAAGGGCTGGTTGGTCATAGGCCGTGATCAACTTGGTTCCGACACCCCAGACATCAATTTTAGCCTTTTGCATCTTCAAATTGAGGATAGTGTTTTCATCCAAATCATTTGAGGCATAAATCTTCGCTTTTGTGAAACCAGCTTCATCCAACTGCTGGCGAACCTTTTTCGAGATGTAGGCAATATCTCCAGAGTCAATCCGCACGCCTAGGAAGTTAATGCGATCGCCCATCTCACGCGCTACCTGAATCGCAGCTGGAACTCCGATGCGTAACGTATCATAAGTATCCACTAGGAAGACACAGTTGCGATGGGTCTCAGCATAGGCCTTAAAGGCTTTATAATCATCGCCATAGACCTGCACCAGGGCATGGGCATGGGTCCCAAGGACAGGGATGTCAAAGAGTTTTCCTGCACGTACGTTACTGGTCCCGTTAGCGCCTCCAATAACAGCTGCACGGGTTCCCCAAATAGCTGCATCCATTTCTTGCGCTCTACGAGTCCCGAACTCCATCAAAGGTTCGTCTTCGATTACAGCCTTGATCCGAGCGGCTTTTGTGGCAATCAAGGTTTGGAAATTGACAATATTGAGGAGGGCCGTTTCAACCAACTGACACTGGGCAAGCGGTCCTTCTACTTGGACAATCGGCTCATTGGCAAAGACCAGGTCCCCTTCTTTGGCAGAACGAACAGTCAATTCCATTTTGAAATTTTTCAAGTAATCCAGGAAGGCTCCTTCGTAGCCTAAGGATTCTAAGTAGGCAATATCCGACTCTGAAAAACGTAGATTCTTCAAATAGTTGACAATGCGCTCAAGACCTGCAAAGACGGCATAGCCATTTTTGAAGGGTTGCTGGCGGAAATAGGCTTCGAAGACCGCCTTTTTATTGTGGATGCCTTGCTCAAAGTAAACCTGCATCATATTGATTTGGTACAAATCAGTATGGAGAGTTAAACTATCATCTGGGTACATGTTTGATCCCTCTTCTTTTTTACGTCATGGCACCAGTCACGCTCTGTCAACTGGCACAGTCCAAAATAATTTTAAACACATTATAGCACATTTTAAGCAGGACCACATGAGTTTAATCCGAGTTAAGCCTCATTTTTTATCGTAAAAAAGAAGGGATCTTCGTCTCTTTCCATCAGACGAACATCCCTTTCTTCTCTCTTATTCTTCGTGTTCAGTAATATATTTATAAGCTTCTTGACCGGCGACAGCGCCATCCCCAACAGCTGTAGTGACCTGACGAAGATCTTTTTGGCGGACATCACCAACCGCAAAGACACCCGGCACAGAGGTCTTCATGTGATCATCCGTGATCACCCAACCTTGGTCATCTAGAATACCGAGGTCTTTGGCAAAGTCACTAACAGGATCCAAGCCCACATAGATAAAGACACCACCAGCTGCTTGCTCACGAACCTCACCTGTTTGAACATCTTTTAAGACCAGACTGGTCACACGGTTATCCCCTTTGATCTCTTCGACCACTGTATTCCAAGCAAAGTGAATCTTTTCATTGGCAAAAGCTCGGTCTTGAAGAACTTTTTGGGCACGTAGGGCATCGCGTCGATGAACAATGGTAACAGACTTAGCAAACTGAGTCAGGAAGATTGCCTCTTCAACCGCAGAATCTCCTCCACCAACAACCATGAGGTCTTCATCCCGGAAGAAGGCACCATCACAGACAGCGCAATAAGAAACCCCACGACTATTTAATTCTTCTTCACCCGGAACTCCCAACAAGCGATGGTTGGAACCTGTTGCGATAATAACGGTCTTGGCTTGCAAGAGGCCATCATCTGTCGTAATTTCCTTGTAGCTTCCTTGATCCACAATGTTTTCGGCTCTGCCAAACAAGTGTTCCACACCAAGGGCTTCTAGTGGCTCGAACATTTTTTCAGCCAATTCAGGTCCACTGATATTGGCATAGCCTGGGTAATTCTCGATATCGGACGTATTGTTCATCTGTCCGCCAGGAATTCCAGCTTCTAACAAGGCAACCTTTAGATTGCTACGGGCTGCATACAAGGCTGCAGTCATACCCGCAGGTCCTGCACCGATAATCAGTGTATCATACATAAGCTTCTCCTTTTGTTGTAACTATCTTGATTCTAACTCCAATTGAACCATTTTGCAATTATCTTGCTCGAAGAATAAACAGAACTCCAATGACTGCAAAGGTGAGGACTGGAATTGTCATAATATCAATTAATAAAATATCATAGAGGTGTAACTGGCGTTCCTTAGCTGTTTTATCCGTCTTACGAGCTGCTCGCAAGCCTATCCAAATAGCTGAAGCAACCAACACCCCAATTGAAGTGATGATTAGGCTCTCGATATAGAGAGATAGCAATTGGTTTAACATAAGATCTCCTTAGTATCCAAGATTGGAATGAGGGGACGAGATGCCGATTCGTTTCGTTCACTATTAAATCAACTTGAAACTTCTATCTATGCGGAAAAATGAACTACATATAATCCTCTTTTCCTGAGGCACCTACTCAAAGAAAAATCCGAGTCTGAAACATCGCGTTCCAGACTCGAGCTCTTATATATTATATCAAACAAATGTTCGTTTGTAACTAGCAAAGAATTCTTTTGTCCGCTCTTCTTTAGGAGATTTCATGATTTCTTCTGGAGTGCCAGATTCAATAATTTTCCCCTTGTCGAGGAACAAGACCTTGTCTGCCACCTGGGAAACAAAGCTCATATCATGGCTAACCAAAATCATGGTTTGACCTGCCTGAGCTGCTGCTGCGATGGCTTTTTCTACCTCTCCGACCAATTCCGGATCGAGGGCTGAAGTTGGCTCATCCAACAAGAGGACTTCCGGCTTCATGGCTAGGGCTCGCGCCAAGGCTACCCGTTGCTTCTGCCCTCCGGACAAATGACGAGGATAATGGGTTTCGCGGTCCGACAGACCGACTTTTGCGAGTTCTTCTTTGGCAATCTTGGTCGCTTCCTGGTCGGGTAAGCCTTTGACGACGATTAGTCCTTCCTTGACATTATCCAAAGCAGTCTTGCGACTGAAAAGATTAAACTGTTGAAAGACCATAGCTAGTTTTCTTCGAAGGGTCAGGATCTCGTCCTTGCTGATAGTTTCAAAGTCCACCTTCTCCCCATTGATCTCAATACTGCCACTATCTGGGGCTTCCAAATAGTTCAAGCTTCTCAAGAAGGTTGATTTCCCAGCTCCAGAAGAACCGATCAAGGCAACAACTTCCCCTTTTTGGACTTCCAAATCGAGATGGTCTAGGACTACTTGACCGGAAAAAGATTTTGATAATTGTGAAATCCGAATCATGCTGCTCGTTCCTCCTCTTGCAAGGTTTGGGTAACAACTTTTGGATCTTTGATAGCGAGTACCTGTTCGATCCAACGTCCCAATTGTTCAATCAAAATATTAATGGCCCAGTAGATCAATGAAACAGAGATAAAGCGCTCGAAGTAACGACTGTCATTCCCCGACATAATCTTGGCTTGGGCAAAGATTTCCAAAACACCTGCATAAAAGGCCAGAGAAGTCCCCTTGGTCAAACCAATCAAAGAGTTGATCAAGGTCGGAGTCGCAACCACGGCTGCATTTGGAATAATAATCCGACGATAAACTTGGGCATTAGTCATGCCGAGACTCTTCGCTGCTTCGATTTCACCCGCATCAACAGATAAAATCGCTGCCCGAATGGTCTCACTGGCATAGGCTGCCTCATTGAAGGCAAAGGCCACAATGACAAATAAATGGGCTGGTACATCGTTGATATTAAAGGCTGTCCCATATTGTTGGTTAATGGCCTTCAATAGGAGCGGGATTCCATAATAGGTCAGCATCAACTGAACCAAAATTGGTGTCCCTCTTAAAAAACTCACAAACAAAGCTTGGATCGGGTAAAGGATTTTTACCCGATTGATTTTGACAATGGCAAACAATAGCGCTAGCAATAAACCAAAAAAGGCTCCTGCCAAGGTTAATAAAATCGTATTTGGAAGCTCTTTTAAAATTCCTGGAATAGCTTCAAAAACGACGCGTAGGTTAAAGATTTCTCCTTCTGGTATCCATTTTAAAAACTCTTCGTACCAGCCAGATGCCAGATAAGTAGTTGTAAACATCTTCGTTACTTCCTCCCTCGATAATGAATCATTCTATCATATTTACAGTTAAAATGCTGAGTTTTGCTACTGATCGTTCGTAAATCATGCTTCAGGTCTGATGTGATCTCAAGCAAGCGTCTCCCCTAAGAGCAAAAAAATAGACTATCTATAGATAGTCTATCACAAAATAAATCAGCGACCAAATAGTTAATTTTTATGGAAATCTTTAAATTTCTTTATCACTAAAAGGTTTGGCGTTTCGCCTTTCTTTCTGCTCGACCGCGAGCACGATTCTCAGCTCGCTTGGCTTTGCGACGTTTCTCGTCCACAGCCCATTTGATTTTTTTCTTGTAGCCTGGTTTGATTTTTTTCTTTTTCTTCTTGACCAAGCCGATCATCTCAATGTCAAGTCTTTCTTGGCGTTTTTCACGATTAGCCCGACGATCCCGATCATAGGTATCTTCGATAGCTCCAGCCTTCAAGACCTTAGGGACAAACTGGATGCCCAATTTTTCAAGCTCCCGAATGTCTGAGTCATCACTCGGTTGATAGAGGGTGATGGCTGTGCCAGGAAGACCATTCCGACCAGTCCGGCCAACGCGGTGGACAAAGAAGGATAAGTCTTGTGGAATAGCATCGTTGATAACATGACTGACCCCTTCAATATCAATCCCACGCGCTGCCAAGTCAGTCGCCACGATATATTCAAAATCCAGGTTTTTGACTTGGTTCATGATTCGTTTGCGCTCCCGTGGAGGAACCCCCCCATGGATTTTAGCGACTTTGAGCCCCTTCTCTACTAGAAAAGCATGCAAATCGTCCGCTCTGTCCTTGGTATTTACAAAGATCATAGCCAGATAAGGTTGAAGAGCCTGCGTCAGTTGATAAATCTGCTCGTTTTTGTCGCGCCCCTTTGTCGATACCAACCAGTTATCAATGGTGTCCGAGATTACCGTTTTGGTTTTGATCTGCTCCATGACAGGGTTAGACAAATATTTCTTCAAGAAGGGTTGTAACTTTTGCGGAATCGTAGCAGAGAAGACCAAAAACTGAAGCTTCTTTGGAAGACTGGATGCAATCTTGTCTACCGTCGTCAAAAAGCCCATATCGAGAGTCATATCCGCCTCATCAACCACAAAAGTGTGAGCCTTATGAATAGCCAAGTCTCCAGAAGCGACCAAATCATAGATCCGTCCAGGTGTCCCAATGACAATATGGGGTTGGGCTATTTGGAGCTTATCGATTTGACGAGCCTTATCAGTTCCCCCAACGTAGTTGGCAATCCGAATTTCTTTTTCACAATGGCTAGCAATCTGACGAGCCGCTTGGTAAATCTGTGTTGCCAATTCCCGACTAGGCGCTGTAATGACCACTTCGACATGGCTACTATCCTCATTTAAGGTTTGAAAAATTGGTAAGAGGAAAGTATGGGTCTTCCCTGATCCTGTTTTAGATTCACCGACCAAATCACGGCCTGCTAAAACAATCGGGATCAGCTTTTCTTGAACTTCTGTTGCTTCGATAAAATTAATTTCTTTTAAGGCCTCTTGGATATAGTCCTTAAACTTAAAATCTGTAAATTTCATTCTCTTATCCTTTCATCATCTCTACTATTATATCAGAAAACTCCTCTTCCCGCTCTTCTTTTGGACAGCAATTCCTAGCCCGCGAAAAAGGCTGAGATAGCAATCCCAACCTTTTATGATTCATGACTTATGAATTGGTCAAATAGTAAATCAAGAGAGTCAAGGCGCTCATTCCTGCACCAACACTCCAGAGAAAGGCATCAACCTTCCACTCAGACCATTTAGGTCCATTACCAGACAGACCACCTAATTCTAAATGGTGATGGAAAGGCGTCATGCGGAAGATCCGGCGTCCTTCCCCTGTCCGTTTCTTGGTCCATTTGAAATAGGACACTTGGAGCATGACAGAGCTAGTCTCAAAGACGTAGACAATCCCAATCAAGAGCAAGGTCCACTCTACGTGGAGAGCCATGGATAGAGTCGCAAGCATCCCACCTAGTGCTAGGCTTCCAACATCTCCCATGAAAATCTTGGCCGGCTTGTGGTTGTAGACGAAGAAACCTAATAGAGCTCCAATCATACTGATCGTCACAAAAAGGATATCGATTCGTCTTTGCCAAACAGCGATGATGGAATAAGCGATCAAGCTGATGGTTACCGAAATGCTTGCCAAGCCATCAATCCCGTCCGTTAAATTGACTGCGTTTGAAAAACCAACCAACCAGAACAAGGCAAAGATAATATAGAAATGTCCCAAATAGACATCCCAACCAAAGACATTGAGAAGACTACCAGCTCCATGACGTTCAGAGAAGAGATAGAAAATGATCCCTCCCACCAATTGCAGGGCTAATTTTTGCTTGGGATTTAATCCTTCATTGATCTTACGAAAGACCTTCAAGAAGTCATCCAAGAAACCGACGATTCCATACAAGACCAAAATAAAGAGGATCAATTGAACAGGACGCGTAAAGTTCCCAGTTAGGAAGCTAAAGACAAGGGTGACAAAGACTGAAGTGATCAAGAAAACTACTCCCCCCATAGTAGGAGTGCCTGCTTTGGCTTTGTGTTGCTTCACATCTTCGTGCATTTGTTGCCCCGAAATATGGGCCCGTTGATAGAAACGGATAAAGGCTGGAATGCCAATAACTGTCAGTATAAAGGATACTACTAGGGTAGCAAGTAACATATCAATCTCCTAATGTAATTGTTATTTTCTTCGTCTTCTTTAAAGCAGTTTCTACTTTGACGTTTTGTTTGCTCACACGAGAACCTTCCCCTTTATAGGTGATCTCAATGCCCGTCCATTCCGCAAATTTATCAACATTTTCCTTGGTCCAGCCATACATATCCGGAACTGAATCCAAGTCATCTGTTAATAATAACACTTGCTCATTTGCTTTTAATTTCGTTCCTGCTGATACAGACATCTTTTTAATATTCTTTCCAGTTCCTAGGACGACAGGCTGGATCAGATTGCGACGCAGTTCATCTGCGAAGCCACCTGGGCTGATGGTCTGCTTCAAGTTCAATTCTTTCGACAAGGATTCTGCCGACGGCATCTTATAGGTGTCCTCTTTCGTGACCCCATCCAAGGCTTTGGTTTCCGTTACTAGATTCAACTCATCCTTCAAAGCAACCGCATCTTCCAAGACTGGATTGACTAGTTCTTGCCAGCTCTTTGGACTAAAGCTGACTTCAGGCTGTTGAACTGTCACATACATAATAAAATCTGGGTCTTCAGCAGGTGTCATGACAACAATCGAGTAGATATTATCATTTTCGCCTTCCAAGTAGCCATTAGCTGTCGCAATTTGGGCTGTCCCTGATTTAACAGCAACATTTTGTCCAGCTACTTGGATAATGGGACCATCCGATGAATAGAGGGTACCAAATTGAGGATCAGTCCCTACCGTAATCATGTAATTACGGGTCTGTTGGGCAGCCGAAGCGGGTACTGGATTGCCGACAATCTCTCTTTGTGATTTACGAGCAGTTTCATGCTTGCCGTCGTAAATCGCACTGATAAATTTAGGCTCCAACATTTCCCCATCATTTGCAATGGCAGAAAATGCACGCAACATCTGCGTTTGGGTCACCGAAATCCCTTGACCGAAAGAAGACATGGCTTGAGTGACATAGTTATCTCCTGGTAGGCCTCCAAAACTTTCGTCTCCCATTCCAAAACGTGTAGGAAGTCCGAACTTAAAGAGTCTGAGGTAATTCATCCAGACATTATTGCCCATCTTCTGTTCAAGCTTGGTCATCCCAATGTTACTTGAATAGGCAAAACCTTGGGCAATATTCATATAGCGACCTTCAGACAGCCCCATATTGACATCCCAGTCACGGATGGTCGCATCTTTTACTTGTAGTTCGTTACTGTAGTATACTTCATTATAGGCTGGGAAAGTTCCATGATCAATCGCCGAAGCTAATAACATGACCTTCATAGTCGAACCTGGTTCGTATTGATCCTGGTAAAGAATCGTGTTCCAGGTTCTCAGATTCTTAATATCCAAGCCTTCTTTGGTATCTGCATTATAGGTTGGACGTTGCGTCGTTGCAAGGATTTCCCCTGTTTTGGCACTGATCAGGGTCGCACTGACATATTTACCTTTTACCTTTTCTTGGAAAACATCCATACGCGTTTCGAGATAGGTTTGAAGTTCCGCAGAAAGGGTTGTGTAGACATCCTTCCCATCTTCTGTCTTCACAGCAACCTTATCTGATCCCGGCACAATATTTCCGTTGCGAGCCTTTTCATAGGTCACAACGCCATCCTGACCACCCAGGATCCGATCCAAAGACTTTTCGATTCCCGTTGTTCCCTGTAGGGTTTTATTGCCTTCTTTATCTTCTATCAATTGAGCTTGACCGATAAATTGAGAGGCAAAGGTCCCATTTTTATAACTCCGGTTTGGACTCGTCGTAAAATCAACACCTTTAATGTTGGCAGCTTCTAGTTCACTCCGGATAGCATCCATATTGCTATAGCTGATATCGTTCCCCGCTGCACCAAAAGAAACCTGGTTGAGCTTCTTCTGAGACAGTTGTTGGACGACATAGTCTTTTTCCATGCCCAAATAACGATTAAAAACGTCTGCTACTTGGTTGTATTGACTTTCTTCAACGTATAAAACTTCACCTTTTGCCGATTTATAGGTTTTGTCGATAATCGCATAAACATTATAAGTCGTCGCATCCTCAGCAATAACAGCTCCATTTCGGTCATAAATTGTTCCTCGTTTGGCTGGAACAATCTCTGTTTTCTGATGGACTTGATGGGATAACTCAGATAAATTTTTTCCGAATTTGCTATCTGTGCCTATGATAACTGCAAAATTAATGAGAAATATGAAGAAAACAAGAATGGAAAGCAAACTTAAATTCTTAGCTACTTGCCGACGATTTTGGTCTGGAAGTTTCCTTTTTTTAAGGGAATAACGAATGATTTTCTTCTTTAATTTATTCATCGCTACTTGAACTCACCACTTTTCGATTTTCTTTTTGGAGGGTCATCCCCTGAGAACTAGCTAACTTAGACAAGCGTTCATATCGAATCAATTCATTGACTTCTTGCCGGATACCTTCTAGTTCAGTCTCTTTTGTTTTTAGTTCCGTATTGAGGTTTGTCAAATCACTTTGCACTTGTAGAATCCGCGTCTGCATAAAAATAATACTGACAGCGAGAATAATCCCTGTTAGGACAATCGAGCCATAAAAAGCTTTTTCTACTCTGGTAAAGCGACGAATACGATCTTGCAATTGACTGCCCCGAGATCGTAATGGTTGATCTGCCATGTTTATTTCCTCTTACTTATGAATTTTTCGAGCAACCCGCAATTTTGCAGAATGAGCTCGGTTGTTCTTCTCTAACTCTTCTTGGCTTGGAAGAATCGGTTTTCGAGAGACTAATTCCATTTTTGGTTTTAAGTCCTCTGGGATGAAAGGCAAGCCCTTCGGTACTTCTACTGTAGAAGCTTCTTTAAACAATTGCTTGGTCAAACGATCTTCCAAGGAATGAAAGGTAATAACTGAGATACGACCACCAACTGCCAATAAATCCATGGCCTGCTGGATTGATTCATCCGCCGCTCCCAATTCATCGTTGACTTCAATTCGAATCGCCTGAAAAATTTGTTTGGCTGGATGCCCCTTTTTCTTTAGTTCCTTGGCCGGTTTTGCCGATTTGATGATTTCAGCCAATTCTGTCGTCGTTTCAATCGGTTTTACCGCACGCGCTTGTTCGATCTTTCTAGCAATTTGCTTGGAAAACTTATCTTCCCCATACTTGAAAAAGATTCGGACTAAATCGTGGTAATCATAGTTGTTGACCACCTCATAAGCCGTCAAAGAGGCTTCTTGATTCATCCGCATGTCCAAGGGAGCATCTTTTTTATAAGAAAAACCGCGAGACCGCTCATCTAACTGGGGACTAGAAACTCCTAAATCATAACAGATTCCATCGATCTCATTGACTCCCAGTTCTTGGAGACGCGCTTGAAGATTCCGGAAATTGTCTTTGATGAAGGTTACCATGCCCTTTTCAACATAAGGAGCTAATCGTTTCTCCGCATTATCAATCGCATGCTGATCCTGGTCAAAGGCATATAAATGTCCTTTTTCACTTAATTGACTTAATAAATATTCGCTATGGCCAGCTCCACCTAGAGTGGCATCCACATAGATTCCATCTGGCTTTACATCCAGCATATCAATCGTTTCATGGAGCAAGACCGTTACATGATGAAATTCTTTACTCATATCCTATCTATTTTACCACAAATCTGACCAGGATGCACTTGAGATTCTCTTCTCAATCCACTCATCATTTTCGGATAAAAAGTTCCCATTCTTCAAAAGCTCATCCTATCAACCAATAGACCGATAGAAGCAAATTGTGATACAATAACTCTATGAAAGATAAGAAATACCTCCTCCTTGGCCTGCTAGTGGCCGATCTAATTGCAGTCTACTTTTTCCTCCGAACTCCTGTCCCTTGGATTTTTTGGACAGCAACCTTCGTTCTTGCCGTCTCCATTTGGATATTTAAAAATCAATGGAAAAACTACAAAAATAGAGATAAGGATTCAGACTAGCCCATATAGAACAAGAAAACTCGATCAGTTCAACTTCTGATCGAGTTTTCTATTGTCTATTTATGAATTGGGATCATCAAGGCTACGGCCGTGCAAGCCTTTTTCCCGTTGGACTTGGCGCAATTTTTCTGGTGTCACGTCATTGCCTTCTTCATCCACCACCTTGATTCCTTCAATATGGTGACGAACCGAACGACGATAACCTTCAATGTATTCTTCACGAAGTTTTGCTTGTTCCACCGCTTCTTCTGGAGTCAACCCTTCTGTTTTTTTCTTTTTAGCAAGCTCATTGATACGAGCGATTTTTTCAGGTGTCATAATAAGACCTACTTTCTACCTGTTACCAGGTACTTATTTTGTGTTCAATTGGTTGAAGGCTGCAACTTTATTGGCTTTCGCTACAAGACCTGCAAGAAGGGCCAAACGGTTGTTTTTAACAGCCTCATCTTCTGCCATCACCATGGTATTGTCAAAGAAAGCATCAATAACTGGGCTAAGAGCAAAGAGTTGAGCCAATTTGTCGCTAGCTGCACCAGTCAATTCAAGCTCTTCAATTGCTTTAGCAAGAGCTTTTTCTTGATCATTTTCAAAGAGACTGGCATCGACCGCTACTGAAGCATCTGCTTTTTCTGCTAAGTTGAAAGCACGTGAGAGGGATTCAACAGCTGCCTTGTAACCATCCGTCTTCGCAGCTTCTGAAAGAGCTTCAGCTGCTTCCAACATATCTGCCACGACAAAGTTTGAACCAGCAAGAACAGCATCTTTGATATCTTTTGCTGTGCGTCCCATCATCTTGTCCACACGCGCCTTGATGAAGTTGAGCACTTCTGCTTGATTGTCATAAGAAAGGCTATCAAATGAAAGTCCATAAAGGCTGTCAATCAACTCATCCATAGGGATATGCCAACCAAAGGCATCCAAGATCCGAACAATCCCTTGTGTTGCACGACGAAGCGCATATGGGTCATTGGAACCTGATGGAATCAAGCCAACTGAAAAGAAGGAAAGAAGGGTATCCAATTTATCCGCAAGGGCAAGGATAGCACCAACCTTAGTCTCTGGAAGAACTCCGTCTGCTGAATCAGGAAGGTAGTGTTCACGGATAGCTGTCGCAACCGCAGCATCCTCACCAGCAAGGAGGGCGTATTTTTCACCCATGATTCCTTGCAATTCATCGAACTCTCCGACCATACCCGTCAAGAGGTCAAATTTGTAGATTTCAGCTGCACGAGCGACAGCTGCCGTTTCTTCTGCAGTCAAACCAGCTTGCTCAGCTAGTGACGCTGCAATAACACCCGCACGCGCCATGTGTTCTGAAAGAGAACCAATTTTTTCATGGAAGGTCACGTTAGCCAATTTAGCAACGAGGTCTTCAATCTTAAGTTTTTGGTCTTCACGCCAGAAGAATTCACCATCTTCGAGACGCGCCACCAAGACTTTTTCATTTCCTCGAACGACATTTTCCAAGTGCTCAGCGTTCCCATTACGAACTGAGATGAAGTTTGGTTTGAGCTTACCATCAAGGTCACGTACAACAAAGTAACGTTGGTGTGTTTCCATTGATGTCACCAAAACCTCTTCTGGAACGTCCAAATATTTAGTGTCAAAACTTCCCATAAAGGCAGTTGGGTATTCGACCAAGTTCAAGACTTCATTCAAAAGGCCTTCTTCGATTTGAACTTGAACACCTTGTTCTGCTTCGATAGCCTTGATTTGCTCACGAATCATGTTTTCACGTTCTTTGCTATCCGCAATCACGTAAACCGTGCGAAGGTCTTCTTCATAAGAATCCGCATTGGTAATTTCCACTTCATGTCCAAGGAAACGGTGTCCACGACTCACACGACCTGACTGGATATCCAAGAAATCAAGGTCGAGCGCTTCGTCACCCAAAAGAACTGTCAAGGTGTGAACTGGGCGAATGTATTCAAAACTGTTGTTAGCCCAGTGCATGCTAACAGGGAAGGTCAATGAAGCAAGCACTTCTGGAACGCCAGACAAGACTTCTTTGGCAGGTTTACCAGCTTCGTGTTTCGTGACATAAACGTACTCTTCACCCTTGACTTCACGAAATTCGATGTCATCTACTGTCAAGCCTTTCCCGCGGACAAATCCTTGGGCCGCTTTTGAGAAGTTTCCATCTGCATCCAAAGCAATCTTCTTAGAAGGTCCTTTAAAATCTTCGGTCAAATCTGTTTGTTGATCCGCCAAACCAATCACACGGACAGCCAAACGGCGAGGCGTTGAGAAGGTTTGAATGCTTTCGTATGAAAGACGGTTGTCATCCAAGAAGGCTGCCATTTTCTCACCGAGTTGTTTTTCACTTGGTGTGACAACGTAGGCTGGCAACTCTTCAAGTCCTAATTCTACTAATAAGTTTTTTGTCATGTTTTTTCTCCGAAAAATATCTTTTTTTCCAGTTTGCCTTATGTGATTGGCACGCAAGCAACCGACTTCGTCGTTTCATTGCTAAAATTGGAGCCTAAGGTCTCCAATTTTGCCTGGTATCGTTAGTTTCTCTAACGATACCTTTATCACTGCGGCAACTGGTTCTGTAGGATTGCTCTATCGGCCAATCCCATCTAATACGCTCTCTTTATTCTTCCTCTTCTGCTAGGAGTTTGGTGCGTGTGGCTTCGTCGAGAAGTGGGTAACCAAGTTTTTTACGTTCTGCGACGAAGGTTTTGGCTACGACACGGGCCAAGTTACGGATGCGGGCAATGTAGCCAGCGCGTTCTGTAACAGAAACAGCACCACGTGCATCTAGCAAGTTGAAGGTGTGTGAGCATTTCAAAACATAGTCATAGGCTGGGTGAACAAGGCCCAATTCCAAAGCACGTCCTGCTTCTTTTTCAAATTTTTCGAAGTTTTCAAGAAGCATATCTTGGTCAGAAACTTCAAAGCTGTATTTTGAGTGCTCATATTCTGGTTGAAGGAAGATTTCTCCGTATTTTACCCCTGGAGCCCACTCAATATCGTAAACAGAATCTACTTCTTGGATATAAGAAGCTAAACGCTCCAACCCATAAGTGACCTCAGCGGTAACAGGAGCAGTTGACAAACCACCGACTTGTTGGAAGTAGGTGAACTGAGTGATTTCCATACCGTCAAGCCAAACTTCCCAACCAAGACCAGCTGAACCAGTTGATGGGTTTTCCCAGTTATCTTCAACGAAACGAATATCGTGTTCCAATGGGTTGATGCCCAATTTTTCCAAAGACTCGAGGTAGAGTTCTTGGATATTTGAAGGCGATGGTTTCATGACCACCTGGAATTGGTGGTGTTGGTAAAGACGGTTTGGGTTTTCCCCGTAACGTCCATCAGCTGGACGACGTGATGGCTCTACATAAGCCGCATTCCATGGCTCAGGACCAATGGCACGAAGGAAGGTGTAAGGACTCATGGTTCCCGCACCCTTTTCATTATCATAAGCCTGCATGAGCATACAACCCTGGTCATTCCAGTATTGTTGCAAAGTCAAAATAATTTCTTGGAAGGTTAGTTTTTTAGACATCTTCTTCTCCTTTTTATAATTTCTTGCGACACGAGTCTGCCTCGTCGATCATACAAGGCAAGACGAGTTAGTACTGCGTCTAGCTCAGGCAGCCTAGTGCTGAGCGTGGGGCAGTCCGACTGTAAGGAGGTCTCTGCCACTGACACAGTGAAATGTTAATTTCTTAGACATGATTACTCCTTTTTTAATTCTTGCGACTTTGGATACAAAAAAACCGTGTCTTTGCTCCTAAGTCAAGTGACCTAGGGGCGTCAAAAACGCGGTTCCACCCTAATTTATTACTTCATTTTATTCTACTATACTCAGTTATCTACTGAGAGAAAGCGCCACTTGCTTATCTTGTTCTGCTTGGCTTTCACTATCCCAAGCTCGCTAAAAAAACGCCATAAGCCTTTCTTTCTTGACTAGTATTATAGCAGATTTCTATTCGAGTGTAAACAAAAAACAAGTCCGAAACAGGTGTTTCAGACTTGTCGCAAATCCTTTCAAAGAAAGGTGACTGTTATGGGCGTTTTACAACCTTTGGTTTTTTCCCATTTAATTTTTTCTTAGCAGCTTTAACCTCAGCTAATACCGCCTTAACTTCCTGTTGACTGGCACCAGGATTAGCCAGTACAGCTTGAGCGCGGATAAAGGCTTGTAGATAGTTTACCTTCGCCTTATCTGCTGCATAGATAAACTTCGCATTCTTAGCTTGGAACTGGAGTTCTGCCGCAATCAATTTCTTCAGACTTGAGAAATCGGTTGTTTTTCCATTTAACTGTTGATCAGCTGCCTGGTAATTCGCAAGTGCTTGGTTGATTTGCTCTTGTGTCACACCTTCACGGACGAGCAAGAGAGCCAATTCCTTAAAGCTTTGGTCAAAGGTTCGTCGAGCGGAACCCTTAGCGTTGGCATAGCGACCTGTTTTTGAGGTTACATCATAGGCAGCAATGGCTGATTTTAGTGCTGTAAAATCAGACTCTTTTCCGTCTAATTGACTCGTAACCAATCCAAGATTTGAAAAGATTTGGTTAACTTCTGCTTGTGATAACTTAGTCGCAAGAGCTTTCTGAGCTTCTTGATAAGCTGCATCATAGGCTAAACGTTTTTCACTTGTTGCATTAAAGTACTGAGGAGTGCTGGTCAAGTTAGTTTGTTGGGCCAACAATTGCAACAATTGGGTCTTAATGACTACAGAAAGTTTTGCGAGATTGTTTTGGTCTGCTAGAACTGTCACAGTCGGTGCATCCTCAAACAACTCATAACCTGTTGGTAGACTGACTGAAATCGTGTATGTTCCAACTGGGACATCTTTTCCAAAAGCATTCTTGCCATAGCGTTGAACTGGAAGAACAAAGGTTTCACCAGCTTGATTTTTCAAGACAACTGGTGTTGTTCTTGGTACTGCTTGATCAAAGACCAGGCTCAAAGGTGCAGTGACAATCTCTTTGGCCAAGAATTCAATGGTCTTAAAGCTGTCCTCTGCAGTGATTTCAAATTTCTGAGTTCGTTGGCTGACAAGTTTCAGATCTGATTTGTCATAGGCAAAGAGTTCTGCCACGTAGCTACCAAACTTAAGGAAATTGATTTCTTTCCCTTTGTCTAAGTTGACATACTGTCCTTGATCATCCTTGATACGGTAGACAAAATCGGTATCTAATTCTTTATGTGTATCGGCATCTAGGACTGACACCTTAATCCGGCCACTATCTTCAGTACCAGCAAAATCAGCAAGAGAAGCAAAGTCGCGGTTTCCAGCGTAGTCTTCTACCACATAGTAAAGTAAGTCTTTACTGATTCCTTCTGGAAGAGTATAGCCACCATCTTCATTTGCCGTTAAATAGACACGGTTTTCAAAGCGACTAGTCTTCCCTAGGGCGTCTTTCCCCTCTTTAACCAGGGTCCCTTCTTCATCAAAGGCCTTGACATAGAAGACTTGCTCTCGTAAGATTCCACCATTGCCAATATCTTTTGTTTTACGAGCATAGAAGGTTTCTACCCCATCCTTCTTGGTCGTATAACCTGAAGTCAAGACTGGTTTTTGGGTATCGATTTGGAGATTAAAGCGAACAACTTGCTCTTCTGCTCCTGGAACGGCTGGCGTATAGCGAACTTCATAGACATAGTGACCATCCGCTACCTTTTCACCCTTGGCATCCGTTCCTTCCCAAGCCGTGTTATCGACTAGATAAGATCGTTTCCCACGTCCGTCAAAATAATTCTTACGAGCAGAGAAAGATCCTGTACTTGACCAAATTGGATTAGCAAATGCTTGATCATCTGCCTTGTAGACAGCTGCTTTCATATTTTTTAGGTTTCGCAAGACGACTGCACGATACTGCACATAATCTTTGTTCTCATCTCCATCTGGAGAAATAGCCAGACGGACATTTCCATCAGCATCCAAATTGAGGACGTTCAAACCTTCTGGTGTTTCCACTGTTCCAAGAACGATTGGGCTTCGTTCTGCTGTTTCCTTCTTAGCAGTCGTATAGAGCACATCATTCGCGTTTGAAACTAAAGAGGTGACGTTCGCATTGGATGGCACGTATTTGGTTTCTGGGACATCATAGTAGAATCCTGATTTCCCTTCTCTTACCAAGTTGTAGATTGGTTTTTCAACCGCAGGGATATCTTGGAAAGAACCACGGAAGCCCATAAATGGGATGCTAACCACGTCGCCGTCATCTGCTGGATCCACAAAGCGAACAAAGCCTTCCAAGAAGTAACCGTTCGGCATCAATTTAGACAATTCTTCTGCAAACTTAGACGCATCGACAGTCACCGTCACTGTCTGACTACTATGGGCTTTTACAGTTACATTTGGCCATACAGTCTCTGTTAATTTTCGTGGCTTCAAGGTAAAGTGATCGTCTTTTACATCGTCGGTAGTGGTATTCACAATCATCTTCAACTCTCTGTCAGTATCAGAAATATTATGAACGGTCACATCAAAACTGAATCGATCTTCCACATTACCAAGGGTTACGCTTGGGTAAGCATCTTCATTCGTTACATATAAATCTGTCGAGACGGCTGCAGCAGTATCTACAATCCCTGCCCCTTGTTGACGTACCGAAGTGTAGGCCCCCGTTTCTTTGTTGAAGTGTGGTTTTGCAGTTGACATGATCAAGGCCTTGACCGTTGCAGATAGTTCCTCTGGTGAAAGTTCTGGATGATGAGCTTGGAGGTATTCCTTCACCAAAGCCGAAACCCCAGCCACATGAGGAGAGGCCATACTGGTTCCACTGATACTGCCATAGCTATTGTCATTTAGTGAAGAGAAGATCGATCCACCAGGTGCAGTGACATCTGGTTTCAATTGTCCATCCGTTGACACTCCCCAACTAGAGAATTCTGACATCTTCCCAGCGTCAGGGTTTGGACGGTTATCCAAACTACCGTCAAAGACTATTTTGTAGTCTTTGTCTTTGATGGCTTCTCCGTACCGCTTAGAGATAAATACCGCAGGGATTTTTTTCGCATCACCTTCGAGACCCATTTTGACATTCGCGCCTTCGACACTGTTGTAAATGAGGGCACCAATCGCTCCTTTTTTATAGACATTAGCGACCTTATCTGAGAAGGTAATTTCACCACGTTTGATGAGGGCGACTTTACCAGTCAAATCGAGACTTTCTAAATCCCTCTCACGCCCCAAACCAGCATCCACATAGTCATATTCTTTCCCATTTTCGAAATTGGCATCTGTTTCAGCCGCTGTATAGGTAAACTTCCCTTTATCCAAGTCGGCATTGTCTTCCAAACCACGAACTGTAAAGACTTCTTCTGTTACGAATGAATCATTTACAGAGGCAACTGAAATAGACTCTTCTACGGTTGAAGGACTACCCACGACACCATAATCAGGGTTTTCAGCACTTGGGTTGTCATGACCGTATCCATAGGTGTTACTATTACCCGCAGCGATGACGACACTAACCCCTTTGGCGCGTGCTCGTTGAATCGCTTCTCTGACAGCAGGACTAGCATTCACTGTAGATCCTGTCCCAGATCCTAAACTCATATTAATGACATCGGCTCCCAATGCCACTGCGTCATCAATCGCTTTTACATAGACAACATCGCTGGTGGATCCACTACGATCAGAGAAAACCCGCATAAACATCACTTGGGCTTCTGGAGCAACTCCATATACGTAGTTGCCATCCCCAGCTTTTTTGTCAGGGTTCCCAGTCGCAATCCCTGTTACGTGCATACCGTGTGAATCATGGTCTTTTTCTTTGATATTGTCATCTCCATCCATATAATCATAGGCAAAGACAACCTTATCGTTGTACCATTTTCCGTAGTCAATTCCCGCTGCTTTTTTGGCAGCTTCTAATTCTGTTTGATTTTTGAATTTCCCTTTTGTAGGGTCTGAAATCCGCAATACTTCGTGGTAGACATCTAAACCAGAGTCAATGACCGCAACAACAGTCCCTTCACCCTTGTACCCTTTTTCCCAAGTTTGGGGCACATTAATAATCGTATTGCTGCTAATACTTAATGGTTTATCTTCAGCTTTCTTTTCGGTTCTTGCTTCCGTTACAGGTTTATCCTCACTCTTCTCCTCTGTTGAAGAAGGTTTTGCTTCTGTTTTTTCCTGTCCTTCGGATGTTTTTTCTGCAGTTTTTTCTTCGGTTTTAGTTACGACTTCCGCTTGCTTTTCAGTAGCTGGAGCCTCTGTTTTGGCTTCCTGCGTAACAACTTGGCTATCTGATTCGACAGATGGAGTTGTTGCCCCTTTGTCTGAGGAGACCGGCTCGTCAACAACTTTACCATTTTCAACTACTGAGCCTGTAGTCTGCTCACTTGCCTGATTCGTTACAGGAGACGCAGACTCACTTGGCGATACTGGATTTGCTTCTGCAGATGTAACGACTGCAGTCTCTGGCTGTTTCGCTTCATCAGCACTTACATTCCCTGCTCCAAAGACAAGAACAGATCCTAACAGCACCGATGCAACACCAAACTTATATTTTCTCAATGAGAAACGCTGTTTACTCATAAAATTCCCCCTATATACTAAATTATTCTTATTATACTCCTAATTTTTCAGAAAATTCACTCAACATTAACTTTGTTATCAAATTGTAATATTTCCGCACGTTATCTTTAATTAGTTGTTTTTTGTTTGCTTTTTTGTGGTTTCAATATTCAAATAATTAGATAACTGAAACAAATTATTCGCCTTTCATCTCATTGCACAAAAAAGACAGCCAGAGCAACCTCTCACTGTCTATAAATAAACGATCTTAAAAGTCTTTGGTGTCTGGGTCTGGTGCTCCCGCCTCTACTGGGATCTTCCGAAGGAGCTCACAGTCTTCCGAGGATAATGCAATCGCAGAGCATTGCAGATTACTTGCAATGCGCTCAGGAGTCACTGATTTAGGCAAAGGTAAAAATCCTTCTGCTAGACTCCAAGCCAAGAGAAGCTGGGCTGGTGTTACATCATACTGTTTAGCTAATGTTAGAACTGTCTCATTTTGGAACAGCTCTCCTTGGCCAAATGGTCCCCATGCCTCCAATAAAATTCCTTTATCACGACAATAACGGACCACTTCCTCTTGATAGACTCCAGGGGCCAAGCGGATCTGATTAACCGCAGGAAGAACTTTGGCACTTTCCAACAAAGCATCCAGGTGATGGGGCAGGAAGTTACTCACACCAATAGAGCGAATCTTTCCTTCTGCCTGCATATCTTCCATGGCTCTCCAAACCTCACGATTCCGTTCTTTCCAGGCCTCATTTTCTCGGTGAGTCACAGGATTTGGCCAGTGGATGAGGTACAAATCGATATATTCTAGTCCCAATTTGTGCAAAGATTCTTCTAGACCATTGACAGCATCCTCATAGGTGTGACGATTATTCCACAACTTGGTCGTTACAAAAAGCTCTTCTCTTGGAATACCACTATCTTTGATAGCCTTTCCGACACTTTCTTCATTTTGATAGATGGCTGCCGTATCAATATGGCGATAGCCCGCTTCTAAGGCTGCTTTTACTGCTTGATAAGCTTCCTCGCCATCTTTCGCCTTCCAAGTACCAAAACCAAGTACAGGAATGTGGCGTCCGTCATTTAGTTTGTAGCTCTTCATCTTATTTCCCGTTACTTTCCTTTGTTTTTTCACCAGACTTAGAAGTCTTCGCATTCAAGCGCAACTTTGGCTTAAAGATATTTTCCTTCGGCTGCACCATCGATTTACTAAAAAAGGCATAGAGTAAAAAGGCACTACCTGCCACTAGGATGACGGGACTACGGCGCAACATACCGTAGATAAAGAAAAACAAGCCCATCAATAAAAAACGTACGTTTATCTTATTCATAAAACTACCTCGCGATTCAATTACTTTCATTATACCATGTATCAGAGCAAAGAGACAAATGGCTAGATCAAGGAATCCTATTCAAATAAGCTGAGACTCTCATCTCAGCTTATGGAATACATTCAATTTTTAGTTTGGCGAAAGCAAGCGATTCGTAGTTGAACCTCTTTTTCACCATTAAGCTTCAAATCGTTTTTGGCCATCCAAGAAGGTTGCTACCAACTCTAAATCTTTATCCAATACAATAAAGTCAGCGTCATAACCCTCACGGATTTGGCCGCAGACATCATCAATATGGACAGATTTAGCAGGGTTGAGACTCGCCATCATGACCGCTTCATGAGGATTGGCAACACCCCACTCAACAACATTCTTCAATCCATCTTTGAGCTTCAAGATCGAACCAGCCAGATTCCCTGTCGATTTCAAACGGGCTGTTCCATTTTCTACGACAACAGGGAATTCACCCAACATATAGTCGCCATCTTCCAAGCCACCAGCTGTCATACAGTCGGTGATTAAGGCAATATTTTCCACTCCTTTTTGTTTGAGAAGGATGTCGCAGGCTTTTGGATCAACGTGATGGCCGTCACAGATTAACTCTGCATAAGTATGAGGAAGTTGGTACATAGCCCCAACCATTCCCAACTCACGGTGCGTCAAACCGCGCATTCCGTTATAGGCATGCACCCAGACACTAGCCCCAGCATCCACTGCTTTTTTGGCTTCGTCAAAAGTTGCATTGGAGTGACCAAGCGCAACCGTTACCCCTTCTCCTGTCACTGTGCGGACAAAGTCTTCGACACCATCTCGCTCAGGAGCAAGGGCAATTTTATTGAGCAAGCCGTTGGCTGCTTTTTGCCATGCACGGAATTCATCCATTCGAGGATCTTTCATGTAGGCTGGATTTTGTGCCCCTTTGTACTTCTCTGTAAAGTAAGGTCCTTCAAAGTAAATACCACGAATCTTAGCACCAGACGCTTCTTGGTATCGTGCTCCAATGTTTTCAGTGACTGCTAATAATTGCTCATAAGAAGAGGTCAAGGTTGTTGGCAAAAAGCTAGTGACCCCTGTGCTCAAGAGCCCCTCACTCATAGTATGAAGGGTTCCCTCGATGTTGTTGTCCATAACATCAACTCCACCAAATCCATGGATGTGCGTATCGACCAAACCAGGAGCAATACTATAGCCTGTATAGTCCAAAACAGTAGTTCCCTCTGGTAGCTGATCTACATGTTTCCCAAATTTGCCATCGACTATTTCTAGATATCCTCCCTTACGAATGCCATGGGGATAAAAGAATTGATCTGCTTGTATATAAGTTGTCATGGTGATTTCCTTTCTTTTTCTACCGATATATTCATACACATTATAATCCTTTGTACTGCATTTGTAAATGGTCTAGACCTATTTTATTTAAATATATTAATATTTCCTATAAATACGATAAAAAATCCAGTTTTTTTGAGCTGGATTTTAGAATGTAGACAAACTTTTTTCATAAAATAGCTAGATAAATTTTTCAAAAAATAATCTTTTTTAGTTATTTAAGAAGATGAAAAACTTTCCACTGTGAGAAAAGTGCCTGAAACACAATTGTTTCAGGCACTCGGAATTATTGAGACCTTAGGCTCAATAATTAGTCATGGAACTTTGAAGAAGTTCGCTGACGTCCGTACTCACCTAAGGAAAGTTTTAAAGAAGACTTTATATTCAATCTGAAATCCCTCTCTAAAGAACTGGATTTTTGCTTTGTCTAGATTTGCTCCAATTGTACCTTCTCTGCTAAATTCATGGCATGGTCGGCAACACGTGTATAGTGAGAGATGATATCAATAAAGTTAACACCCGCTTGAGGCGTACACTCGCCCTTGTTCAGACGAGAAATATGGGTCTTCCGCAATTTCTTTTCGAGCTTCTCAATTGCCTGATGGCGCTGTTCCAACTCTGCCGCCAACTCTTGGCTATCTTCTTCTACACTTCGAAGTGCATCTTTAACAAACGTCGCCGTTTGTTGGTAGATATCTTCTAATTCAGCCAAAGCATTGTCAGAAAAGACAACTTTCTTCCGAATGAGGTAGTTCGTCAAGTTGATCAAGGCTTCTGCGTGGTCTCCAATCCGCTCCAAATCTCGAGAAGAATCCAAAATATTGGTCAAGGATTCGCTTTCTTTTGGACTCAAAGCTTCACTGGACAAGCGGATCAAGTACTTGGTCAACTGATCATCGATGGTATTAATCGCTTCTTCTGTTTTATGACCTTTTTCAGCTAGCTTTTCTTCTTGATTCAAAATATAGCGATAAGATAAATCAAAAATCTTTTCAGCATAAGCTCCTAAGTGCAAGAGTTCTTTTTTGGCATTTCCCAAGGCAATCGAAGGAGCTTGGGTAATCAGATTTTCATCCAAGTAAAGTGGCTCGTATTTGACCACTTCATCCTCACCAGGAATCAATTTCGTCACAAAGTAAGCCAATGCTCCGATGAATGGGAATTGAACGATGGTGTTGGTCACATTAAAAGCACCATGTGAAAAGGCAATCGTCATCTCAGGTGAGAGATGCAACTGAGCTTGGAAGAACTCAACCATACTTGTAAATGGTCCCAACAAGATGATACACAGAATGGTCCCGATGACATTAAATAAGACGTGGGTCGCTGCAACCCGTTTGGCAGAAACATTGGCTCCCATGGCAGCAATGATAACGGTGAGGGTAGTCCCAATGTTATCCCCAAATAAAATTGGCAATGCTCCCTTAAGATCTAAAAATCCACCGGAGTAGAGACCTTGCAGAATCCCAATCGTTGCAGAAGAAGCCTGGATCAAGACTGTGATAATGGCTCCAGCTAGCACTCCGAGGATTGGATTCTTCCCAAGGGTTACCATATATTGGCTGAACTCTGGCAAGTCTTTCAAAGGACTCATCCCTGCGCTGATGAGGTTCAAGGCGTAAAAGATTCCCCCAACCCCAAACAAGATCCGACCAATATTGTTAGCTATCCGATTCTTGGTAAAGAAGAGACAGACTGTACCGACAAACATAATGGGCAAGGCATATGTTCCCAACTTGAAACCAATGATGAAGGAAGTGACCGTCGTCCCGATATTGGCCCCCATGATGATCCCAATTGCTTGGCGTAGCGTTAATAGACCGGCACTTACTAATCCAACCGTAATAACAGTTACCCCGGTACTAGACTGGATAAGGGCAGTCACGACAATCCCTACGAGCACCCCTAGAAATGGATTACTGGTATATTTGTCGATATAGTAACGAAGGCGATCCCCTGCAGCCTGTTGCAAGCCATCACCCATAGTTTTGATACTATATAAAAATAGTCCCAAACCACCTAAGAAGTTAAATAAAATGTTCTGCCAATCAATGGACATTCCTTTTCCTCCATCATCATTCGATAAAAGTTTACTCACTCTATTTTAAAACATCCACCCCTTCGGCACAAGTTTTTTTGAAATTTCTTCTGAATTTTGCCATAAAAAAACGATAGACTCTACAGAATCTATCGTTTTGTTCATTATTTTTTATCAAGATCGCGTAACATTTGGTCAATCTTGTTTCCATATTCAATGGATTCATCTTTGACAAAGGTTAAATCTGGAATTTTGTACAATTTTAAATTCCGACCTAATTCGCGCTTGATGGTTCCTGTTGCTTTTTCCAGCCCTGTCTGAGCCTTTTGATTATCTGAAGCCAGATTACTCATAATCGAATAGTAAACCTTGGCCATCGACAAATCGCCTAGCATTTGAACATCCGTAATGGTGACGCCTTGGACACGCGGATCACGAACTTTCTTTTGCAAAATTTCGTTAACTTCCCGCTTGATTTCCATACCGACTCGGTCTGTCCGAAAATGACTTGCCATAGGAACTCCTTTCTGCTCTGTCTTTAAAAACTAGGAAATGGGAGATTTCCTCTCTTCCTTCCTAGTTAACAGTTTATTTTTTAATTTCTTCCATGATGTAAGCTTCGATGGTATCATCAGTCTTGATATCATTGTAGCCTTCGATCATCAATCCACCTTCTCGACCGTTGGTCACTTCTTTGACATCATCTTTATAATGTTTCAAGCTAGCAAGAGCTCCATCATAAATGACGACACCGTCACGAATGACACGAACTTTGGAGTCACGAGTGACCTTACCACTGAGGACCATAAATCCACCGATAGTACCCACTTTAGAGACTTTAAAGGTTTCACGAATGACTGCTTCCCCGATGACTTTCTCTTCGAACTCAGGATCCAACATTCCCTTCATGGCATCTTCCATTTCTTCAATCACTTTGTAGATGATTGAGTGAAGACGGATTTCTACCTCATCAGCTTCTGCTTGCTGACGCGCTTGAGGCGTAGGGCGGACGTTAAATCCAATGATGAAGGCGTTTGAAGCTTCTGCGAGGGTAACGTCTGATTCATTGATGGCACCAACTGCTGAGTGAACGATGGTCACTTTCACACCTTCCACTTCAATCTTTTGAAGGGAAGCAGCAAGGGCTTCAACCGAACCTTGTACATCGGCCTTGATGATGACATTAACGGATTTCACTTCTCCAGCCTTCAAGGTATCAAAGAGATTTTCAAGGCTGACACGGTTGGTTGCTTGACGTTGTTTCATCAGCGCACGTTTGGCACGTTCTTCACCGGCTGCACGCGCAGATTTTTCATCTTCATAAACCGCAAAGTGGTCACCCGCCATTGGCGCTTCGTTCAAACCAGTGATAGAAACTGGAGTAGATGGTCCAGCTACTTTCACACGACGGCCAAGGTCATTGGTCATGGCACGGACACGTCCAAAGGTATTTCCAACAACGATTGGGTCTTGAACGTTCAAGGTACCTTGTTGAACCAGAAGGGTTGCGACCGCACCTTTTCCTTTATCCAAGCGCGCTTCGATAACAGTACCAATGGCACGAACAGTTGGATCTGCTTTAAGTTCTTGGATTTCAGCCACAAGAAGGACCGTTTCCAAGAGCTCATCGATATTTTGGTTGAACTTGGCAGAGATTTCTACAAACTCAGAATCTCCACCCCAGGCAGTTGACATAACTCCATGCTCTGCCAATTCACCGATGACACGTTCTGGGTTGGCACCTGGTTTATCAATCTTGTTAATAGCCACAATGATTGGAACATTAGCCGCTTTTGAGTGGTTAATAGCTTCGATAGTCTGAGGCATAACTCCATCATCTGCCGCTACGACCAAGATGGTAATATCCGTAACAGATGCACCACGCGCCCGCATAGAAGTAAAGGCCGCGTGTCCAGGTGTATCCAAGAAGGTAATCTTCTTGCCATTTTCTACGATTTGATAAGCCCCGATATGCTGGGTAATCCCTCCCGCTTCACCTGTTGCTACACGTGAATTACGAAGGGTATCCAAAAGGGTTGTCTTCCCGTGGTCAACGTGTCCCATGATGGTGACAACTGGTGGACGCTCTACCAATTCATCTGGATTCAAATAGCCATCTTCGACGAAGAAGCGTTCGATATCCGCATTGTCCACTTCAACCTTTTTCTTGGCTTCAATTCCATAATCCACTAACAGAAGTTCAATGGTATCGCCATCCAAGGATTGGTTTTGTGTCGCCATCACTCCCATCATGAAGAGTTTCTTAACGATTTCCGCAGGCTCACGCTTAATCCGTTTTGCGATTTCCGCAACCGTCATTCCATCTGTGTACTCAAGTTCACTTGGCAACTCATGGAATTTACGCTCTGTTACTGGTTTTGGAGCTTCATTGCGGTTTTTCTTTCCTTTTTTATTCTTTTTGTTGTTCCAGTTACTATTTCTTTGATTTCTCACTTGGTTTTGACTACTTCGATTCTTTTGTTGTTTTCTTGGACCATCTTCTTCGCGATCAAAATCTTCACGTTTTTTGTCTGGTCTAGCTTGCTTTTTCCGACGTGTATCAACTGCTGCAGGACTTGGAGCCGCTACCGGAGTTGCCTTCGCTGCTTCTACCTTTGGTTGTGGAGCGACAACTTCAGTCGCAACTGCCTCTTCGCGCTTACGACGTTGTTGACGTTCTTGCTCTACCTTGGCTGCCTGGTTTTGCTTGTAGCGTTCTTCACTACCACGTGCATATTCCGCATTTTGCTCTGCCTTTAATGCTGCAGCACGGGCTTTGAAATCAATCTTCGGAGCGCCATTTACAGGATTTGGACGTCCTTGACCGTTACCAGATTGGTCACGGCGACGATCATTCCCTTGGTTGCGGCGGTCATTTCCTTGATTTTTTCGCTCATTACGATTTTGGAAACGATCCCCATCCCGACGGTCGTTTTGTTGTTTCTTAGGTCGATTTCCTTGTTGTTGACGACGTTCCGCCTGCTCTTTTGCACGGGCTTCGCGTTCCGCCTTGAAATTACGACTCTTCGGCTTCACAACAGGTGCTGCCGCTGTTTCCGTTTTCTTTTCTGGTTGGTTTGCAACAGGTTCTTTTGCAACCGGTGCAACTTTTACTTGTTTTTCTTCCGTCACTTTAGGAGTTTGAGGCGTCTTTGATGCAAAACTATTGACCAAACGCTCAACCGCTTCACCTTCGATACTAGAAGCGTGACTCTTTACCTCCAACCCTAATTCTTTGGCCCGTGTGACGACTTCTTTACTTTCCTTGCCTAGTTCTTTGGCAATCTCATACAATCTTCTCTTAGACAATTGCTGTCCTCCTCTTCTATTCCATAAGAGACCTCATTTTCTTTGAAAATCCAGCATCTGTCACGGCCGCTACCTTTCGTGAGCGACCAATGGCAGTACTTAATTCTAGTGTTGAAAACACGGTTAATACCGGAACGCCATAATAGTGGCATTTATCTGTGATTTTTTTGGTAAGATTGGGAGCTGCATCATCTGCTAGAAAGACCAAACGAGCCTTTCCTTCTTGAACAGACTTGATGACCAACTCTTCTCCAGAGATGATTTTCCCTGCTCGCTGAGCCAATCCCAATAAATTACTGACTTTTTGATTATTCAAGGCCTAACTCTCTTCTTTTCACCTTGTGATCCACATAAGCAATCAATTCGTCGTAGAAAGCTTCATCCACTTCCATGCTAAAGCTGCGATTCAAGACTTTCTTCTTCTTGGCTTGAAGTGCTTCCTCGTTATCGAGTTTGATATAAGCACCACGACCATTTGCTTTCCCAGTTGGATCGATAAAAACTTGACCTTCTTTATTTTTTACGATTCGCAAGAGATCTCGTTTATCGATGACCTCATTTGAAACGACAGACTTGCGTAAAGGGATTTTTCTTGTCTTTACCATGATTCCCTCCCTATTCGTCTACAGAATTCAAATCACTTTCTACTTCTTCAAAAGAAGGTTCTTGACTTGCTTCCATTTCTTCGTACTCACTAGCTGATTTGATATCAATCCGGTAGCCAGTTAAGTGAGCCGCCAAGCGCACATTTTGACCACGACGACCGATCGCAAGAGATAGCTTGCTATCTGGTACTACCACAAGAGCATGCTTGCTGTCTTCTTCATCAAAGATGACTTGATCGACCTCGGCAGGCGCAATGGCATTGTAGATAAATTCTGCTGGATCTGGTACCCACTCAATGACATCAATATTTTCTTCTGTTGGGACCATACGATCCAATTTCTGATCATAACGAGCTGGGTGGAACTTGCTAGTAATCTTTTTGATGTTCGATCCACCACGACCAACGATGGTTCCAATCGCATCTACGTTTGGATTATGGCTACGAACAGCCACCTTGGTCCGGTCTCCAGCTTCACGTGCCACGCTCATGATTTCAACTGTTCCATCATAGACTTCAGGAATTTCTTGTTCCATCAAACGTTTGATCATTTCTGGATGGCTACGACTTACGAAAACGTTGACCCCACGAGGATTGTCTTCTACTTTGTAGACAAAGACTTCGATGCGATCATGAGATTGGAAGACTTCACCCGGGATTTGGTCTTGTTTAGACAATTGAGCTTCGATAGATCCTAAATTTACATAGATAAAGCGATTATCAAAACGCTCAACCGTTCCACTCATAATTTCATTTTCATGTTCTTTATAAGTGTTGTAGGTAATCGCACGAGTTTGCTTGCGCATTTTTTCCATGATAGTTTGTTTGGCAGATTGGGCTGCGACACGACCAAACTCAGCAGGTGCTTCTTCAAATTTGATTTTGTCTCCCAATTCATAGGCAGAGCTAATCGCAAGAGCATCTTTCAAGCTAATTTCTAAGCGGCTATCAAATACTTCATCCACTACTTCACGAACGGTATAAACGCGGAAATCACCAGTCTTTTCATTAAATTCGATAGCAGCACTCTCTGCTTGACCATACCGTCTCCGATAAGCCGAACGCAATGATTCTGTGACTGCTTCAATGATATCTTCTTTTTTGATTCCTTTGTCTTCTTCCAAGATGCGAAAAGCATCTAGCATTTCTTTACTCATTCTTTTCTTGCTCTTAGGCTACTAAGAGCCTTCCTTTCTTTTCTGCTATAATTTGACAGCTAGTCTTGCTTTTGAGACAAGACTATAGGGGATTTCAATGGTTTTCTTTCTGGTTTTGTCCATGTATTCCATGGTCAATTGATCATCTTCGAACTTAAGGAGTGTTCCTTCAATGACCTTTTGTTTGTCAACTGCCTTGTACAAGCTGACATGGATATATTGACCCAGAGCTTTTTCCACTGCATCTTTGGTTTTTAAGGGACGCTCCAAACCAGGACTCGTCACTTCTAGGAAGTACTGTTCTGGGAATGGATCTGGGTGAATCTGATCCAACAGAGGACTAATCACTTCTGTTAAATCGGCTGTATCATTCAGGGTAATACCACCTGGCTTATCAACAAAGATACTTAGAACATAATCTCCTCCCATCTTTCCATATTCCACATCCACCAATTCAAATGGAGCTTGGATGGCTGGTTGAAGAATTTCTGTTACTAATTCAACAATTGTTGCGATAGGACAACACCTCCTCACAGACAAGAGGCGAAGATATGTCTTCGCCTCTCCTTTTCTATTCGTTTTAAATATTCTAGCACAAGTTCCGTCGAAATGCAAGAATTTCGCCTTCCTCATTCATACGGCTACCATCCAAAAGAAAAACGCCTCCTTTTCAGGAGACGTCGATCCTTAACTAGACTTTAAAATTGTGCTTCAACCCGATAAATGACCTGACCCTTACTTGAGAATTTCTTTTCATATTCGGTCATGACATTTCCCTCAAAATCACTAGCATGAAGATCTAGCCAGACACCCTTCAAGGTCATTCCATACTGAGAAAAACTCACCAAACTGTATTCAAAGAGTCCTCGATTGTCCGTCTTGAAATGAATCTCACCATGTTCTGGCAAAATCTGTTTGAAGGTATCTAAGAAACTCTTGTAGGTTAGACGACGTTTTTCATGGCGTTTCTTCGGCCAAGGATCTGAAAAATTGAGATACAATTGATCAATCTCACCGTCTTCAAAGTAATTAGTCAAGCTATCTCCGTCCACCCAAAGCAACTTGATATTGGGAACGTCAGCTTCCAACACCTTATCCAAAGCGTAACTTAATACTGATTTTTGAATATCAATCCCGATATAGTTAATGTCTGGATTTTGTTTGGCCATTCCAGTGATAAAGGCACCTTTACCGCTCCCCACTTCAATATGAATAGGATGGTCATTTCCAAAAATCTCATGCCACTTCCCTTTGGCTTCTTCTGGCTTCAGAATGACATATTGCGGATTGGCTTCTAATAATTCGGTTGCACCTTTACGGTTTCTAACTCTCATGCTTCCTTCCCATATTTTGACCGGAAATTACGCAAGGCATAAATTTCCCGGTTTACATTCTCTAAATCATTGTTTTCATAGTATTTTACAATCTGACAAAGGAAAGAGTATTGACCAAACCAGTACAATTTACCAAATACAGTTTCATTGTACTTATAGCCGTAATAGACCAACCAATCCTGCCACTGAGAATCTGGAATGTAGTGACTTAAAACATGAGCCACATCCATCATCCGATCTGTTAAGCGGACAGAATCCCAATCTACCAAGTAGATAAATCCACTATCCGTTTCAATCCAGTTACTGTGACGGACATCTCCGTGAACAATGGTTGCATAATCTTCTCGAAAAGCTGGAACAGTCTGTCGTAAACTCTTTAATACAGATTGCAAATAATTGTTTTGACGCAAAGCGATTGGCAACTGACTGCTCAAAGAATTCAATAAATCCAATGGCGACTCAGCTGTGTAGCCCAACTTTCTCAATTGCGTCATCAAGGGGCGTGAACGGTGCAAACGAGTCAGGATATGAACCACTTGCTTTTTCCCCATCCCATTTGGAGTTAAAATTTCTCCATTTAACCATTCTTGTGCGCTCATCACATTTCCGTCAGGTAAGCGTCGGCTCCATAAGAGTTGTGGAGCAATTTGTTCTTTAGCTAACCCTGCTAATATTGGAGTCGTATTCATTTTGACAAATACTTTCCCCCCATCCGGATAAGTCCCCATAAAGGCTTTTCCGCTTTTACCAGCAATTGGGGTTAACGTTAGCTCTTTTTCGTTCGAGTCCATCTCTTCCTCCGTAAAAAGTTTCCCATCTATTTTACTAATTTTAAAGCGTTTCGTCAACTAATCGTCTCACCTTGAAAGGTGCATAACCATAGGCTAAAAAGCCTGTGAAAGCTAGCAAGGCCAGGACGAGAAGTTTGTCTTCAAAGACCAGTAATCCCAGTCCTCCCTCGACAAGAACGACAAACAAGGTCACCGATTGAACTGTTTGAAGAAGCCCTCGTGTTTTAGCACTGATTTCCAAAGGGAAGAGTCGCGTTAAATACTGATAGTCAAAGGCCTTGTAGAGTCCGAGCAATTGAAAAACAAGTAAATAATTCAAGAGCCCCGCGACGGCCACTGCTACTAGCGTTTGCGGGATGAAGACAAAGACAGCAATTGATAGTCCTAATAGACGCAGACTCATGGAAAACAGATCTCCATTTCTGAGATAAGAACGGAGATACAGGTTGTTCCAAGTCTTGGAACTGACTTTTGGAACCATGCTTGTTAGTCCGTCTAAATAGGCCCGCCGTTTCACGCTGTTGGTCATTCCTTTTACTGTGGTAAAAAGGGAGAAAAATCTTAGAATACTTTGCTTTCTCTGGTTTTCTAGCTCTACGATTCGCTTCCAATCAAGACCCGCCTGGTTATAGAATCTTTTCCCCTTCCCTTGAAAAACAAGAACCTTCAACAAGAAGAGAATAGCCAAATAAACCACTACAATGATCAAAGACAGTCCTAAAGCCAAAGCCAAAGGGACAAATAGAACAAGCACAAGGGTTTGTACAATTCCCCAGAAAATAGTCGCTCGTAAGATCTGTTGGTTCAAATAGCCTTTCAATTGCTCTTCTTTTGCCAGAAGGAAAATCATGTCTGGCTTCTCAAAATAGGTTGCGATGGAACCAATTGGAAGCAGGAGCAAAGGAGCAAGGACAAGTACAAGGAGGAGAAGGCTCTTATCTTCTGGTAGGGAGCGCAAAAATTGACTGTACTGAACCGCTAAAAAGCCTAGAAAAATCAGGAGAAAGAGGACAAAGTGATCATTAAACACATAGCGAGAATATTTTAAGCACTGATTGCGAAAGGTCGTCTTCCTCTTTTGTAAAACTTCAATCATCGGTCAGCCTCTTTTGTTAGTGCAAGGTAAATCTCATTCAAATCTGCATCTGCCATTCCAAATTCTGTCCGCAAATCCTCTAAAGTCCCCTGAGCACGGACCTGTCCCTTATGGAGGATGACAAAGGCATCACACATTTTTTCAGCAGAATCCAGCACATGGGTACTCATTAAAATAGATTTCCCCTTCTCTTTTTCCACCTTCAATAATTGAATTAAATCTGAGATCGCAACTGGATCCAAACCTAAGAAAGGCTCATCGACAATAAACAAACTTGGATCAACAGCAAAGGCACAAATAATCATGACCTTTTGTTTCATCCCCTTAGAAAAATGGACAGGAAACCAATCCAATTTTTCCTCTAGTCGGAATTGCTTCAAGAGAGGAGTCACACGCGCAAAAACTGCTTCCTGATCCAAGTCATAGGCCATCGCCACTGTCTCAATATGCTCACGCAGGGTTAACTCTTCATAAAGGCTCGGTGTTTCAGGAATATAACCAATTTTTTGGCGATAAGCACCTGGAGAAGTAGCTAAAGTCAAACCGTCGATCCGGATTTCGCCAGCATAGGGACGCAATAGGCCAATTATTTCATTAATGGTCGTTGATTTCCCTGCTCCATTCAAGCCAATCAATCCAATTAATTGACCATCACCAACCTCAAAACTAACATCTTTTAAGACAGGGATATTGACATAGCCTCCTGTCAGGTTTTTTATTTCTAACATATTTTCTTAGCTTTCTGGTATAATGTTCTTATATTATAACAAAATCTAGCGAAATTGAGGTGCATTTATGGTTTCGGATTGTATTTTTTGTAAGATTGTTGCCGGAGAAATTCCTGCTTCTAAGGTCTACGAGGATGACCATTTTCTTGCTTTTTTAGATATCTCTCAGGTCACTCCAGGCCATACCCTCGTGATTCCAAAAAGACACGCCCGTAATCTATTGGAGATGACACCAGATGAAACAGCTGATCTTTTTAACATCGTTTCAAGAGTCACCAAAAAAGTGGAAGGTGCTACACAGCCTCAAGGAATGAATATCATTAGTAACATGGAAGAAATTGCGGGTCAGTCTGTCTTCCACACCCACGTCCATATTCTTCCACGCTACTCTCAAGAAGACGACCTAAAGATTGATTTCATTGCCCACGAACCTGATTTCGAACACCTTGCCCAATTAGCCAAGGATATCTCAAACCATTAAAAAGGAGCTTACTATGAAATTAAGAGATCTATTTTGGTTTGCGACTGGAGCAACCATCAGCTATCAACTTGTTAAAAATCGCGAACCACTGAAAAATGAATTCAACGAAACCAAACAACTCACGGATGGAATTCAATCAAATGTTACTAAAATCAAAAAAAACATTGAAATCATTCAGGAGCAAAGAGTCCTTTTAAATCAACTACTGGAAGACTTTTCCTATAAAGCAAGGGTCTTCTCTCAGCAAGCCAACGCTTCTGTAGAACAAATCCAAACTATTTGGTCTGAGAAATCTAACGATCATGAATAAACAAAAGGTTTTGAGATAGTCGTCTCAAAACCTTTTTATTTTTAGAAGTATTTGACTTTAGTTTCCTCCAGCACCAGCTACCGTTGTATCCGTATAAGGTGTCACTGTCGGTTGATAGGGTGTCACTGCTTCTGAGCTTACAGAAGTCTCTGGAGCATAGGAAGGATCATAATAACCTCCGCCCGTATCCTGGCTCGCCTCTACTGGACTTTCTCCACTTTCTGATGAAGAAGCTCCCCCAGTTTCGTCGCCATCCAATAGAACGGCACTTGTTTTGAGCTTGCTTAAAGGTGATAAGCCCAAACTTTTACGCAGGATATTCTGCATCTTCAGCAGGTGCTCTGAAGTAACGATTTGGTAACTTCCGCCATCCGCTAGGGTGGCATCTTCCCCTTTCAACTGTTCCATACGGATGTTCTTCAAGGCATCTCGATAGCCCATCAACTGCATCAAGCTATTCGTATCTAAGGAGATATTGGTCTGCATATTATCACTAACCGCTTCAATAATTCCTTGATAGTTGCTCAAACCGTCCAGAGTCAATACTTTCTTGATGATCTTTTCGATAACTTCCCGTTGGCGTTTTTGTCGACCGTAGTCTCCTTCTGGATCTTGATAACGCATCCGTGAATATACCAAGGCTTGCTCTCCATCAATCTCTTGACGACCAGGTGGAATTTTCGCTGTGTATTCCGGTTCATTTTCTTCAATTGAAATATCAAAATCAAATGGATTGTTTACCGTGATACCACCGACCTTATCAACCAGTTGGACGAGACCTTTCATATTGATCATCGCATAACGGTCAATATGAATATTCATCAAATCTTGGATGGTTTCAATGGCCAACTCTGCCCCACCTTGAGCATAAGCCGCATTCAGCTTCGCTTGGACAGTTTCTCCATCCTTCGTGATATTGGTCAAGATATCCCGTTCCAAACTCATAATCGTTGTTTCACGCGTCTGTGGATTCACCGTCACCAGAATCATGGTATCACTGTTTCCTACCCACTGATCCTCTCGTGAACCTGATCCAGTATCAACCCCCATGAGCAAGATGGTCATCGGTTTGTTTTCTGCAATGACATTATTTTCATCGCCAATGCCTTTAAAGGTCTTACTCAACGTGTTTGTTGACTGATTGAGGATGGTCAGCCCATAGGCTCCAAGACCGATTGTCGTTACAGCTAACAAACTAAAAAACACTAATAGAATTTTTTTAATCATTGATTCTGTCCATCTATCAGTTTGCCCATTAGGTAAACATCCAGATATTCCCCTTCCTTGTATACGCCTCTCTTGCGGAGACCTTCAATTTCAAATCCTAGCGTTTGGTAGAGATGGATGGCCCGTTCATTTCGAACTTGGACACTGAGGTCTAACTTCCGAAGGAGGTTGGTACCTTCTGCCCATGCGATTCCTTCTTCTAGAAGAATACGACCCAAGCCTTTATTCCAATAGGCCTTCCGAACAACGATAAAGACATCTCCAATATGGCGCAAGGCTCTGTTTTGATCCGCTGCAATATTTAAGACACCTACCAGATCCTCACCCAAGTATAATAAGAGACATAATTGATTGTCTGTTTGTGCTTGTGTTTCAGCAAATATTTCCAACTCTTGCTTGGTCATCCCAAGCCCTTCTGGAGCCAAGGTCATGAACTCAGATTCAGTCGCTACAGCTTTAAAAAAGTCGAGTAAACGCTCTGCATCTGAAGCCTCAGCCTCTTTTAAAAAGAGATCCAATACCTGTTCCATCTTCAAGCTCCTACAGAAGTTAGAAATGAGTCCTTTAATTGTTCTGCACGTTCACCGACAGCTGACAAGCGTATCTCACGTCCGTCGCCGTCCTTGAGCAGTTCAACCTTTAAATATCCAGCAGGAAGACTGGTCTCTAGCAATTCTCCCCACTCAATAACGGTCACCCCTTCACCAAATAAAAAGTCATCCAAATCAATCGAATCTGGATCATCTCCAATACGATAAACATCCAGGTGATACAAGGGTAAGCGGCCTTCATATTCTCTCACGATAGTATAAGTGGGACTTTTGATCATCTGACGAATATCCAACCCTTGAGCAAGGCCTTTTGTAAAGGTTGTTTTCCCTGCCCCCAGATCTCCCGTCAGAATCACGACATCCTGTTTTTCTAATCGTTGACCCAACTGTTTTCCAAGGGACATCAACTCTTGTTCATTTTGACTTTTCATTCCTCCATTATACCAAAAATAATTGATTATTGCCCACTATTTTTAGTCGATCAACCTCCTGCCTCACATGAGACAATCAAAAAAAAGCTCGGACTCTTTGTCCAAGCTTTCCTCTATGTTCATTCTAATGCAAGGCCATACTGATAAAGTTCAAGATAAACAAGGCATCTAAAATCCAAATCATACTGTGAACTTCTTTGGCTTCACCTTTGACCAATTTGGTTACTGTATAGGTAATAAAACCTGCTGCAATCCCATTTGTGATGGAATAGCTGAATCCCATAAAGATAGAGGTGAAGAAGGCTGGTACAGCTTCTGCCATATCATCCCAATGGATGTTTTTCAAGCTACTCAACATCATGATCCCAACGATGATCAAAATCGGTGCTGTGGCTGCTGTCGGTACAATAGCAAGAAGGGGACTAAAAATACTTGACACTGCGAAACAGATGGCTACTACAAGGGCTGTCAAACCAGTCCGTCCACCAGCTCCGATACCCGCAGCTGACTCAACATAAGTTGTCACATTCGAAGTACCTGCAATAGCACCAACAGATGTCGCTACGAGGTCTGAATAAAGGGCTTTATCCAATTTAGCGGATTGATGATTTTCACCATTTGTGGCAACAATACCAACTTTTTCACCAGTTCCAATCAAGGTACCAATCGTATCAAAGATATCTGTCAATGAGAAAGCGAGGATGGCCATCAAGGTTTCAGGAAGACGAGAAGTATTGGTAATCAAAGAACCTAATCCTTCTGAACCAAGTGCAGCACCAAAAATTTTCCCAAGATCATTAACGGCTGCTCCAAGATGGGTACTACCAAAGTCAATCGTTGAAAGATCAACAATGCCAAACACAATAGCGAGGATTGTTGTCGTAAGGATAGAAAGGATAATTCCTCCTTTAATGCCCTTGATGACAAAGAAAACAGTAATGGCTAAGCCAGCCAAGGCAAGGAGGACTGTCGGACTATTGAAACTAACAAGTCCTGGGACTGCTGCAGAATTTGCTGTAATCGCTGCATTCGCTTTGTCAGCCCCTTCTCCTGCCACCGTATAGGTATGCGGATCAATCGAAAACTTCAACAAGCCAGCATTTTTGATTCCCACATAAGCCAAGAAAATTCCGATACCAGCTGAAATAGCTGAACGCAAAGCATTTGGAATGGACTCAATAATCATTTTCCGAACATTAGTTAATGTGATAATCAAGGAAATTAATCCACAAATAAATACCATTCCCAAGGCTTCTTTCCAAGAATAGCCCATCCCAAATACCACTGTAAAGGTAAAGAAGGCATTCAAGCCCATTCCTGGCGCTTGGGCATAAGGCAGATTCGCGTAGAAAGCCATCATGAGAGTCCCAACGACTGAGCCAATAATGGTTGCTAGAAATACTCCCTGAGCAGGCATTCCTGTTTGAGAGAGCATTTGAGGGTTTACAAATAAGATATAAGACATGGCAAAGAAGGTCGTTAAACCAGCTAATACCTCTGTACGAACCGTCGTTCCGTGTTCAGATAGTTTGAAAAACTTATCCATTTTTCTAATAAACTCCTTAAAAAAAATAAATCTGCTCGTGACTCAATCACGAACAATACCAATATTTTATCAAAAATCATTCACTTTTACAAGAGATTCATCTGGACAATCTTTCGTGTCACATCGTCTTCTATTCGAAAGACTGAAATTTTCCTGTTTATCTGGTATAATGGTAGCATTCTTCTTAAAATATGGCACTTCTATACTCCTCATTTAGAGTATGAAAAACCATACAAATGAAAGGATTCTTCCTATGAATAAAAAACTAATCGCTGTCGATTTAGATGGCACCTTATTAAATTCTGAAAGCAAATTATCGCCTTATACGATTGAAACCATCCAGAAAGTCAGTGAACAAGGTCACCGGGTCATTATTACAACTGGACGTCCCTATCGAATGGCAGATCACATCTATAAGGAATTGGGATTGGAAAGTCCCATGATTAACTTTAACGGCGCTCTCACTCATATTCCAAATAAAAAATGGTCGAAAGAACTATCCATGACCCTTGATAAAAAATACCTCCTCGATATGGTCAAGAGAGAAAATGACATCCAGGCAGACTTTATTGCAGGAGAGTATCGCAATAAGTTCTATGTCACCCATACCTACCACCATACTATTGATCCTGCTTTATTTGGGGTTTCTAAAATCTCCTCCAAAACAAAATTCGAAGCTCGTAAAGTCACTGAAAACCCAAATGCCATCCTCTTTCAAACACGCGCTGAAGACAAGTATGCTTTAGCCGAAGAAATGCGTGATTACTACCATCATGAGTTGGAAATCAATAGTTGGGGTGGTCCCCTCAACATTCTGGAGTGCGCTCCAAAAGGGGTCAACAAGGCCTTTGCCCTTAACTATCTCCTCGAGACTTACGGACTTGATCGGAAAGATCTGATCGCCTTTGGAGACGAACAAAACGATACAGACATGTTAGCTTTTGCAGGAACTGGTTATGCAATGAAAAACGCCAATCCTGTCCTCCTCCCCTATGCCAATAAACAAACCGAGTATACAAATGATCAGGACGGCGTTGCTCGTCAATTAGAAAAACTCCTCCTATAAATAAAGAGAATTGCTTGAATCACCTTTTACAAGAAAGGATTCAAGCTTTTTGTTTTCTCAAACATACGGGACCTTATAGGGACCTTTTCTGAAAATAATTTAACCAGTTAAGTTTATTTTCAGAAAATTTTCTGTGTAAGCGCTTGCTAACTGACAAAGTTTGTGATAAAATTAACATAACAAAAATAAAAAAGGAGCCTAGCTCGTTTCATACGATAATGATTCAAGTGATGTTACTTCTCGTTTTATTAACGTCTCTAATTCAACTAAGCTCTTGAGGAGGAAAACTATGAAAGCTGTTGTTGTAAATCCAGAAGGTACTGGTGTTGAAATCGTTGCAAACAAGGATATGCGTCCATTGGAAACAGGGGAAGCACTTGTTCAAATTGAGTACTGTGGTGTCTGCCACACGGACTTGCATGTTGCTCACGGAGACTTCGGTAAAGTCCCAGGCCGTGTTCTTGGACATGAAGGAATCGGAATTGTTAAAGAACTTGCTCCAGATGTGACAAGCTTAAAAGTTGGTGACCGCGTTAGTGTTGCTTGGTTCTTCGAAGGATGTGGAACTTGTGAATACTGTACAACTGGTCGTGAAACTCTTTGCCGGACTGTAAAAAATGCTGGTTACTCTGTTGATGGAGGAATGGCTGAACAATGTATCGTTACTGCAGATTACGCAGTGAAAGTACCAGAAGGATTAGATCCAGCACAAGCTTCTTCTATTACCTGTGCCGGGGTTACAACTTACAAAGCCATCAAAGAAGCCAAAGCTGAACCAGGACAATGGATTGTCATCTACGGAGCTGGTGGACTAGGAAACTTGGCTGTTCAATATGCTAAGAAAGTCTTCAATACACATGTCATCGCTGTCGATATCAACAACGACAAACTGGAATTGGCGAAAGAAGTTGGTGCAGACTTTGTCATCAACGGTCGCGAAGTCGAAGATGTCCCAGGATTGATCAAAGAAAAAACAAATGGTGGAGCTCACTCTGCTGTAGTAACAGCTGTTTCTAAAGTAGCTTTCAACCAAGCAGTAGATTCTGTTCGTGCAGGTGGCCGCGTTATCGCAGTTGGACTTCCTTCAGAAATGATGGACCTCAGCATTGTGAAAACGGTATTAGATGGTATCCAAGTCATCGGTTCTCTAGTAGGAACTCGTAAAGACTTGGAAGAAGCCTTCCAATTTGGTGCAGAAGGCTTGGTAGTCCCTGTCGTTCAAAAACGTCCAGTAGAAGATGCTGTCAAAGTCTTTGACGAAATGGAAGCTGGAACCATTCAAGGACGTATGGTACTTGACTTCACAAACTAAATAACTGAACCTACAGGACTAGCCCAACTGGGCTGGTCTTTTTTTAGTACTCTTAATAGATCCATCAACCAGTTTGTTATATTTTTATTTTACTTGTTTGATTCATGACTGATTTTCCACAATTTCATAACTAACCTTCGCTTACAAACTATAGCATATATAGCGCTGTTTTCATGGAATCATTTAGCGATAAACCAGTAGGAATAGCTGCTCTATAGGGATAAATTAATATAACAAAGATCCTCTTTTACCTGTAAATTTTGATAGAAAAATTGACTTAAGTGTGAAAACGATTTATAATAAAGTAGCTTAAAGTTTTCTTAAACTGAAAGTCAAACAAATTTATAAGGAGGAATGTCAATAATGAGTATTGGTATCATTATTGCTAGCCACGGTGAATTTGCTGCTGGGATCCACCAATCCGGCTCGATGATCTTTGGGGATCAAGAGAAAGTTCAAGTGGTTACGTTCATGCCAAGCGAAGGACCAGATGACCTCTACGCTAAGTTCAATGCTGCTGTTGCCGCATTTGATGCAGAAGATGAAATCTTGGTTTTGGCTGACCTTTGGAGTGGTTCTCCATTTAACCAAGCGAGTCGTGTCATGGGAGAAAATCCAGATCGCAAATTTGCAATCATCACAGGATTAAACCTTCCAATGTTGATTCAAGCTTATACTGAACGTTTGATGGATGCAACTGCTGGTGTTGATCAAGTTGCTGCAAACATCATCAAAGAATCTAAAGATGGAATCAAAGCTCTTCCAGAAGAATTGAATCCAGTCGAAGAAGCAAGCACTGCTTCAGTTGCTCCTGTTGCCCAAGCCGCTATTCCAGAAGGAACAGTGATCGGTGACGGAAAACTCAAGATTAATCTTGCCCGCTTAGATACTCGTCTACTTCACGGACAAGTCGCAACTGCTTGGACACCTGATTCAAAAGCGGATCGAATTATCGTAGCTTCAGACTCAGTTGCCAAAGATGAGCTCCGTAAAGAGTTGATCAAGCAAGCAGCACCGAATGGTGTGAAAGCAAACGTTGTCCCAATTCAAAAATTGATCGACGTTGCAAAAGATCCACGCTTTGGTGAAACACATGCTTTGATCTTGTTTGAAACACCTCAAGATGCCCTTCGTGCCATCGAGGGTGGTGTTCCGATTAAAACCTTGAACGTTGGTTCAATGGCCCACTCAACTGGTAAAACCATGGTTAACAATGTCTTGTCAATGGACAAAGAGGATGTGGCTACATTTGAAAAAATGCGTGATCTTGGAGTGGAATTTGATGTCCGTAAAGTACCAAATGACTCTAAGAAAGATTTGTTTGACTTAATTAACAAAGCTAACGTTCAATAACCGATTACTTACGAAAGGATTTTAAACATGTCTATTATTTCTATGGTATTAGTGGTCGTTGTTGCCTTCTTAGCAGGTCTTGAAGGTATCCTTGACCAATTCCAATTCCACCAACCACTTGTTGCTTGTACCTTAATCGGTTTGGTAACAGGTAACTTGACTGCCGGTGTTATGCTTGGTGGTTCCCTTCAATTACTTGCACTTGGCTGGGCCAACATTGGTGCCGCAGTTGCACCCGATGCTGCTCTTGCATCAGTTGCTGCTGCGATTATCTTGGTTCTTGGTGGTGACTTTAGCTCTAAAGGAATCGCTGTGGCTCAAGGTGTAGCTATTCCACTTGCAGTTGCTGGTCTTTTCTTGACCATGATCGTCCGTACTCTCTCCGTTGGTTTGGTCCACACTGCCGACGCTGCTGCTAAAAAAGGTGATATCAAAGGCGTAGAACGCGCTCACTTTGTAGCACTTCTCCTTCAAGGTCTTCGTATCGCCATTCCTGCAGCCCTTCTTTTGATGATCCCTGCTGACACTGTTAAAGGTGCTCTTGAAGCGATGCCTGCTTGGTTGTCAGACGGTATGCAAATCGGTGGTGGTATGGTCGTTGCCGTTGGTTACGCCATGGTTATCAACATGATGGCAAGCCGTGAAGTTTGGCCATTCTTTGCCATTGGTTTTGCTCTTGCTGCTGTTAGCCAATTGACCTTGATTGCTCTTGGTGCAATTGGTGTTGCCCTTGCCTTGATCTACCTTTCTCTCTCTAAGAAAGGTGGCAATGGAGGTGGCGGAGTTGCTACTTCTAATGACCCAATTGGCGATATCCTTGAAGACTATTAAGAAAGGTGTGACACTATCATGACTGAAAAATTACAATTATCTAAATCAGATCGTCAAAAAGTTTGGTGGCGTTCAACCTTCTTGCAAGGTTCTTGGAACTATGAACGGATGCAAAACTTGGGTTGGGCTTACTCATTGATCCCAGCTATCAAAAAACTTTACACGAAGAAAGAAGACCAAGCGGCTGCTCTTGAGCGTCACATGGAGTTCTTCAACACTCACCCATACGTAGCTGCTCCAATCATCGGGGTAACTCTTGCCCTTGAAGAAGAAAAAGCAAATGGCGCTGCCATCGATGATGCCGCTATCCAAGGGGTTAAGATTGGTATGATGGGGCCTTTGGCGGGTATCGGAGATCCTGTCTTCTGGTTTACAGTTCGTCCAATCCTTGGAGCACTTGGTGCATCTCTTGCCTTGACTGGTAATATCCTTGGCCCACTCATCTTCTTTATTGCATGGAATGCGATTCGTATGTCCTTCTTGTGGTACACCCAAGAACTTGGTTACAAAGCAGGTTCTGAAATTACCAAAGATATGTCTGGTGGGATCTTGCAAGACATCACTAAAGGAGCTTCTATCCTCGGGATGTTCATCCTTGCTGTCTTGGTAGAACGTTGGGTATCTATTAAATTCATCTTTAATGTTTCTTCTGTCAAATTAGACGACAAAGCTTATATCCACTGGGATAAACTTCCTGAAGGATACAAGGGTATCCAAGAAGCCTTCGCTCAAGTTGGTTCAGGTCTATCTCAAACACCTGAAAAAGTTACAACTTTCCAACAAAACTTGGATTCATTGATTCCTGGTTTGATGGGATTGCTTCTTACTTTCGCTTGTATGTGGTTGCTTAAGAAGAAAGTATCTCCAATCGCTATCATCATCGCCCTCTTTGTAATCGGTGTCTTGGCACACGTTGCAGGCTTGATGTAAGCAAAGACCAAATAAAAAGAAGGTTTCGGCCTTCTTTTTATTATGGTATAATGAAATGAACATTGTTACAGGAGGATCACATGGCACAATCGCAGAATAAAACCGTTGAATTCCACACCACTGCTGTCTCTTATCTAGGTGTTGGAGGGAAGGTTGGAAAAATCTTAGTAGGGGATGTGGCTTTTGAATTTTATGCGGATGCCAATGTCGAAGACTATATCCAAATTCCCTGGAAAGAAATCGACCAGATTGGAGCCAACGTATCTGGGCGTAAAATTAGTCGCCATTTTGAAATTTACACCAAGGAAAGCAAGTTCCTCTTTGCTTCTAAAGACTCGGGGAAAATCTTAAAAATTGCCCGTCAACACCTTGGGAATGATAAAATTGTCAAGTTACCGACCTTGATCCAAACCATCACAGCTAAAATTAAAAATCTATTTGCAAAATAGGTACTTTTCTTGTATAATAAACGAAAACGGATAAGTAAATTAAGGAAATCTTTCAGAAAGTCTGCGGTTGCTGTGAGCAGATAGAGGACTTAATTGAAATTCTACCGTTTATCAAAAAATTGAAGATCAAATCAAGTGCACACCTGTGAAGTTGGATGGAACCGTGGCCCTGCCACTCCAACACTGTAACAGGTGTGCTTTTTGTTAAAGGAGAAGCTATGTTAGATATTAAACGAATTCGTACAGACTTTGATGCAGTTGCTGAAAAATTAGCGACACGCGGCGTAGACGCTGCTATCTTAAACGAAATGAAAGAAATCGATGCCAAGCGTCGTGACATCTTGGTCAAAGTAGAAAGCCTCAAGGCTGAGCGCAACACAGTATCTGCTGAAATCGCCCAAGCCAAACGCAACAAAGAAAATGCAAATGATAAGATTGCTGCCATGCAAACTCTTTCTGCTGAGGTCAAAGCTCTTGATGCAGAATTGGCAGAAATCGATGCGAAATTGACAGAATTTACTACGACTCTTCCAAACATCCCTGCTGATAGTGTGCCTGTTGGGGCTGATGAAGACGATAACGTAGAAGTTCGCCGTTGGGGAACTCCTCGCGAGTTTAACTTCGAACCAAAAGCTCACTGGGACCTTGGAGAAGACTTAGACATCCTTGACTGGGAACGTGGTGGTAAAGTCACAGGCGCTCGTTTCCTCTTCTACAAGGGGCTTGGAGCTCGCTTAGAACGTGCTATCTATAACTTTATGTTGGATGAGCATGGCAAGGAAGGATATACAGAAGTCATCACCCCTTACATGGTCAACCACGATTCTATGTTTGGTACTGGTCAATATCCAAAATTTAAGGAGGATACTTTTGAACTCAGCGACACCAACTATGTCTTGATTCCAACTGCTGAAGTGCCACTGACCAACTACTACCGTGATGAAATCATTGATGGTAAAGATCTGCCAATCTACTTTACTGCCATGAGCCCTTCTTTCCGTTCAGAAGCTGGTTCTGCTGGTCGTGACACTCGTGGTTTGATCCGTTTACACCAATTCCATAAGGTAGAAATGGTCAAATTTGCCAAACCGGAAGAATCATATGAAGAATTGGAAAAGATGACAGCCAACGCTGAAAACATCCTTCAAAAATTGAACTTGCCATATCGTGTCGTGGCTCTCTCAACGGGAGACATGGGCTTCTCAGCTGCTAAGACTTATGACTTGGAAGTTTGGATCCCTGCTCAAAACACCTACCGTGAAATCTCAAGCTGTTCAAATACGGAAGATTTCCAAGCACGTCGTGCCCAAATCCGCTATCGTGATGAAGCTGACGGTAAGGTTAAACTTCTTCACACCTTGAATGGTTCTGGATTGGCTGTTGGACGCACCGTCGCTGCTATTCTTGAAAACTATCAAAACGAAGATGGTTCTGTAACCATTCCTGAAGTTCTTCGTCCATATATGGGTGGCGCTGAAGTCATCGCACCAAAATAAAGTTAAAAAAACTGAGTCTTGCAAATTGCAAGCTCAGTTTTTTAATACTTACGAAAACGTTGGTAACGTTGCTCTAGAAGTTCTTCGATAGGCAAGACTTGTAGCTTCTTCAATTCTGCTTGGATTTCTTTCTTCACTTGAGCTAGTAATTCGCCATTAGAAAAACCATGCTCCGGAATCACTTTGTCCACAATATCCATATTCAACAACTCATGCGAAGTAATCTTCATCAATTCAGCTGCTTCCATGGCACGACTACCATCTTTCCAAAGAATAGAGGCAAAACCTTCTGGACTCAAGACCGCATAGATGGAGTTCTCAAGCATCCAGACCTTATCTGCTACAGCAAGAGCCAAGGCCCCACCTGAGCCACCTTCTCCGATGATAATCGCGATAATCGGAACTTTTAAATCACTCATTTCCATGAGGTTACGGGCAATGGCTTCACCTTGTCCTCGTTCTTCAGCACCAACACCAGGATAAGCACCCGCTGTATTGATAAAGGTCACAACTGGACGGCCAAATTTCTCCGCTTGCTTCATGAGACGCAAAGCTTTTCGATAGCCTTCTGGGTGGGGTTGGCCAAAGTTTCGACTGAGGTTGTCCTGAAGATTCTTTCCTTTTTGAATCCCGACAACCGTTACCGCTTGATCCCCTAACCAGCCAATTCCACCAATCACTGCACCATCATCTCGGAAATTCCGATCTCCATGCAATTCGATAAAGTTATCAAAAATTCCATGAGCATAATCGAGAGATGTTAAACGTCCTTGGTCACGAGCTTCTTTAATAATTTGTGTTATTCTTGTCATTACTCCCTCCATGAAAGGCTAACAAGTCTGCGATTGTTGAACGCATCTCACTACGCTGGACAATCACATCCACAAAGCCATGCTCCTGCAAAAATTCAGCCTTTTGGAAATTATCCGGTAACTGTTCCCGTACAGTAGACTCGATCACTCGTCGACCTGCAAATCCCACAAGGGCCTGGCTCTCTGCAATGATAATATCCCCTTCCATTGCAAATGACGCCGTTACCCCACCTGTTGTTGGGTCTGTTAGAACTGTCAGATAAAATAAGCCTGCTTTTGAGTGTCTTTGAACAGCTGCAGAGATTTTAGCCATCTGCATCAAACTGACGATTCCTTCTTGCATCCGAGCGCCACCAGAAGCGGTAAAGAGCACAACTGGGAGCTTTTCTTCTGTCGCCAATTCAAATAGACGCGTAATCTTTTCACCGACCACAGAACCCATAGAAGCCATGATGAAATTAGAGTCCATAATACCGAGAGCCACTTGATGGCCCCCGATCTTTGCAGTTCCTGTTAGCACAGCTTCATCAAGTCCTGTCAATTCACGAACAGCCGCCAATTTCTTCTTGTAGTTTGGAAACTTAAGCGGGTCCTTGGTCTCAATACCCGTAAACAGTTCAATAAAGCTTCCTGGATCAATCGTCAATTGAAGTCGCTCAACCGCAGAGATGCGGAAGGTATAACCACACTTCGGACACAGACGTTCACTTCCTAGATCCTTTTGGTAAATCGTATGTTTACAGCCCGGACACTGAGAAAACAACTCATCTGGAACCTCTGGTTTTGGCTGAGGTGCTTCAATGGCCGACCGATTGGGATTAATTCGAATGTACTTATCTTTTTTAGAAAATAAAGCCATCAACTTCTCCTTACTTGGTAAAAGAACTTTGTAATTGTGCGCGTTCATTCCTTGTGAAAATGAATCTCACATTTACAAAGTTCATTGCTTATTGATTTTTCTGATAATTTGGTAAAAATGTCTCCATCAGAAAGGCGGTATCGTAATCACCAGCAATCACATTCGAATCTGAAATCAAATCCAATTGGAAATCACTGTTGGTCATTACACCATCAATTTCCAACTCATAGAGGGCGCGTTGCATCTTCATCAAGGCATCGAAACGATTCTCTCCATGGACAATGATTTTGGCAATCATACTATCGTAGTAAGGTGGAATCGTATAGCCAGGGTAGACAGCTGAATCCACGCGCAAGCCGACTCCTCCACTTGGAAGATAGAGATTGGTGATTTTTCCTGGACTTGGTGCAAAGTTAAAGGCAGGATTTTCTGCATTGATCCGGCATTCAATTGCATGGCCAGAAATTTGAATATCTTCTTGACGAACAGACAATTCTTGCCCAGCAGCAATTTTAATTTGCTCTTTCACGATATCAATTTCAGTAACAAATTCTGTCACAGGATGCTCTACTTGAACCCGAGTGTTCATCTCCATGAAGTAAAATTCGCCTTTCCCTTCATCGTAAAGAAACTCGATGGTCCCAGCATTTTCATAGCCAACAGATTCTGCTGCTCGGACAGCCGCAGATCCGATTTGGTCTCGAATTGTCTTACCGATTGCTACGGATGGAGATTCTTCGAGGACTTTTTGGTTGTTTCTTTGAAGGGAACAATCCCGTTCACCCAAATGAACCACATGTCCAAATTGGTCAGCCAAGATTTGAACCTCAATATGACGAGCTGGGTAGATGACACGTTCTAGGTACATAGCTCCATTGCCAAAGGCCGCCTTAGCTTCTGTCGAAGCAGATTCAAAAGCTGGAACTAGGTCTTCTGCCCGTTCTACTTTACGGATTCCTTTACCGCCACCTCCAGCTGATGCTTTCAGCATGACAGGATAACCAATCCGATCGGCAACTTCCAAGGCTTTTTCTGCTGTATGAACTTCTCCATCTGATCCTGGAATAACAGGCACGCCTGCTTTGATCATTTGTGCTCGGGCATTAATTTTATCACCCATCATATCCATGACAGATCCTGATGGTCCGATAAACTTAATCCCGACTTCTTCACACATGGTGGCAAACTTCGAATTTTCACTCAAAAATCCAAATCCTGGGTGAATCGCTTCTGATCCAGTCAAAACTGCTGCAGATAAAACAGCATTCATGTTCAAATAAGACTCGGTTGATTTGGCAGGCCCAATACAAACTGCTTCATCCGCTAGTAAGGTATGCAAGGCTTCCTTATCAGCCGTTGAATAGACAGCGACTGTTTCAATTCCTAATTCACGAGCAGCTCGAATAATCCGGACCGCAATTTCACCACGATTCGCGATTAAAATTTTTCGGAACATAGAAACCTCCCTAGTTACCAATTGCAAATGTTAGGGTCCCGCTAGCAGCTAATTTCCCATCGACTTCCGCTTTTGCATCCACGACCGCAATCGAACCACGACGCTTGACAAAGGTAGCCGTCATTACGAGCTGATCTCCCGGAACGACTTGTTTTTTAAATTTAACCTTATCCATTCCAGCATAAAAGACTAATTTTCCTTTATTTTCTGGTTTGAATAATTCTAAGACACCAGCAGTTTGTGCCAAGGCTTCCATAATGAGGACACCTGGCATTACTGGGTAGCTTGGAAAGTGCCCATTAAAGAAGGGCTCATTGATCGTCACATTCTTAATGGCTACAATCGTATCCTCACTTGTTTCAAGGACGCGATCCACCAACAACATCGGATAGCGATGCGGAAGAGCCTCTTTAATAGCTTGAATATCGATCATTTAATCCGTACCAATCCTTTCCCAAACTCAACCATTTCTTCATTTGAAACAAGGATTTCAGTGACAATTCCATCCTTTGGTGCAGGAACTTCGTTCATAACTTTCATCGCTTCAATAATCAATAGGGTTTGGCCTTTTGAAACACTATCTCCAATCTGAACAAAAGCTGGTTTATCTGGACCTGAAGCTAAATAAGCTACACCAACAAGAGGACTTTCAACCACTTCCCCTTCTGCTGCTACTGCTGGACTTGCTTCAGGAGCTGGTGCTGAAGAAGCAACTGGTTCTTCTGCAAGAACAACAGGGCTCTCAACAGCAGGTGCCACTTCTTGAACTACAGGAGCCGGCGTAGCAGGTTGTGGGCTAGCTACACTGCCAGCATTTTTACTAAATGATAGCACATCCGTTGCATTTTGATAGCTAAATTCACGAAGACTAGATTGGTCAAATTGACTCATTAGGTCTTTAATCTCTTGAATATTCACTTTATCCCTCCCAACGTTTAAAGGCTAAGACAGCATTGTGTCCTCCAAATCCAAATGTATTGGAAATAGCAAAGGAAATCGGACGTTCTTGCCCTTCACCAAAGATGACATTGGCTTCAATATAATCTGATAACTCTTGTGTTCCAGCAGTTTTTGGAACATATTGATGGCGAATTGCTTCAATCGTCGCAATAGCTTCAACTGCCCCTGCTGCCCCCAAGAGGTGACCTGTAAATGATTTTGTAGAAGATACTGGAACTTCTGTACCAAATACAGAAACGATTGCACCACTTTCTCCTTTTTCATTCGCTGGAGTAGAGGTACCATGGGCGTTAACATAATCAACTTGAGCTGGTTCAATTTCTGCCTCATCCAAAGCCAACTTCATTGCTTTAATAGCACCTTGACCTTCTGGATGTGGAGAAGTCATATGGTAAGCATCACAAGTATTTCCGTAACCCACGACTTCAGCAAGAATGGTTGCACCACGTTTTTCAGCGTGTTCCAAACTTTCAAGTACCAACATTCCTGATCCTTCCCCCATCACAAAACCATTCCGATCTTTATCAAATGGAATAGAAGCACGAGTTGGATCTTCTGTTGTTGAAAGAGCTGTTAGGGCTTGGAAACCGGCGATTGCAAATGGTGTAATAGAAGCTTCAGAACCACCGACCAACATCAAATCTTGGAAACCAAACTTGATAGCGCGGAAAGCATCCCCAATCGCATCATTGGAAGAGGCACAAGCAGTATTGATCGATTTACAAATTCCATTAGCTCCAAAACGCATCGCAACATTACCAGATGCCATATTTGGCAAAGCTTTTGGAAGGGTCATTGGTTTGACACGTTTTGGTCCTTTTTCATGCAAACGAATCACTTGATCTTCGATTTCTTTGATACCACCAATACCAGAAGCAACAATGACACCAAAACGATCTTTATCAATAGCTTCTACATCTAAACCTGCATGATTCACAGCTTCTTGAGCGGCATACAAGGCATACAAAGAGTAGTTGTCAAAGCGGTTTGTATCTTTCTTGATAAAGTACTTATCAAATGGGAAATCTTGGATTTCAGCTGCATTATGAACAGCAAAGTCACTGTGGTCAAATTTTGTAATCGGACCAATTCCAATCCTTCCTTCTTTTAAGCTGTTCCAAAATTCTTCTGGAGTGTTTCCGATTGGAGATGTCAAGCCATAGCCTGTTACAACAACACGATTTAATTTCATTTCAAAACCTACCTCTTTTTATTGCATGGTTAAGCCACCATCAATTGCGATGACTTGCCCTGTTAGATATTCTTGAGTCGCAAGAAAGACTGCAACATCTGCCACTTCTTCTGTATTTCCAAATCGTTTCATTGGAATTTGAGCGAGAGACATTTCTTTAATTTTTTCAGGAAGTCCTTCTGTCATATCAGACTCAATGAAGCCCGGCGCAATGACATTGACACGGACATTTCTACCAGCTACTTCACGTGCTACAGATTTAGAAAAACCAATCAAACCAGCTTTTGAGGCTGCATAGTTGGCTTGTCCAACATTTCCTGTCAGACCGACAACACTCGACATGTTAATGATAGCACCTTCACGTGCTTTGGTCATCGGTTTTAAGACCGATTGTGTCATATTAAAAGCACCGGTCAAATTCACCTTTAAGACTTGCTCGAAATCTTCTTCCGTCAATTTCAACATGAGCTTATCATTGGTAATCCCAGCATTGTTGACAAGGATGTCTACTGAGCCAAGTGCTTCAATCGCTTCCGCGACCATTCGTTTCGCTTCCGCAGCTTGGGATACGTCCCCAGTAACGCCAACTACCTTCACACCGTATGAGGCAAATTCATCCACTAGGCCTGCTGGGAGCTCTCCACGACTATTTAAGACAATGTTGGCACCTTTTGACGCAAATTTATGCGCAATAGCCAATCCAATGCCTCGACTTGAGCCAGTAACAAATACATTTTTATTCTTTAGTTCCATAGTCACCTCATCTTATTCGTTCAGTAGGGCATCAAGGCTGGCTTGATCCTCCACATTTTTCGTTGGAAGAGTTTTATCAATCTTTTTCAAGAAACCAGTCAAGACCTTACCTGGACCAATTTCAATCACTTCATCTACTCCAAACTCTTGAATCGTCGCAATCGAATCATAGAAACGAACGGGCTCCATCACTTGGCGAGCTAATAAAGCTTTGATTTCGTCTGATTTCATGATCTTTGCTTCTGTATTCCCAACCAAAGGCAAGCTAAAGTCCTTAAAAGTAACTTTTTCAAGTTCAGTCGCTAGTTTTTCACTAGCAGAAGCAAGCAAGGCCGTATGGAAAGGACCAGAGACATTCAGAGGAATCAACCGTTTTGCCCCTGCTTCTTGTAAGAGTTCAACTGCATAATCCACAGCTTCAACCTCTCCACCAATCACAATCTGGGCAGGAGTATTGTAGTTAGCGGGTGTTACAACTCCCTTTTCAGAAGCCTGTTGACAGATTTCTTCAATCAAGGCAGGATCAGTATTCATAACAGCTACCATCTTCCCGCTTCCAGCAGGCGCAGCTGTTTCCATAAATTCCCCTCGCTTAGCTACCAAGGCGACCGCTTCTTCAAAGGAAAGAGCACCTGCGGCAACCAAAGCAGAATATTCTCCCAGGGAGAGACCAGCCACAATATCCGGTGTCATGCCATTTTCTGCCAATAGACGATAAATAGCTACAGAAGTTGTCAAAATAGCTGGTTGAGTATAGCGTGTTTGATTGAGTTTTTCTTCGTCAGAATCAATCAATTCACGCAAATCATAACCTAGAATACGACTAGCCGTATCAAATGTCTCTTTGACAACGGGATAAGTTGCATACAAGTCACTAGCCATCCCCAATTTTTGGGCACCTTGACCAGCAAATAAGAAGGCACGTTTTGTCACTGTTCTCTTCCTTTCCTTTACTTGTTAGAATTTAACATCTGCCCAGCGAGCTGCTTCTTTCTGAATGACCTTAGCAGCTCCAAGATAGATATCTTCCAAGATTTCAGCACAGGTTTCTTCTTTACTTACGAGACCTGCAATTTGTCCTGCCATCACAGATCCATTATCAACGTCTCCGTCAACAACAGCATTGCGAAGAGCACCTGCTCCTAATTCTTCAATTTCTTCTTGAGTCTTCTTACCTGCCAAGAAATCTTTTTCAGCTTGGTTATAAGCAGAAGCCAATTTATTCTTAATCGCACGAACTGGGTGGCCAACAACTGACGCAGACACCACTGTATCAATGTCCTTAGCTTTCAAGATTTTATTCTTAAAGTTTTGGTGAGCATTTGATTCTTTAGCAACGACAAATCGTGTTCCCACTTGAACAGCATCTGCCCCAAGCATGAAGACTGCAGCCGCTCCTGCACCATCTGCAACACCACCAGCACCGATAACTGGAATAGAGACCGCTTCGACCACTTGACGAACCAAGGTCATGGTCGTCAATTTACCAATATGACCTCCTGCTTCCATTCCCTCAGCAATGACAGCATCCGCACCTAGTTTTTCCATCCGTTTTGCTAAAGCTACTGAAGGTACAACCGGAATAACGGTAATGCCCGCTTCATGGAAACGATCCATGTATTTCCCAGGATTCCCTGCACCAGTGGTAACAACTTTAACCCCTTCTTCGATAACCAAGTCAACGATGTCATCTGCAAAAGGAGAAAGGAGCATGATATTGACTCCAAAAGGTTTGTCAGTAATGGATTTGACACGATCAATATTCGCTTTGACAACTTCTTTAGGTGCATTTCCTCCACCGATGATCCCAAGACCACCTGCATTAGATACAGCCCCAGCAAGATCTCCATCCGCTACCCAAGCCATACCACCTTGGAAAATTGGATATTTAATGTTTAATAATTCAGTAATTCGTGTTTGCATAGTACCTTCCTCATTTTCGCTTAAGTAATAGTTTGAAAGCGGTTCTTTGCTTTGAGCGTCAAACTATTACCTAAACAAGAGAGAATATCTTTCGATACTCTCATCCATTATTATTTAGTTTTTTCTTCTACGTAAGCAACAAGGTCACCTACAGTAGACAATCCTTCTTCAGTTTCAATTTGAATGTCGAATGCATCTTCAATTTCTGAAATCACTTGGAACAAATCCAATGAATCAGCTTCAAGATCTTCAAAAGTAGACTCAAGAGTTACTTCTGATGGTTCTTTACCAAGTTCTTCAACAATAATTTCTTGTACTTTTTCAAATACTGCCATGATTGGCCTCCTTAAAATAATAAAAATTTTTAAAATGTGTTTCCACATGTTTAACTAGATTGTAACAAGAAGTGAGCCCCATGTCAAACCTCCACCAAATCCTGACAGAAGAATTATTTGACTTCCATCCAATTTGATTAGTCCTTGGTCGACACACTCCGATAATAAAATTGGAATACTTGCGGCACTGGTGTTGCCATATTCCATCATATTTGCAGGAAGTTTTTCCCGATCAACCCCGATTTTCTTAGCCATCTTATCTAAGATACGGTCATTTGCCTGGTGCAAGAGAAAATAGTCAATTTCATCAACAGCTACTGGAGCATCAGCTAACATATGTTTAATACTCTTAGCCACATCCCGAATAGCAAAATCAAAGACTGCTCTTCCATCCATTGATAAATATTTTTTATCTTCTTCCTTATCTGAATATGGTGAAGATAAACCAACAGATGATGATTGAAGAACCTCTCCACGAGAACCATCTGAAAATAAACTTTCAGCTAAAAAAGTTTGTTGTTCGGAAGCTTCCAATAAAACACCGCCAGCACCATCCCCAAATAGGACCGCTGTTGTCCGATCTTCCCAATCAATCACTTTCGATAAGGTTTCACTTCCGATAACGATTCCTCGTTTGTACTGGCCAGACCGAAGCAACTTTTCAGCAGTCGCAAGCGCAAAGACAAATCCACTACAAGCTGCTGTCAAATCAAAGACGAAAGCTTTAGAAGCCCCAATTTTAGCTTGAACACGAGCTGCAGTGGATGGCATCATGGAATCGGGCGAAATCGTTGCAACAATAATAAAATCCAACTGATCCGCTTGTAAACCACTTTTTTCAAGCAAGCGACGAGCCACTTCCGTAGCTAAATCGCTGGTTGATTCTGATTGAGAAATATGACGCTTCCGAATTCCTGTTCGACTAGCAATCCACTCATCGCTGGTATCCATCCGTTCAGAAAGATCCTGATTAGAAATCACTTGGCTTGGCGCATAATGGGCTACCTGACTAATTTTTGCAAAAGTCATTATTTCAACTCCTCCAAGAAACGATAAAGATTCTGCAACCCTTTTTGCATCACTTTCCGTTCATCTGGAGACATCCCATCAATAATTTGATTGACCATCCGCTTGTGAAATTGTTGGTGAAGCCGATACAAGAGCTTGCCTCTTTTGGTCAAACTCAAATGGACGACCCGACGATCAACTTCAGATCTGGTTCGTTCAATATAACCTTTTCGTTCAAGATTATTTAAACTGGTAGTGACTGTACCTAACGTTACCATTAACGAACGCGAAATATCACTTGGAGTTGCGTTTGGTGTTGAGCCGATGACATCAATGGTGTGCATTTCCTTAATGGAAACATCATTAAATCGACTGCTACGTAAACTAGTTTCTTCGATGACTAATACGTTGTTAAAAATGGATGTAAGGTAATCATTGACTAGTTGAAAATTCAAAAACCACACCCCCTATTCATTACTTTGATAATCGAATTTTATCAAAAATCAAACCAAATAGCAAGCCTCAGCAATAAAAACATAAAAATTTTACGTTTTTATTTTCCTTGGAATTTTGGGCGCCGACGCTCTGAATAGGCAATAACTCCTTCTTTAAAGTCTTCCTTGAGAGAAAGATTTCTTTGCAATCGCAACTCAATTTCAGCATAACGATCCCAGTCAGTCAGCATGCTAGACCAAGCCAACTCTTTAATCGCAGCAAAAGAATTGTCTGAGCTACGTCTTAACTTTATGAGTAGTTGGTTGACAGTCTTGTCTAATTTTTCTACTTCAGAAACCTTGTACACAACGCCATATTCCAGAGCCTTTTCAGCACCTAATGGTTCACCAGTCATTGCTAACTGAGTTGCCCTAATCAAACCAATGGCTCTTCCTAAAAGGAATAGGCCACCGGCATCAGGAGCCAAACCGACTCCAACAAAGGCTTGAATAAACTTTGCTTTATCAGAAGCAATACAAAAGTCCGCCGCTACTGCCATATTAGCAGTTGCTCCTGCAACCGCACCATCTGCAACCATAATCACAGGTTTTGGAATTTGCTTCATTTTTTTAGAGATTTGATTGACCAATTCCGCAATTTGCGTTAACGAGTCGATATCATCAGCATCAACAGCCCGTTTCATCTCAGCTAAATCACCACCAACTGAAAAAACCTTGCCGACTGCTTTAAATAAAATAAAACGAACATCTGGATTCTTCTCAGCTAATTCTAATGCTTCAAGGATTTCCTGACACATTGGAATGTTAAAACCATTTGAAACCTCTGGTCTATTTAAAATAATAGATGCGAGATCCTCTTCTACAGAATAAATAATCGTTTCGAACACCATAAGCCACCTCTTTACTAATTAGCTATTCAAATTGTTTGATAATTGAACTTATTTATTTTCATATTATTTTAGCACAACTACTTTGAGAAGTAAATTACATTTTCATAACAAAGTGTCTCACCCGAAAGACTCGCTTGATAACAGTGCTTTTTTAGATTGTAACTAAGCCTTATCTTTGGTATAATTTAAAGTAAGTTTTGTAAAGGAGTCCACATGAAAGTAGTTAAATTTGGTGGTAGTTCGTTAGCATCTGCTACCCAGCTAGAAAAAGTATTCAATATTGTTAAAGAAGATGAAACCCGTCAATACGTGGTCGTTTCTGCTCCAGGGAAACGCAATGCTGAGGACACAAAAGTCACAGATGCCCTCATCAAGTATTATAAAGAATATACCAACGGAAAAGATACGAACCAAAGTCAAGAATGGATTATCAATCGCTATCGATCCATTACAGAGGAGTTAGACTTAGACGAGGAAATTATCGAAGAGATTGCTAGAGATATCAAATCCCTTGCAACACTTCCCAAGTCCGATAATACCTTCTTATATGATACCTTCTTAGCAGCTGGAGAGAACAACAATGCAAAACTCATTGCAGCTTACTTTGTAAAAAAGGGTTTAGAAGCAAAATATATCCATCCAAAAGATGCAGGTATCTTTGTAACAAGTGAACCTTGCAATGCCCGCATTCTCCCTTCTAGTTACGATAAGATTGAAGAACTGAGAAACCATAATGAAATTTTAGTAATCCCTGGATTCTTTGGAATTACTAGAGAAGGACAAGTCTGTACTTTTTCAAGAGGTGGTTCTGATATTACAGGATCAATTATCGCAGCGGGAGTTAAAGCAGATCTCTACGAGAACTTTACAGACGTCGATGGTATTTTTGCAGCTCACCCAGGCATTATCAAACAGCCACATTCTATTCCTGAATTAACCTATAAGGAGATGCGGGAATTAGCCTATGCTGGCTTTAGTGTCCTACATGATGAAGCACTTGTTCCTGCATATCGTGGAAAGATTCCAATGGTGATCAAGAACACCAACAATCCAAAACATCCAGGTACGAAGATTGTGCTGAACCATACCGATGAAAATGTTAAAGTCGTTGGGATTGCAGGAGACTCTGGATTTGTCAGCATTAATACCACCAAATACCTAATGAATAGAGAAGTCGGTTTTGGTAGAAAATTATTACAAATTTTAGAAGACTTGAATATTAGTTGGGATCATATGCCGACAGGTATTGACGACTTATCAGTAATTCTTCGGTCAAAAGAATTGACTCCAATTAAAGAACAAGAAATTTTAAAACATCTAATCCAAGATTTACAAGTAGATTATGCCGAAATTGAACATGATCTTTCCATTATTATGATTGTCGGAGAGAATATGAAAAATCAAATTGGTGTAACAGCTACAGCCACAAAGGCTTTATCAGAAAATAACATTAATATCCAAATGATTTCTCAAGGATCCAGCGAAGTTTCCATCATGTTTGTCGTAAATCAAGAACAAGAAAAACAGGCTATTAAAGCTCTATACAATGTATTCTTTAACTAAGAAAAAGGTTCGAAAGAACCTTTTTTTACTTTAGATAAATTGCAAGAATAAGTGCAACATTTACTTGAACTCATCCTCTAGAGCTTCACAAGCAGTTCTGTAAGCTAAAC
>NZ_JAHZQQ010000029.1 GCF_019930045.1 Streptococcus australis | reverse complement strand
CTTTATGCTGTTTTTCGCAATTCTAGTATATCAGATGAACGTATCTTTTGTGTTGCACTTCATTTTACAACAGGGCTCTTTTATTCAGCTTCTTTCCCGGTAGGAGTTTTCTCTTGTTTGGCCTCTTCATCGTATAGGGTTGGGGCCAAGATTTTCATCAGACTAGCTGTTCCAAAACGCATGATAGCTGCCAAGACTCCAAATATTGGAGCCAAGTTACGGAAAAAGAAGTCTCCTCTGATTAATTGAGTGATGAGGCCCGTAATGAGAAAGACCACGATTCCTTGAAGAATCGCATAAACAGCTATTTTCTTCATTGTTTTCATCTTGTACCAGTTCCTCTCTTTCTAGTAGACAGACTTATCCACAAGTCTGTGGATAAGTCTGTGAATATGGGGATAAGTTTCTTCAAAACCATAGGAAAAAGGTTGAGACTGGGTATTCTCAACCTCTTCGCATCTTACTTAAATTGATCCGGCTGGCCTTTATAGTTAGCCCAGTCCTGACTTAAGAAACGATTGTTAATCTTGTATTCAGGAGCCGGTTGAGGGTTGGAGACAAAAGGATCAACTGCTTTGTCAAAGGCCAACCATCCATTCCAGCCCATATGAATGGTGTCCTGCATAAAGTAAGGTTTATCACCATCTTTAGAAAAATCAGCAATATGGGTAAAGCCTTGACTTTCTAGTTGGTAACGGATTTTTTCAACTGTCCGTTGATACATTTCTTTACTCAAACCTGTATAAGCCATCCATTTCGAGTTCACTGGAGGGATGACAAAGATGACATTGGTTTTAGATTGAGCAAACTGATCCAAGACCAGTTGTAAATCATTGTATTCTGGGGATTGTTCATAGGATTCATTCTTTTGGAATCCTTTGAGTTTCTTGAGCTTACTCGCAAGACGATGAGTATAAAAACTATTACTAATGCCTAGTTTATTATTATTGGTTTTCTTTTTGGCTTCCGCCGTCGCCACCTCTTCCAAGGCTTCGTAAGAAAATGTATCTGGCAAGTCGTTTAAGCGAGAGAGAACTTTCTTCTCATAGTTGCTATTGTTCATTGCCGTAAAGGTGTTAAAGAAGGCATCCTCCCGACGAACAAAGCGCATGAGGGTCTGATTGAGACCTTTTTCAAAACTAGATAGATTTTGACCTTTGGCTAGCTTCTGAACTCCTCCCTGCATAGCTACATTAGGGTACTGCTGCAAGAGACGAGATGCCGCATACTGGCTTGCTGGTCCAGCTTCTTGGTTGGCCAAAAAGCTCGTTAATTGATCACTGTTAAAGTATTGCTGAAAGGCCGATGAATCATAACCATCCTTCGTAAACCACTGGGGCGATACCACATAGACAGCCGTTTTCCCTTCTAGTTGAGGAAGAATTTGCTGCATCCCAAAATATTGGTTCAAAGACGCCGCCCCTCGTTGTCCTAGAAAATACGGACGATAAGAGCGATCATACTTCTCAGCTAGTACTGCTGGGTGGACGATGTCAAATCGCAACCATTCGCTGGAACCAAAGAAGGGTACAAAACGATAGTTGGGATCCCCGAGCGCTTCTTCCTTACGGGCACGACTTTTGAAGCCTTCTGCCGTCAAGCTCACTGCGGCCTTTTTCTCTTCTGTCAGATTATGTTTGTGGTTAATCGGATAGAAAAAGAGAAGAGTAGCGACAAGAGCCATGGCGCAAAAGACTGGACCCAGAATCAGCCACAATCGTTTAAGCATTCTGAAGCTCCATGACACCTTCTACGATTTTGTTGGCAGTATTCCAGTCATCACGACCAAATTCAGATACTGGAACCCGAATATCGAAACGGTTTTCCAATTCAACAATCAACTCAACGGTTCCCATGCTATCAAGAACACCGGCATCAAAGAGATCCTCATCCATCATGTCTGAGACATCTTCCATAAACAATTCGTCAATAATTTCAATTACTTGTGATTTTACATCCATTTTTCATTTTTCCTTTTCTTATTTCATTTTTGGAAACCATTGCTGATCCAAGAAACCTGAGAATATCAGGAAGGACAGCATAACGGTATTGAAGGTAATAAAGATTCCAAGAGCCTGAGTCCAGCGATTATCTGGCAGGGGCTCAAGTCCTTTTGCTTTGCGCTCTTTATTCAGTGTCTTCTTCTTCCGAAGCCAGGCATCATTGATTACGAGACCTAGACCGTGGAAAAGACCATAAGCAACATAATACCAGGTCACTCCATGCCAGAAGCCCATGACCAACATGTTGATGATGTAGGCAACGTTTGACGTTGTAATCCGACTCTGAAAGACCTTGTTGCGCATCAAGACCATGACCAGACGCATAAAGACAAAGTCACGGAACCAGAAAGATAGGCTCATGTGCCAGCGATTCCAAAATTCCTTTAAATCACGTGATTTGAAAGGGAGGTTAAAGTTGATTGGACTCTTAATCCCCATCAGGTTGGATGCTGCAAGAGCAAACATGGAATAGCCTGCAAAGTCAAAGAAGAGGTCCAAACCAAAAACATACATCACCCCTAAGGTTCCTAGGTTAAAGACGCCCCCTTGAAGAAGGGCATAAGTCTTGACATGACCTAGCAAGAGATGACCAAAGATATGAGCTAGAATAAACTTATAGAGGAAGCCAAGCATGATATACTTGACGCTCTGCTCCAGCATATCGAGGAGCTCATCCCGATCTGGCATCGTTAGGTAGTCTTCATTAAAGCGTTTGAAACGATCAATCGGCCCACTTGAGAAAGTTGGCATAAAGAGCAAGAAACGCAAGAATTCCCATAGAGTAAAATCTTTGAGGGTCCCATCTCGCATCTCGATAATCATCCCTACCGCTCGGAAGGTCAGATAGGAGATCCCAAGAAAGCCCATCCAAGACTGGGTCCCATCAATGGCTGGTTGCACCTTCACAAAAACCAAGGGCAAAACGACCAAGAAAGAGTGAAGATAAAAGACCCACTTGTTATCACGCTGGCTTCGATAGAATTTATAGGAGTAGACCCAAAGGATTTGCCAAAAGAGGTAGAAAAGAACCGCATAGATTTGTTTCAAATCCGTCCCTGTCAGCATCAAAACAATAAAGGCTAGACTGACCAAGGCTTCATAGACTGGGAAACGCTTTTTAAAGAAGAGGCCAACAAAGATGGGCAATAAGGCCCCAATCAGATAAATAAAGTAGACCGGGGTGCCATAGGGTTCTAAATGAGGGAGCTGTTTCAAGAACTCGATCATCGATTGTTAACCTCGCTAATCAACCCTTTGATGTCGATTTTCCCGTTTGGAGTTAGCGGCAAGCTATCACGGTAAAGGAATTTTGAAGGCATCATATAAGACATCATGATGTGTTCCAAATCTTCCTTGATCGCTTTGGTAATATCAATCTCTCGCTCAAATTGTTCTTTGACCCCATCTTTTAAGATGACATAGGCCAAAAGATTTTGAACCTTGTGATCTTTGTTGTAGCGCGGTACTGCAACAGCCGAGTCAATGTACTGAGATTTGTTCAAGTTTTGAGAAACATCTTCTAGCTCAATACGGTAGCCGTTAAACTTGATCTGGAAGTCCATCCGACCACCATAGAGAAGAAGACCTTCATCTGTCATGGTTCCGACATCTCCCGTATGGTAGGCTGGAAGTCCTTCAAATTCGAAGAAGGCTTCTGCTGTTTTCTCTGGATTATTCATATAACCTTTTGAAACAGCTGGTCCAGACACGATGATCTCACCTTGCTCTCCATTTGGCAATTTATTTCCTTCCTCATCAATGATAAAGGTTGGAGAATCTTCTTTGGTATAGCCGATTGGCAAGCGTTTAAGAGTTGCTAACATCTCATCTGTGATTGCTACTGCCGACAAAGCAACGGTTGCTTCTGTTGGCCCGTAAGCATTGATGATACGCGCATTTGGGAAACGCTCGCGCAATTTCTGAGCGGTTTTCACGGTCAACTCCTCCCCATCAAAGTAGAAATGGGTGATGCCTGGCATCTTTTCAGCATTGAAATCTTCAGACAGCATGGCCATATCTGCGAAAGATGGTGTTGAAGTCCAGATCGCAATCGGAAGAGAAAAGATGGTTGCAAAGAGTTGTTTGAAGTCTTGAGTGATGGCTGATGGAAGGGCAAAAAGGGTTCCTCCAAGAGCCAAGGTAGGTGCCCAGTACATGACAGACAAGTCAAAGGAATAGGGTGGCTGCGCCAACATTTGCGGACGTTCTGGCGTCGCAAATTCCTTATCCGTGATCATCCAGTTGGTGAAGCTGAGCAAGTTATCATGCGAAATTTGCACCCCTTTTGGTTTTCCAGTTGTTCCAGAGGTAAAGATGATGTAGTAGTTATCATCCCCTTTGACCGGATGTTGCAAATCATAGGCATTCTGAGCCGCATAAGCTTCACGCACTTGCTCCAAGGACATGATCGGAGCAGCTGGGTTTTCGATTGGAAACTCATTGATGGCAATGATCAGGCTTGGCTCAGCCACTTCAATAATGGCAGATACGCGCTCCAAGGCAGAATGGCTATCAATTGGGATATAAGCATGGCCAGATTTGGTCAAGGCCACAAAGGTTGCCAACATTTCATATTCTTGACCACCAAAGACCACAACAGGTGACTTTTCAGGAAGTCCCATTTGGTCAATGTGGGCTGCTAAGCTATCTGAGTCTGCCTTCAATTGGCCATAGGTATGCTCTTCTCCAAGGACATTGTAGACAGGATAATCTGGTTGCAGTTGGGCGTAGCGTTCAATCGCCTCGATCATATCAGTAATTGGTTGGTTTGACACGGTAGGGATCTCCTTTAAAATTCATTGTAGATAAAGCCACCCTGACCTTGACCAAGGTAACTAAAGAAATAGAGTAGGGCTAAAAAAATAGCGAAATACAAAATTGTTTGCCCTATAAATTTATAAAGTGTTTTATGTTTCATCTTTTTCACTCTTCATTTTGATTTTCACTGACTATTTTACCATTTTTTGTTCAGTCATAGCAATCCAAACACAAAGAAATAATACTAGAAAACGTTACCATACGAGACGATTACTATCCTAATTTAAGCCAACCGCTATCTAAGCCTTATCTTGCCGTTTCGCAACTCTGACGAATCAACTCCAAACACTTGTCTAGATCTACATCTCTTTCAAAATGGTCGGGACTCCAGGGAACCTCTATATCCGGCTCCACACCTTGATCCGTCATTCCTTTTCCTTGATCCAAGCTTAGACAGCGAGAAGTAGGAAACATCAATCGATAATCCCCATAATCAACAGTACAACAATTGGAATAGTCTAAAATTCCTAGAGTTGGTCTACCTACCACTGTTACCTTCTTAAACTGCTTCATCATCTGGACAAAATTATCACCAGATGATCCACAATAAATATCTGATAAGATAAAGATCTGTTCGGGATATTGGCCACCTCTAACCTCTGGGAAGAATTCCTCGCTTTCTTGCTGATACGGTACATAGCCTTTCCCCCGATGGTGGATCAACTCCTCTTTCATATCTTCAAGTAGTTTAGTTGTTTCAGGACTAATTTCTTCCTGTTGCATCCAGTCCTCAAAGTCTTTCAAGCGTAAGTCGACATTGCGTTCCGTGTATAGAATTTCCATGCCATCATCGTCCCAGTCAAGCGAATCATAGCCCTGATCCTTCTCTAAGCCTAGATGTAACAGAGTAAGATATAGAGAATCTGTCCCTCCGCCGTTCTGTCGGACATCAATGAGAAGAAACTTGACCTCCGTCATCATGGGTAAACACTCTTGATATACCCGACTAATAGCTCCTTCATCCATAAAATTATCCAGACGAAGATAAAGAATCTCATCGTCTAATCGTTTCCAAAAAATCTGATCTTGGATTGGTTCTCGACTGGGCACTACTTCAATGGTCTTTTCTACCCCCTCCCGAAGCAGGGTGACCCTTGTGGACTGAGAGATCAAATCTGCCCATTCTCGGTAGTGTCTTTCAGGGGTCTTACTGATAAAATAGTCCTTATGGAGAGAGGCTACCTGCTCCAAGTCACTTCCATCCAAAGCTAAGATCTGATCTCCTACTTGAAGTCCTGTATCTTCATTTGCCTTTTCAACATAAAGTTGATGGTCCATTACGCGTAAGAGAAAGCCTTTCTGCCTAGCTTTTTTATTCTGAAAAGAGATATGGCCAATAATCCCAAAACTAGCTAGGTAGGACCTGACTTGATAAAGAAAGGCATCATCTGTCATATCATCTGTCATTTTTTCTCGAAAAGGCTCGGGATTGCATCCTTTTCTATCTTTGATGGTAGATGAATCGTGAGTCATAATAGAGACGACATCTTCAAAAATAGCTCTTTTTCTCATGCAGGACTCCTTAAATTTTTTAGAAATAGTATACCACTTTTCCTTAAAAAGTTCTTAAAAGCCTAAAAAGAGGCTGGGACAAAAGTCCTAGCCTCTCAATTGTCTTTGGATTATCGAGCAAGACGCAGTGGTTGAGTGGGCTCTACTACGCTGATTTTATCAGCTTTTACAGCCCTACTCAACTGTGCGGAGGTGGAACGACGAAATCGAATTCTAACGAATTACCGATTTCTGTCCCACTCTCTTCTATAAGTTCTTTCTTTTCTTAGCCTTCTTGGTCAAGGATACATCGCAATGATAAATTTCTTCTGTTAGGAGGGTCGTCATTGCAAAATCGTCAACTTCTGGTCTCAGATCCACTTCATAATCCAAGGTAAGCTGTTCCCCATTTTGGCTTGTATTAACCGAAATCAAGTCGACTTCTGTACAATTGCGATCCAACAGATGTCTGATCTTCTCTGCAATCCTAGCCTGATTTCCTAGCTCAATCGTCAGGTGACGGCGCCGTTGGTGGTCGGTCTTACTTTGCTTGGTTTCGAGCAAGAGCCAGATAGCTAACAGAAAGGCCGTAAACAAAACTGCCAATAAGAGGTAGCCCGACCCCGCTGCTAAACCAATAATCATGGCAAGGAAAATCGCGATCAATTCTCTCGAGCCGCTGGTAGCAGAACGAAACCGGATCAAGCTAAAGGTTCCCGCTACTGCAATCGAGGTCCCCAGACTCCCGTTCACCAGGAAAATCACCAGGGTCATCATGCAGGGAAGCAAGGTGAGACTGACGATAAATTCACGCGTATAGAGGGTACGGTATTTGTAGGTCCAAGACAGGGCCATCCCGAGCACCAGGCTGACCAGTAAGGCTAGCATCAGACGCACCGGATCTACGGTTGCCGTAGTATTGTTAAAAATAGAATCAAATAGATTAGACATAGGCAGCACCTGTCCTTTCTTGAATTGGCGTTGGTGCGTAGTCTAAGCCTTGTGACTTATGGTAGGCACAACTGTATTTCGAAAATTTCTGTTTGACCAGTCCGTACTTATCCAGAATGTCCTTCAGCCACTGAGGTTCTTCACCTGGGGCCTTGATTTCCATAATGATGGTATTTTCTTCTAACAAAGGCTCTCCAGCTTTCCCACGGAGGAGATTGACCTGCTGATCACGATAGACTAAGTTTTGGTCCAGGGTGACCCGAATCTTATTGTAAGGATAGCCTTGGATACTCTTCTTTTCTTTTAAGGACAAACGATCATAATGGATGTACATCTGAGGCTGTAGTCGGTAATCATAGCGCTGGCGCAGAGCTTGGATTTCTTGCACCAAGTCCAGATCCTGAATGGTCTGATCCACTAGTCCATCCGTCATGAGGCGGGTGATGGAGGAAGGGTTCGAGACCAGGCGGAACTTATGACCAATTCCTTCTGCATCCTTTGATTTTACTTCTAGAAAAGCCGGACTCTCCACTGTTGGATGCTCCACATAGGTCCGCATCCGGATCTTTTCACGACGGTTCTGTTTAGCAAGAGCATCTTGGATCACATCAAAGTCTTCGGTATCAAAATAGATATTCGAAATCGTGGAGATGGGATAATCGTCTTCAACAACATATTTCTTCAAATCTTTCAATAAATCATCCAAGTCTTCTTTATTCACCACATATTTGGTTTCAATCCGCTTGAAGCTTGTCTCTACCGTTTTTTTCATGTTTTTCTCCTTTTGTTCAATAAAAAGTTATCATTTTCTTTATCGTTTTTGTTGCAAAGCCACAAGTCGCTTTACTGGTTCCTTAGTTTAGTGGCCTTTTCTTAAGCTTTCATTAAGCCAAACTTAAAGAAAACTAAAGTTAAGATTCCTTTCAGAAAAACTTCAGGAAACTTTCAGCTAGCAACTTTAGACTAGGAGCATATCAAGGGAACGAGAGGAAAAGCTCATGAAATCAAACAAATGGAAATTCTTATTAACGGGGGCCGCAACCCTCACCTTACTGACAGCTTGTACCCAGGCGTCATCACAATCAGCTACAAAAAGCAATACTGCACAAACAACCGCTACTTCTACTTCAAAAAATAAAACAAACAATTCCAACTATTTTACAGATAAGGACAAGGACACCTCTTATGATGAAAGTAAAGCCTCTACTGTAAAACTATCTGGATCTTCTGCAAGTGTATCAGGTGACGGCATAGCTGTATCTGGATCAACTGTGACCATCTCAAAGGCTGGAACCTATGTCATCTCTGGTGAATCCGATGGAGTTCAAATCAAGGTCGAAGCGGGTGACTCAGATGATGTTCACATCGTCTTGAAAGGCGTTACCATGACCAACACCAACGCGCCAATTTCTGCTACGAAAGCAGGGCATGTCTACCTCACTCTAGCAGACGGCACGACCAATACCTTGTCTGATTCAAGTTCAAACAATGATGAAGATGCCGACGCAGTGATCTTCTCTAAGGGCGACCTCACCATCAATGGTTCAGGTACGCTCAACATTGACGCTAAGAAGAACAACGGTATCAAAGCCAATGACACTCTCCATATCACAGGTGGAACCTATAAGATCACGGCTGTTGGAGATGCCTTCAACGTCAATGATGAACTCAATATCACTGGTACGACCATGACCATCGATGCAGATGAAGATGCAGTCAAGGTGGATAACGATGAAGATACATCTGTCGGAACCATGTATCTGTCTGACAATACCATGACCATTTCAGCTGGGGACGATGGCATCCATGATTCTGGTGATCTAGTCATCGATAGCGGAACTTACAAGGTGACCGAGTCTGTCGAAGGCCTTGAAGGAAAATCAATCACCATTAACGGTGGAGATATCACCATCTACGCAAGCGATGACGGTGTCAATGCGGCCAATGCCAATGCCAACCAAGATGAAATTTTCTTCACCATGAATGGTGGAACCCTCAACGTTGAAGTTGGGCAAGGCGATACCGATCCAATCGACTCTAACGGCAATGTCACTGTGACTGGAGGAACCATCAATTTGACGGGACAATCCGGCTTTGACTTTGATGGAACAGCTACCTACACAGGCGGAGATATCTATATCAACGGTGAAAAACAAACAGAAATTGTCAACTCCATGCCTGGAGGCGGTGGGGCTCCCGGAGGTGGCGGACCTCAAGGCGGTGGACCTGGCAAGCCTGGTGGACGCTAAGTCCTTCTTCCAAGGCCACTAACTGAAGCACACAAGAGTTATTAAAAGATGACTCCCTCGCTTCAAATGAGATCACAAGGAGCTGACCCTTACAGGAGAGAAAGCTTGTATGAATACCTACTTCGTACAAGCTCTCTCCTGTTTTTTCGTGCTTTCCAAGCTTTTATAGTGTACAATAGAAGAAATAGCGCTCTATGATTAGAAAGGGATTTATATGATGTCTAAAAAAATTACTCTCCTTGCAACGCTCTTTTTGAGTCTTTTCTTCTTGACAGCCTGTATGTCTGATTTTCAATCATATTTCAAACCGGAAGAAACGAGCTCTCGTGCCTCTTCTAAAAAACAAGAGAAAAGTGAAAAAGAAGCCTCATCGTCAAAAAAATCATCTAAAGCTAGCTCTTCCAAAAAAGAGAAGAAAGAGTCTGAGACAGAAACCAGCTCTAGCAAAAAAATGGAGGAGCTCCCTGCCAATGCTAGCGAAGCTCCAACAGACAAGATCTATGCAACAGGCGATTCTGTCGTTTACTATAGAAAAGATGGCGATACATTAGAAGCCGCAACACCGGATTACGAAGGCTATACTAAAAAATTTGTTCAAAAAATTCTTGGGGAACCTGAAAATGTCCTTAACGACCCAAAGTATCTGGTAGAAACCTTCTCAGAAAAGGAACGGGAAAACCTCGTGAAACTATATCAAGAGGGACACTTAACAGATGAACAGCTTCGTGCTTTTTGGGCTGGTGCGATCGATATCGCTCAAGCCACTAGGTTCGGTCAAACGTACACGGTTTATATCTACAAACAGGGCCAAGTACAACTGGTCTTCAAAGAAGATAACCTTATCTACATCACTCCAAATCCAGAAGTGCTTTATTTTAACTAAGAAAAAGCCCTCTTCTCTATTGAGAAGAGGGCTTTGTTTCACATGAAACTTTAGATAGAGGAAGCTTAGTCTTCTTCCATCTTTTGAGGTTGATAGGCCATCATTCCTAGACCAATACACAAGCCCAAAACTAGGGTAAGGAAGGTGACTTGCCCACCTATCTGACCAGATAAGGAAATGGTTTCCCTTAATCCCGATACGGTATAACTCATTGGCAACAGTGGGTGAATAGTTTGGAAGAAACGATTGGTGAGGGCAAGCGGATAAGTCCCTGCACTAGAAGCCAGTTGAAGGAGCAAGAGAATCAAAGAGATAAATGCTCCGACCTTGTTGTTCCATGTCGTTAAGGCGGTTACCACGGACATGAAGGTCACACTTCCTAACACACAGAGGAAGAGAGTCAAGCTTTCATGGTTTGCCGCCATTCCGAGCAGGTGGACAGCTCCGTTGACCAGGACACCAGCCAAGACCGCAATCATCCCGTTCACTTCCAATCTCGATTTAAGCCAAGCCCAACGACTTTCTGGATGACGCCCAGATGGCAATTTGGCAAAAATCATATTGGTAGAGAGAGCCGCGACGAAAAGGGCAACAGATATCATATAAGGCGCCATTCCTACTCCGTTCACTGAAACATTGTCATGGTCTGTCTTCGAAAGAGTGATTGGATCTGACAATACGCTTGCATTTTCTTTTTCAGTGCTAGCGCTATTTAGTTGGTCCTTAGCTGAACTCAAGCCTTGACTAAGATTTTGACTACCTGTTTGGAGATCAGCCAAACCTCCGACAAGAACCTGACCCCCTGCCGCTAATTGACCAGAGCCATCAGCTATCTTAGTTGCACCATCCGCCAATTGCTGAGAACCTGATAGTAACTGACCTGATTTATCCGATAACTGATCAACTCCTGATACCAGTTGATCAACACCGCTAGCCAAAACCGGTGTTTGACCATTTAGTTGACCGATCCCACTAGCTAGCAATCCAGCGCCTGTTGTTAATTCGCTAGACTTACTAGTCAATTGGTTGGCTCCTGAAGCTAATTGATTCATTCCAGCAGTCAGAGTTGGCATTTTCCCATTTAGGTCTCCCAATCCTGCTGCTAGTTGATTACTTCCCATTACCAAGTCACCAGATTTCTGATCCAGCTGACTTGTCCCCGCACTCAATTGAGTAGCTCCTGCAATCAAGCTACTGCTATTATCCGTAAGCTGACTAGCTCCACCGGCTAACTGATCCACCCCTGTCGTATAGAGTTGAACGCCCTGGCTAAGGGTTTGGCTTGCTGGTAGAAGTTGCTCTGTCACTGCGGTCTGTAGGGAGCTCAAGCTAGTTGAAAGAGTATTCAAGGTAGACGAAGCTGTTGGCAAGATCTGGTTGGCACTTTCTTTTACTGTGGCCAAGGGACTCTCGGTTGTTAAGCTTTCTTGCAAGCCTTGAACAGTGGTTAAAATCGCTTGAGCAGCAGTCTCCGTGCTACTTGAAGTAGCAGAGACAGCAGCCGTCATTTCTGCCTGTTGCTCAGCTGTCATCGATTGATAGGCAGCAGTAGCTTGAAGATTTGCTAGCACTGAATTGCGGTCAGCCTGTGCTGCTGCTGAAATCCCTTGAGCAGAGGTGGCGATGCTTGCCAAAGCTGTGCTGAGTTGACTGGTATCTCCGCTCGTATTCTGAATAGCTTCATTTAATTGGGTGAGGCTTGCTGTTAATTGGGCAAGTTGCTCTTGTTGATTTGGTTGCGGAGTGAGTTGTGTGGATAAGGTTTGAATGCCTGTCTCTAACTGAGATACTCCGTTTCTTAAGGCTTCCGATTGGCCGCTTAATTGACTAGCTCCACCACTGAGAGTAGCAAGCCCTGAGCTATAGCTGGTGAGGCCAGCCGTCAAGTTACTAGCACCAACATTCAACTGACTAACTCCCTTTGTGTAGGTATCCAGTCCCGTTGAGAGAGTCGTCATCCCTGTATGCAATTGGCCAATCCCAGAGGCTAACTGTGGCGTTTGACTAGCCATTTGGTTTAAACCATTTCCCAGTTGTCCAACTCCCGACGTATAGGTCGTCAAACCACTACTAAAGGTTGTAAAGCCATCATGAAGTTGCCCAACTCCCGACACGAGAGTCGGAACTTTTTCCTGCATTTGATGAAGACCAGTTCCTAATTGGCCAACTCCATTGGTGTAGGCCAAGAGACCAGTGCTAAGAGTCTGTGCCCCATTTGAAAAAGACAGACTCGAGTTGGACAAGGTGGTCAAATGGTCTGTCAAGGTCTGTCCACCCTCTTTTAGCTGACCAGCACCGTTCGCTAATTTCTGGCTTCCTTCCGCTGCTGTTCCCATACCTGTCTTCAAACTTCCCATCTTTTCGAAAAGAGCGCTGGTATAGGTTTGGGTGACATTGCTAGCAACGGTTTGCTGGATTTTTATCATGGCTGAATCACTCATCTTACCAGCAATAAAGCTATGTCCACTAGATGTTTGGTAGGCAATGGTCATCTGTTCTGGGTGATTGGTTAAGATAGAAGCAGCTTTAGCAGATAGATCCTTAGGCAAGGTCACCACCATATAGTAATCACCCTTTTCCAACCCATCTTTAGCTGCTTTTTCATCGACAATATGAAAATCCAGGGCGTCACTTTTCTCAAAATTGGACACCATGTCTTTTCCGATTGTCAATTCTTCTTCCTGATAACGAGCTGGCTGGTCTTGATTTACAACTGCTACTGGCAGGTCGGAAACCTTGCCATAAGGATCCCACATAGAGGATAGAAAGATCACATTGTAGAGAGCTGGTATCAAGGCAACCCCGATCATCACAACGATGAAGGTCGGTTTCCTAAAAATCGCTTTCCATTCCTTAAACATTTTTCGTCTCCTTTTTATACACATTGTCTAATTTTTTTGATATAATTGATTATACAGTTCTTTTTAAAAATCGCAAGTTAAAAAAATCATTTTTGGACACTGTGTATAATTTTGTGTATAAAAGAGGGAGACTAGAATGGTTACCGAAAGCAACAAGCGAATAAAAACAAAACGGATCATCCAGGAAGCCATGGTTGACCTGCTTCATAGGGAGTCCTTTGATGAGATTTCAACTGTTCAGTTGGCAAAAGAGGCTGGTATCAGCCGGAGTAGCTTCTATACCCACTACCGTGATAAGTACGATATGATCGAGCGCTACCAACAGGAATTTTTCCACAAAGTTGAATACATCTTCGACAAACAACAAGATGATAAACACCAAGCTGTTACCGAAGTTTTCGAATTTCTCACCAAGGAGCCCCTCTTTGCTGTCCTTCTAACCGAGAATGGGACAAAAGAAATTCAATCCTTCTTGCGACACAAGCTACAAGTTCTACTAGTCGATAGCTTGCAAGAACGTTATGGCCATCGATCTTTGACCGAAATCGAAAGAGACTATAGTTCCGTCTACCTCACCAATGCCTTCTTTGGAGTCTGTCAAATGTGGGTGGCCCGTGGGCAAAAAGAAAGCCCCCAACAAATGGCGGACTTCCTATTAAAAATGCTGGAATAAAAGAGAGTGGGACAGAAATCGGTAATTCGTTAGAATTCGATTTCGTCGTCCCACCTCCGCACAGTTGAGTAGGGCTGTAAAAGCTGATGAAATCAGCGTGGTAGAGCCCACTCAACCACTGCGTCTTGCTCGATAATCCAAAGACAATTGAGAGGCTAGGACTTTTGTCCCAGCCCTTTTATGTTATGTTTCTTTAGTTCCCTGCTCCTAAAAATTGATCCACAAAGAAACTGAAGTAAGATTTTTCTCCTGTGATCAGGACACACTTCCCTTCCAAACCGTATCGTAGGAGTTTGGCCTCCTGATCCTTGAGACGAAGAACTCCCTCTATTTTGAAAAAGTTCCCCTGTTCTGTCCGAGTGGCACTCGAAGCAATTGAGCTAATACGGGCCTCTAGCGTAATTGGTTTTTGTTTACTTCCCTGTGTGCTAAAGCGAATCCGATCACCTACATGAATCGTGGCTATATCTTTTGAAGGGATATAGGTGACAATCTTGACTTCTTTTTCTTTCTGAATGAGAGGATAAACTTGAGCCAAAGGAGTACCTTCCGCTACAATACTCGCTCCTTTTGTTTCATCATTCAAATGAATCACCCCTTCATCCTTGGCTAGAATCCGAGTCTTCTGAAGAAGATTTTCTTGTGTTTTTAACTTACTGTCTAGATCTGCGATTTGCTGAGAAAGAAGCAGCAAATCTTGTCCAACTTTACTCAGCTGTTGAGCTTTCAGAGAGGCTATTTGACTATCTAAGCTGGTCGAAAAAGCTTGTTGGCTTCCGGATCCCGCATATTGGATGCGATAATTAGAAATACTCGCCTCTAACTGTTGGATTTGACTATCTAGCTGACTGATAAAAGAAGCTTGTGCTTGAGCGTTTTCTTCTCCATGTGGTTGCTGAGCGTAACTCTGGTAGAGAGAATAAAGTGGATGAGTCGCATCCAGACTTCTTCCTTCTAGTAGAGCTGATTTTAGACTATGGTAATCAGCTAATCGCTTCTCTTGGTCTTGGATAGCTTGGCCAATTTCTGCTTGACTGGAACTTGCACTGGCATTTTGAGAGGCAATGGTTGCATTCTGTTGATGGACTTGCGCTTGGAGAATCGCTATTTGTTGCTGATAATCCTTAAACAGCTGGTCATACCCAAAATGCTCAGTTCCTGTAAATTGGCTCTCCCCTGTCTCAATGCTCGTTTTCAACAATTTTAATTGTTCCTCCTGTTTCTTTAAGAGGTCGAGCTGTTGCGTTAAGCTCATTCCTTGCTGTTTTTCCTGAACCTCTTGGTATTCTACCAAGATTTCTCCCTTCTTAATCTCTTTATTTTCCTTCAAATGGTTGACTTGGATGGGAGAATTACTCGTTGACTGGATTTGGTCCACCACGCGCGTAGCTTCAATCGTTCCACGACTAGACAAGGTCACTTCCTTCTTGGCAAAGACAGAGAAACCGACAACAAACAGTAGTAAAAGAAAACAAGGGACTACCCATAAACTAGCAAAATTGTGGAAACGTTTCTGATAGAATTCTGCACTTTCAAAATATTTTTCGTTCATCATACTTTCTTTTTTTCTCCTAGTCCTCTCTTAACAAGTAACCAAATGGCTGTAATAGCCATTCTTTTTCAGCAGTTCTTCATGGCTTCCTTCTTCTTTCAGACGACCTTGGTCCATGAGGAAGACTTTTTCAGACCGTTCTGCAATCGTTAACCGATGAGCGATAAAGATAATCGTTTTGTCTAAGGCCATCAAGCGGTCCACAATTTTCTTCTCCGTCAAGATATCCAGGCTGCTGGTCGCTTCATCCAAAATCAGAATCGGAGCATCCGTTAATAAGGCACGCGCCAAGGCAATCCGCTGCCGTTGACCACCAGAGATTCCCATGCCATCCGTAGTCAATTCTGTTTGGTAATTGAGGGGCATACGCTCAATGTCTTCTCGAATTCCTGCGATTTCAACAGCGCGCAAGATATCTTCCTGACTAGTTCCTTCCCGCGCTCCCAGTAACAGGTTCTCTAAAATCGTACCATTAAAGACATAGGGCTGCTGGGGTAAATAATTGATTTGCTGGCGGAGCAAAGTTTTATCCACTTGCTGGATATCCGTTCCTCCTAGGCGAATCGTCCCTTTATTGGGTTGGTAGAAATTCACCATCATCTTTGCTAGCGTGGTTTTTCCAGAACCTGAAATACCAACAAAACTTACCTTGCTCCCTTTTTTGATCGTGAGACTGATATCGGTAAGAACGTTAGCCCCAAAACCGTATTTGTAGTCTACTCCTTCAAAAACCAGATCACCATCGAGAGCATCACGATCTTGAAGAGGTTTCTTATCTGCGAACTCAGAGTCTATCAAATAGACTTCATTCAGACGGGTATTGGCCACTCGGGCTGCTTGAAGTTTGGTTTGGAGGTTGATCAAGTTCTCTAAAGGGCCTGTGAAATAAACAAGGAGAGTGTTGTAGGTGATTAACTGCCCCAAGCTCAATTCTTGCTTCATGACCAAATGAGCTCCCAACCACAAGACCAAGACATTCAAAATCAACTGGGCCAAGTGCTTGAGCCCCTTTTGTAGACTCTCCGCCTTGCTCATGGCAAAGGACTTCTTGAGATAGTCCACAAATTCTGAGTCAATCTTTTGATAGCGACTCCGCTCACTGGTAAGAGACTTGATAGTTTCGATCCCATTGATATCTTCGATGATGGAAGATGACAAGACACTATTAGCTTCCATGGTTTCATTATTTAAGCGCTCAAAAGGCTTCATAAAGGCAAAAATAATGACCGCATAAATCGGTAGCAAGAGAATGGTCAAGAAAAAGAGGTGAGCATTTTGGCTAAACAGGACTACTGATAAAATCAAAACAATAGACAGATCCAAAAAGATTGAAAGCAGTGTACTAGCCAGAGCATCGATAATGCGGTTGGCATCTGTAAACCGTGACACCACTTCTCCTGTCCGTCGAGTTGCAAAGAAACTCATAGGCAACTGAAAAACATGCTTAATATAGGACAGAATGACATCAATAGACAAGCGCTGGCCTAAAACAAGAAGCAAGTAATCTTGCGCATAGGTCAGGACCTGCTGTAAGATGTAAACCACGATCAACCCTAGTGAAATCACACTCAGCGTCTGCTTCATCTGATCAGGCACATAGGTATCAATAATCGATTGTAGGTAGTAAGAACCCACAATATTGATGAGGGTTACCAATAACGTTGCAAGAACAATATGCAGAACCAATTTCCGCTGTTTAAACAAAAGAGGGACAAAATCTAAAAGCCCATTTTTCTTTTCTTTACTTGGTTGATAGGCTGGAGTCGGGGCCAAGGCGATAACAATCCCTGTCCATTCCTGTTCAAACTCTTCGATCGTTAATTTAGTCATCTTTACCTTTGGATCTGGATCGGCTATGTAAAGATACTTTTTATCTTTTTTATAGACTACGTAATAGTGAGGGAGACGCCCATCCTTGATCACGTGGACAATCAAGGGATAGGTCACTCCTTCCAAGTCAAAAAGTGTGCGATCTGCTCGGAAGGCGCGTGTCTCAAATCCCAACTCTTCAGCCACCTTGACCAGACCTAAGGCGGTCGTTCCATCTGCAGTCGTTTTTGCCTTCTCCCGCAGACTGGCTAAAGAATAGTATGAACCATAGTAGCCAAAAACCATGGCCAAAGCCGCAACACCGCAGTCTCTCATATCAACTTGTTGGCGATAATGTTTTTTCTTAAATCCCATAAGAACCCTTTCCAATCGTTTGTTTCATCTTAACAAAAAGGACTATCTGAGAAGAAAAAATTGCTATTTGGTTTATTATTTTAGGTATTCGGTCACAAAAATCTCCAATTCAGGAGAGTTGTTATTTATTTTGCAAAAGAAAAACCACCTATTTTAAGACGGTCATTTCTTTCTATGAAGTAAACTTAGGGAGCAAATATCTAAGCAAACCCAGAAAACAACGGTTTAAGACAAAACAAAAAGCCCACTGTTGTAGGCTTTCTGCAAGTTTTTTCTTAAAATTAAAGCATTTTGTTGTAGAATTCAACGACAAGTGCTTCGTTGATTTCTGGGTTGATTTCATCGCGTTCTGGCAAACGAGTCAATGAACCTTCCAATTTTTCAGCATCGAATGATACGAATGCTGGACGTCCAAGAGTTGCTTCAACAGCTTCAAGGATAGCTGGAACTTTAGCTGATTTTTCACGAACTGAGATCACTTGACCTGGAGTTACGCGGTATGAAGGGATGTCAACACGTTTTCCGTCAACAAGGATGTGACCGTGGTTAACGAATTGACGAGCTTGACGACGAGTAGTCGCAAGTCCAAGACGGTAAACAACGTTATCCAAACGACGTTCCAAAAGAAGCATAAAGTTGAAACCGACAGTTCCTTCTTTGATCTTAGTAGCTTGTACGAACAAGTTACGGAATTGTTTTTCACCAAGTCCGTAAGAGAAACGAAGTTTTTGTTTTTCAGCTAATTGCAAACCGTATTCTGACAATTTTGAACGGTTGTTTGGTCCGTGTTGACCTGGTACGTAGTTACGACGTGCCAATTCTTTACCTGTACCTGTAAGTGACAAGCCAAGACGGCGAGATTGTTTCCAAGATGGTCCTGTATAACGTGACATTTGAAATGTCCTCCTATAAAAATAATTTTTTGTAGGAAATAACGTTTTAGACAAACCTGATTCGTTCAGAAAGCCTTCGCCCAAACAGCAAAGGTTACTTTTCTAGCTGGCTTCCTGTTGACGAGCTTCATTTTGTCCTGCTGTCATTTCGCACAAATTCTATTATACCACCAATACCAGTCCTTGTAAAGTTGCTTTCTCATTTTTTTGATTTCTTTCTATAAATGAAAAGCAAAATGAGGTTTTCTAGCTAAGGACTTTCTAAATCACACATTTTGACTTAGATATACATGTATTAACTCTCCTATCCTATCTGTTTACAGGAATCTTTACACCTTTTTTACAACTTGTCAACCATGATTGTTTCAACACCCTCCTAAGTCCCTCTATTTTAGTGATATGAAGAATATATATGAGACTTCTCTTCAAAAGATTCCCTGTCTAATATTGACAGATTTGATCGTAAAATTGACATCTTTGTCAATAAATTTACAAAACAAATGTTTATGATATGTTCAAGACATCAAAAAAACCATCTCCAAGAAGAGACGGTTGGAAGTTCTAGCTTACCCTAGCTACATTAGTCTAAGTAATGAATCAAATTTTTCTCAGTTAAAATATCTGAGTAAGTATACGATTCAACATAGGTTGCTGCTGGTTCACCAGGTAAACTGTTTTCATTAGTGTATTCAATAATAAACAAAGAAGGATAAACTTCAATTAATCGACCAAACTTATTTTTTTGACGTTTACGACCATTTTCCAAGGTCATTTCCACAATTTGACCTTCATGAGCCTTGATTTCTTCTTTGATTTTTTTCATTTTTGCCACATCTGTAAATGCATCACTCATTCATTATTCCTCTACTCTCTTTGATATGCTGGAGAACTTATTATATTCTTTCTGGAAGATTAACTCCACTGTTCCACGCGCTCCCGAACGGTTCTTTTCAATGATGACTTCAACCTTGTTATTCGGCAAGCCTTCTTCTTCCTCACCTGCACGTTCATAATAGTCATCACGGTATAGAAAGGCAACAATATCTGCATCCTGCTCGATGGATCCTGATTCACGGATATCAGATAGAACCGGTCGCTTATCTTGTCGTTGTTCGACTCCCCGAGACAGCTGACTAAGGGCAATCACAGGAACCTTCAATTCTTTCGCCAAAATTTTTAATTGACGAGAGATTTCTGAAACTTCCTGTTGCCGGTTTTCACGTCCAGTGCCTGTAATCAACTGCAAGTAGTCGATGAGGATCAAGCCAAGATTACCTGTTTCTTGTGCTAACTTTCTAGAACGAGATCGAATTTCTGTAATCCGAATACCAGGAGTATCATCTATATAAATGCTGGCATTGGCTAGATTTCCTTGAGCAATGGCATACTTCCGCCACTCATCATCCGTCAACTGACCAGTACGAATAGAATGAGACTCAATCAAGCCCTCTGCTGCCAACATCCGGTCCACCAAACTTTCAGCCCCCATTTCCAGTGAGAAAATAGCGACTGTTTTATCCAACTTGGTTCCGATATTCTGGGCAATGTTTAGAGCAAAAGCAGTCTTACCAACCGCTGGACGCGCTGCAAGAATAATCAACTCTTCTTCATGAAGACCTGTTGTCATATGGTCAAGATCTCGATAACCTGTTGCAATCCCCGTAATATCCGTTGTCTGCAATGACCGAGTTTCAAGACTTCCAAAGTTGATATTTAGGATATCCTTGATATTCTTGAAACCACTTCGATTGGCATTTTCACTAACATCAATCAGGGCTTTTTCTGCGCCTGCAATAATCTCATCCGACGGACTCGCTCCATCATATGCTTGATTAATGCTCTCCGTTAAACGGGCAATCAAGCGTCTTAGAACCGCTTTTTCGGAAACAATCTTTGCGTAATATTCCGCATTGGCTGAGGTCGGAACAGAGTTGATAACTTCAGCTAGATAAGAGAGACCACCGATATTTTGCAAGTCCCCTTGGCTATCTAAAATATTGCGAACGGTCGTCGCATCAATAGCATCTCCCCTATCTGCAAGGTCAATCATCGCCTTAAAAATTAACCGATGGGCATATTTAAAGAAATCTGCTGGCTCAATAAACTCACGAACAAAAACCAGTTTCCCCTCATCAATAAAGATGGCTCCTAAGACAGATTGCTCTGCTTGGATATCTTGAGGCTGGGTTCTTAATTCTTCTATCTCAGCCATAGTCATTCCTTTCTAACGATTTACTTAACCTTCGTTTACCCGAATTTGGATAATACCTGTAATATCCTGATAAATTTTAACAGGCACATCAATCAAGCCGACAGAGCGAATTGGAGAAGCCACTTGAATGTGACGCTTATCGATTTTGATTCCAAATTGTTTTTGTAGTTCTTCTGCAATTTTTTTATTGGTAATCGAACCAAATGTACGTCCATCGGGGCCAATTTTTTCTGTAAATTGGACAACGGTCGTTTCTTCTGCTAATTTCGCTTGAATGTTTTTCGCTTCTGCGACTAATTCCGCATGGGCTTTTTCTTCAGATTTTTGCTTACCACGAAGTTCCCCAATCGCTTGGGCGTTAGCTTCTTTAGCTAAATTCTTTTTGATCAAAAAGTTTTGAGCATAACCTGTTGGGACTTCTTTAATTTCCCCTTTTTTTCCTTTTCCTTTTACATCTGCTAAAAAGATAACTTTCATTCTTCTTCCTCCTTATCCTTTTGGACCTCTTCTTGAATACAGTCAATCAATTGGGTACGAACTTGATCGATGGTTACATCTGCCAATTGAGAAGCTGCCGAATTAAAGTGGCCTCCGCCTCCCATTTGCTCCATAATTTTTTGCACGTTGACTTTGCTTCTACTTCGAGCTGAAATGGAAATGCTTCCCTGTTCATTCAGAGCAATGACAAAGGTCGCTTCAATTTTAGACATGGCCAACATACTATCGGCTGCTTTACTAATGGTAACCGTTCCATAAGGAACATCTGATGCTCCTGTTGCCACAATAATATGTGGGAAGACCATTTGACCATTTAGAATCAATTCATTTACTTCGCGGTACTCATCGAAGTTAATTGCTGAAATTTCCTGGATGAGGACACTATCACTGCCTCGGCTTCGTAAATAACTAGCTACATCAAATGTACGGCTCGTTACGCGAACAGAGAAATTCTTGGTATCCAACATAATTCCAGCCATCAAAACACTGGCTTGTATCTTATTCAAGCGGTTCTTCTTAGAATTCTGGAACTGAAGCAATTCCGTAACCAACTCACTTGCACTACTTGCTCCACTTTCAATATAAGTGATCATGGCGTTTTCAGGAAAGTCTTCATCCCGTCTATGGTGATCGATGACAATGACTTGGGAAAACTTCTCATACAATTCGTTTGAGAGTGTGAGAGCTGTCTTCGAATGGTCTACCATAATCAAAAGGGATTGATCGGTTACCATCCGTAGAGCATCTGAAACCGTTACTAGTTTAGTCGCTCCATCTGATTGAATTTTTTCAACCGCTCGTTCAATATCATGAGCCATAGACGTATCATCATAAACAGCATAAGAGCGTTCGTTGATATTGTTTGCAAATAATTGCATCCCAATCGATGCCCCCAATGCATCCATGTCTAATTTTTTGTGGCCAACAACAAATACCTGATCAACCGATTTAATTTTTTCAGAAATAGCTGTCATCATCGCACGAGTACGTGTACGGGTGCGCTTGATAGAAGAAGCTGTCCCCCCTCCAAAGAAAATAGGATCCTTGCCTTCTTCTTTTTCTTTTACAACCGCTTGGTCACCCCCTCGAACCTCAGCTAAGTTTAGATTCGATAAAGCAACTCTACCAATTTCATCATGATTGCCATCTCCGTATGAGAATCCCATACTTACCGTAATGGGTAATTCACGATTTTTCGCTTCCTCACGGAATTGGTCAATAATAGAAAATTTGGATTCGATTAATTGTTCAAGAACGGTATAGTCGGTAAAAAGATAAAAGCGATCCATCCCGACTCTTCGGTAAAACATATGGTATTTTTCCGAGAATTCTTCAACAAAGTTTGCAATAAAACCATTGATGCTACTGATATCCGAATCAGACACAACATCTTCTAAATCATCATAGTTGTCTACGGACATAATCCCGATGACCGGCCTAGTCGTTACAAGACCAACGTTGGCCTCATACTCACTAGACGCATCAAAAAAATAAACGACACTGGCGTGGGAATCTAGATAAACAGAATATTTCTTATCTCCAATGGTTGCATAATGGCCTTTCCCTTCAAAAGGAATCGCCAACACTTGTTGCAGGTATTCCACATCGAATTGTCCATCCTCAGTGGAGAAAATCAACTCCGCATAAGGATTGAACCACTCAACTTCATTGGTTTCACCGTTTACCTTGATTACACCAACTGGCATTTTATCCAGTAGCGAGGCCAATCCATTTTCAGCCTGATGATTGACATATTGAATTTGTTCTAGCTCATCCAATTCTACTTGCTTTAATTGATGAAGAAAGAGATAGATGACACCGGAAAGAATCAATAGAATCACAAATAAATTTGCAATTGTGCTACCCAATAATCTGGAACTGATGGCTAATATAATAAATGCTAACAAACCTACCATACAATAATGGATAGGCGTCATACGAAATTTTTTCATCATAAACCTCTGTTGGGCCATTATACCATAAAACATAAGAAAAAGCGAGGCCCGTCAAGCCTTTCCACCAAAGAAAAAGCTGGCAGGGATCAAGGTCCGGTCGCTCATTTGTCAAACGGTGTAAAGTATATTTACACTATTGTAAATATACAGTAAAACGAGAAAAGAAGTAGCTATTTGGCTACTTCTTCCACATATTTACATCATAACAAGTTAGGATTCTTTTTCTTGATTCTTAGAAATGCTCCGACTCTTGCCTTCAAGATAAACCATCAAGATAGAAATGTCAGCTGGGTTGACACCCGAAATCCGACTAGCTTGACCAATCGTTTCTGGATTAATCAACTTGAATTTTTGACGAGCTTCTGTGGCGATGGAGTCAATATCGTCCCAATCAATATTGGCTGGAATTCGTTTTTCTTCCATTCGCTTCATTTTTTCAACCTGATCTAAAGCTTTCGAGATATAACCCTCGTACTTAATTTCAGTTTCGATCAGCTCGATAATCTTATCATCTAGTTCTTCAGCTGCTGGTCCGATAAAGTTAACAACATCTTGATACGATACTTCTGGTCGTCTCAAGAATTCTTTGGCTGTGACAGCATCTGTCAATGGTTTAAAACCTAGCTCTGCAACCTTTTCGTTCGTTTCCTTTACAGGTTTTAGCTTGATACTGTCAAGGCGCTTCATTTCATTTTCAAACTGATACTTCTTGGTTTCAAACCGTGCCCAACGTTCGTCATCCACTAGACCAACCTCGCGACCAATTTCTGTTAAGCGCATATCTGCATTATCATGACGAAGAATCAAACGATACTCAGCACGACTGGTTAACAGTCGATAGGGCTCAACTGTTCCTTTGGTCACCAAGTCATCAATCATGACCCCAATATAACCATCACTCCGTTTCAAGATGAGCTCTGGTTTTCCTTGGATTTTTAGAGCAGCATTGATCCCTGCCACAATCCCTTGACCAGCGGCCTCCTCATAGCCAGACGTTCCGTTGGTTTGTCCTGCGGTAAAGAGACCTGAGATTTTCTTAGTTTCTAGTGTTGCTCGCAATTGATGTGGAAGGACCATATCATACTCAATCGCATAACCCGTTCGCATCATCTCAGCATTTTCCAATCCCTTAATAGAATGGACAAGATCTCTTTGCACATCCTCTGGTAGACTGGTTGACAAGCCTTGGACATAGACTTCTTCTGTATTGCGTCCTTCTGGCTCAAGGAATAGCTGGTGGCGTTCCTTATCCGCAAAGCGAACAATCTTATCTTCAATAGATGGACAATAGCGAGGTCCAACTCCCTTTACAACACCTGTAAACATTGGAGCTCGGTGTAAATTGCTGTTGATGATCTCGTGGCTTTGACTATTGGTATAGGTTAACCAACAAGGGATTTGATCCTTTAAATAATCCTCGTCACGCGAATTGTAAGAAAAGTGATTTGGATTCTCATCACCTGGTTGAATTTCCGTTTCTTCATAATTGATTGACGATGCCTTTACACGTGGTGGCGTACCCGTTTTGAACCGTCCAATTTCTAGTCCAAGATTCTTGAGATTTTCAGCCAAATTGATAGAAGCAAGGCTATGGTTAGGGCCTGATGAATACTTGAGATCTCCAATGATGATTTCACCACGTAAAGCTGTTCCAGTCGTGACAATGACAGCCTTGGCCCCATATTCTTGGTGGGTCGCAGTTCGAACACCAATAACCTTCCCATCTTCTACCAAAATTTCATCAATCATGGTTTGGCGAAGGGTCAAGTTTTCTTGGTTCTCAACCGTCTTACGCATTTCCTTAGAGTAGAGCTCCTTATCTGCTTGAGCACGAAGGGCACGAACCGCTGGTCCCTTTCCTGTATTCAACATCTTCATCTGAATATAGGATTTGTCAATATTCTTGGCCATCTCTCCACCGAGAGCATCTACCTCACGGACCACAATCCCTTTTGCTGATCCACCGATTGAGGGATTACATGGTAAAAATGCCAACATTTCAATATTGATGGTTGCAAGTAGAACTTTACAACCCATACGGCTCGCAGCAAGGGAGGCTTCTACACCTGCATGCCCCGCTCCGATCACAATAATATCGTATTCTTCTATAAAATTATAAGTCATTTTTTCTCCTATTCTTTAAGATGGATGTGTCGTAATTGTCCGTCCCAATCTGGTAAGGCAGTTTTTAAAAATGCCGGCTTTAGATTGACACTATGTAAATCATCTACAGCAAGCCACCGGCAAGGTAATGGCTTCGCATCTTCTTGCATCGTTAACGGTGCATCTCCCAGTAGGTCCACAAAATAATGAAACTCAATATTATGATAGTGGACCCCAGCTTGTTCAAAGCGATTTTCAACAATGAAAGCTAACTGAACAGCTCTAGATGCGACCCCAAGTTCCTCTTTTACTTCTCGAACAACAGCATCTTCAGTAGCTTCATCCACTTGAATGGCACCTCCAATTGTATAAAAACCGTCCTCATCTTCTACGACTAACAAGCGATTGTCTTTTACAATCAAAGCAGTCGCTCTCACACCAAAAACCGTGCGATCCATTTTCGTTCGAAAATCCTGCTGTTGCATCTTTTATTCCTCTCAAAAAACGACACAAAAACAGTCAAAACTCGCAAGAAGTGCAGGACAAAAAAGCCTGCAACATCCATGAGCTTTGACCATCATTTCTATTGCTTATTTTATTGTAGCAGATTGACTGAATTTGTCAATTTGCCCTGTTGTAAAATGAAGTGCAACACAAAAGATACGTTCATCTGATATACTAGAATTGCGAAAAACAGCATAAAGG
>NZ_JAHZQQ010000028.1 GCF_019930045.1 Streptococcus australis | reverse complement strand
TTTCTGGCCTGACGATAACGATTTTGGGCAGCATCTGCATAATAGTGTTGGTAGTAGACCTTCTTATTATTAATTTGGGGAACTATATATCAGTTTACACTAAACACAATATATAGTGCTTACGAGAATATGAAAAAGGCGTCTTCCAAGCGGAAGTCGTCTTTTTTATGCTTATTTCAAAAATTCATACTCAAATAAAAATGGCACAATTTCAGAATTATAATATTCTTTTATCATTGTTTTCAATGTATTCAAGTGTCCGTTTAATTCGGGATAGTTATAGATTGTTTTATCATTTTCATCTTTTTCAGATGTGTTAAGTTCATCAATAATCTGATAAACTGAATACGTCAATTTAGAATTATAATTTTCCGTTTTCTTAGCTTCTGTTAGGACTTTTTCCCATTGTTCAAATAAAGCAGTCTCTTTAGAACCTTGTTTCAATTTTGCTAAGTTGACTGTTGCTAGCGTATCTCCATTAGAGTTATCCAGTGACAACTCATTGCGGTAGAATCGTCCATCAGAACCATATAAACTTCTCATGTGATTTTGCGTTTCAAGTGTTGTGAAGAGCAGAATTTTCAATAAGTCTTGTTCAATCTTGTTACTTGATACAGCTTTATTAAAACGTTCAGCGCCATCAGCAGATTTCATAATATTAGCACGCTGTGTCCAGTGACGATTATAAGTAATGTAGCGACTGGCGGCAAACATTGGGAGCTTTTCGATGAAATTGTCTTTTCTTAATGGGAAATACCCTGCACCATTATATAGACTAGCAACTAGTAGAGAAGAAGCTAAGTCAGGATTGTCAAAATTCACTCCAGAAGCTCGCAAATAGCCAATTAGATTGTTATTTATAATTGTCTGAGAAGTAATTTTATTCGTGCCTACTAATTTTGCTCCATTTAACCCCAATACAAAATCAGATAATTTATCGTCACTAAATTTCCGTTTGTCGTAATACACATTACTATATTTCGTATAAATACGATTGATGGTTAAATCTTCTTCTTGTAAGATTTCGTTATTGGCTATATTGAATGCTTCAAGGGTAATATTATCTAATTTTTCATCTACATTTGACCAAAGAATACAAGAAACTAACGCATCAATTTTAGTGTGAAAATGTCTTCGGTTGAAAGCAAATCCACTTTCAAACTTTTTATCAATGAGATGAATTTCTTTCCAATATTTGATTGGGCTATAAATAATGTAACTATCAGTAGGCTGACGAAGATAATATTTGAAACCACTCCAAATAAAGATATTTCCCATCTCATTTACACCCATTCCCTTGATTTCTTGTTTCATCTGTTTCATTAAATAACTTTGTTTCCATTGAGATGATGATGAAGTCTTTTTTGCTTTTTGATGTTCTATACTGCGTGTATCTGCGTAGGGTGGGTTTTCATACAAAATAATTGTTACTTTTGGGTCGTTGATATAGCGTTGAATAATTTCATTATTGATATATTCCTCGCTAAGAGCATCCGCTCCTCGGACTAGCCCCATATTAAAAGTATCTTCTTTTTCAGTTGGTGGAATGATATGACGGACTTTATCTCCAAGCAATTCCAGCAGAACTTTGTATTCATAATATTCTATAGTTGAAAGAACACAGTGACTTAATTCCTCGTCGCTCATCAATTTCTCAAGGTTTCCAGTTCCGGCACATCTATCCAAAATAATATAATCATTTCCTTCTGGAACACGTTTAATAGCTTGTCGGACTAGCTCCAATGACTTTTGAACATAAGGTTCAGGAGTGTAGAAAGCTCCTAAATTTTTCTTTTGCAAATTATCATTGAGTTTATCCATCAAATATTGAAATTGAACATTAGTTTCACCGATATAAGGATTGATAAACTCTTTTAGTTTCTCAGGTTTCCGAATTTCACCAATAATTTTAACTTTACCAGTATGGTCACCGATAAAATCTGACTTTTTAGCTCCTTTGTTTTCACGATAAAAACGTTCTGCCCAACCAACAATACAGTTTTCGTCGATGTTAATTTTTGTATATTGCTTTGAACGTAGTAAAGTAATAAGACGACTTTCGTCTAGTTGACTTTGACCGTATTCTAAAACTTCAATAGGAGCATCAGAAGAAAAACCAGAGGTTTTTACACTTGCACCACCAAAATATACTTTTTCGATATGTATTAAATATTCCTGACTATCAAAAACGTAGATTTTTTCATTCGTTAGCGACACAAGCAGAATGTTTTTGGGAATTTCTTTTCCTTTGATTCTCCGAGCGGATAGATATTTGATGGCTTGGAATAGAACAGTGTTAATATCATTGATAACAACTTTAAATTCAATCAGATTTCCATTTACAATACCATCTGTATAATCCGTTAAAATATCATCTGTTTTCAAAGTTTTATCAACAAGAGGTAGATAATCTTGATAAAACTTGAGTTGTCCGTCAACTTCGTTTGAGAAATGGTTAGGCATATTGTAGCTCCCCATTTCTCTCTAAAAACAACTCAGAAAACTCAACATAAAAAGCCTTCTCACAAAAATGTGAAAAAGCCTGTTTTAATGCTTGACAAAAAACACGCCCGATTACATAATCAGTGTGAGCTGTGAGCTGTGAGCTGTGAGCTGTGAGCTGTGAGCTGTGAGCTGTGAGCTGTGAGCTGTGAGCTGTGATTGCGTTCATAATACTTAATTTCCTTTATTTTTGATACTTCTATTATATCAAAATTTTGGAACCTTGCATAGTAGAAGTTTACATTTTTATTGACAAATATTCTTGTTTTCGATATAATATAATCAAGAAGTAAGGAGTATCAGTTATGAAGTTTGAGTTTAAGTCATTATTTGATTTACAATCTGCTTTTCCAGACGAACAGTCATGTATTGACCATTTAGAAAATATGATTTGGGGCGATGTGATTATCAGCCCTTTTGATGCTACTTCAAAGGTCTACAAATGCAAAGGTAACAAATACCGCTGTAAAAATACTGGAAAATACTTCAATGTCAAGACTGGTACTCTTTTTGACAATACTAAAATTGAACTTCGTAAATGGTTTATGGCAATTTGGCTTGTGACTTCTCACAAAAAAGGAATCTCATCTGTGCAATTATCAAAAGATATTGGTGTTACGCAAAAAACAGCTTGGTTTATGCTGGAACGTATCCGTAAGTGTTTTAGTTCTGAAAACAACAATAGTCTTGATGACGTTGTGGAAGTTGATGAAACCTACATAGGTGGTAAAAATAAGAATCGTCATAACTCCAAAAAAGTCAAAAATGCTCAAGGGCGTTCATTGAAAGACAAATCTGCTGTAGTAGGCATGGTACAACGTCAGGGTAAAGTTAATGCTCATCATGTACCAGATACAAAGACGAAAACATTGACTGAACAGATTGTCAAATACGTAAAGGAAACAGCTCAACTTTACACAGATGAATGGCTGGGTTATAATAAAGTAGCTAAGATGTATAATCATGACTTTGTTAATCATGGAACTAGCGAGTATGTGCAAGGTAATGTTTATACCAACACGATTGAAGGCTTTTGGGCTGGATTGAAACGTGGAGTATTAGGAATTTACCATTCGTGGTCTAAGAAATATCTTCAAGACTATGTAGATGAATTTGTTTTTCGTTATAATACTCGTGACTATTCGGATAGTGAGCGTTTTAATCTCCTGATTTCAAATGCCTGTGTCCGAACTAAATACAGGGAGCTGATTTATGGCTACTAATACATTACATGACCTACATTTTGAATTGGAAAGGTCCATCGCTCGTAGAGTTGATAGTAAGCTGATTGGCTATCAGGTCAGCCTTTCAGATGGTTTTTACAATAAGTACACCAAACTCTGGGATAAGACCTATTCCTTTGATTTTGTTACTGAACATCGCTCTTTTTATACTCAACTGACAAAACGTTGTGTTTATGACGTACTTGGAGATAGTCAAAAGAAAATTGACAGAAAGGCTATTGCCAAACAAATGGCAGAGTTAGAAGCCTTGGTTGATATTGCAGAAAGTAAAGAGGAGTTTCAGAACTTTTTTGAGAAAAAATACAGTCTCAAATTTCCTAATTTGAACGATTGCATTTATCAGAAGAAAAAAGAGTTATCTGATTTTGACAAAAAACTTTGGATAGCAATGCACTATAACCCTAGAAAAGATGAGGGGGAATAATAATGACAACATGGTACGATTACATGGTGAGAGCTAGTGAACATGCTGGAAGTGACGGTGATTTGTGGTTTCGCTATCTTTATAAGGTCATTAAAGATGAGGAGACTAAACTAACTACTGATGATGTAGAGCAATTGTTGAAAAGTCCTACCTTAACACCTTTCCAAAAAATAACCCTTCAAGATGCTTTAACAGAAGGCACACACACAAGAGAACACGTTTTGCAGGCGAACCGTAAAAGTCATCCAAAAGATATTTTGAAACTCTTTAGAGAGGGTAACTATGGATAAGAAAGTTTTATTTGAGGCTCTCAATACAGAATTAGCTAAGGAAAACATTGACCTAGAAATTATCTGTGTTGGTGGCTTTGTCCTCGAATACTACAACCTTCGAGGAACACAAGATGTTGATGCTTTTTATCAAGAAGATGTTAAAATCAGAAGCATTATTGAGAAAGTTGGCGATGATTTTGACGTGAATGAGCCTGATGAGTTATGGCTGAACAACAATGTTGCAAATATGAATAAAATACCGCCACTGTCTATCTGTGAGAAGGCATTTAGCTATTCAAATTTGACTGTTTTTGTACCACCATTATCTTACATTCTCGGAATGAAACTAGACAGCGGACGAGATAGAGATAGGCAGGATTCTGGGGAAATTATTAAACTAGTGAAAATTCGTTCTATAAAAGATATTATCAATAAACTCAAAGAATATGGTTTTCAACCAGACCTTTCATTGATATTGGAAGTATTTGAGATAGCCTATGGTATGGAATGGTTGGCAGAATATATGAGTGAACATTATCTTGTGTCTAGTGTAAACTGGTATATAGTTCCCTTAATTTGTTTTACTTGCTTGACGGAACCACGACTGATTTCACGAGTAATGGTAGAGCGATTTCTCCCCAGCCGACGAGCAATCTCCGACGGTTTGAGCCCATCGTCTAAATAAGCCTCAATTTTTCCTCTTTCAACTTCAGATAAGTGTTTGTAGGATTGATTTGTGGTAGAATAATTAGTAGACATGTTCATCTTCCTTTATGCTGTTTTTCGCAATTCTAGTATATCAGATGAACGTGTCTTTTGTGTTGCACTTCATTTTACAACAGGGCTTTTTATTTTTATGAAAAAGGATGCTTTCTTACATCCTTTTTCATAAATGTTGATCCTTGAAGTCTTTCAAGTATTCTTTTAGCCTTCTCCTCATCTTTGCTCTTCCTGAAAAACGTTGATTCATCAGAAGTTTATCATAATCTTCTTTTTCTTGATCGGTTAGATTTTTTCGGAATTCTTTTAGGGCTCCTCTTAATAGGACTAGTTCATCCAAAAAGAGTTCTTTTGATCGAAGTCGATGACTGATTTCTCCAATTTCTGTATAAGGGACCTTATTTAACTTCCTTTTATCACTTTCTTGTTTTCTAACTTTATCTTTTATATGGTTACGAAACTTTGTTTTGAAGTAGGTTAATAGAATTTCTTCATTTTCTTCTACCTCCGGATTACTTATTTGTAACTCATACAGCACTAGTCTTCCCTCTTGTTCCCAATCTGCGTGATCCCAAAGATGAATATAAAATTCCTTTTCACATTTCCATACTATCCATTTTACTTTTTCATATGTTTTTTTAAAGTTCATTGGACCTCCTTTCTAACTAGTCTTCATTTTAAAGGAGGTTTTGATTTATTTGTGCTTATTTTCTATTTGGGATCTTTTCTTATTCTAATTGGTCATTATTTTGATAAGAATGTCAGAATAATGGTTTTATCAAACAAAAAAAGTTGCTACCAATGTAACAACTTTTGTGATAGTCCGTACGGGATTCGAACCCGTGTTACCGCCGTGAAAAGGCGGTGTCTTAACCCCTTGACCAACGGACCATTTTTACAACGTATTCTATTATATCAGTTCTTTTTCATCTGTCAACACTTTTTTGAAAAAAAAGAGCCGAAATTTCGGCTCCCTTGAATGTAGACAAACTATTGTTTTACATAAAAAAGCAAGATGCTTTTCAAAAAATTACTTTTATTTTTAGTCATTTAGGAAGATTAGAAACTTTTCCGCCGTGAGAAAAGTGCCTGAAACGTAATAGTTTCAGGCACTCGGAATTATTGAGACCTTAGGCTCAATAATTAGTCATGGAACTTCTTAGAAGTTCGCTGACGTCCGATCTCACCTAAGGAAAGTTTTTAGAAGACTTTATCTTCAATCTGAGGAGCCGAAATTTTCGGCTCCTTCTAAAAGCTTTAGAAGACTATAGAGTTTATTACTTATTTTCTTCCATTTTAGATTTAATTTCTTCATAAGATAATGGTTTAGATTCTTTTTCCAATTCTAAATCAGTATCTTCTGGCATTTTACCTGTTTCATACAATGACTTGATTTGAACACTATCCAAGGTTTCGTATTTCAACAAGGCCTCTGCAATCAATTTGTGGGTCTCACGATTGCTCTGGATGATTTCAGCCGCTTTATTGCGAGCTTCATTCAAAAGACTTCTTACTTCTTCATCAATTTCATATGCAGTTTGCTCTGAAATGAATTTTTGAGTCGTTTGAGCTCCAAACATAGCATGGTTGCCTTCGTATTGAACTGGACCAAGTTTTTCACTCATTCCATATTCCGTTACCATGGCACGCGCCATTTGGGTCGCTTGTTCAAAGTCATTGGAAGCTCCTGTGGTTTGGACGTTGAAGATAATTTCTTCTGCAACACGTCCTCCCATCAATCCAGCCAATTGTTCTTTCATATCTTCTTTAGAAAGAAGCATTTGGTCTTCTTTTGGAAGAGCAATCATATAACCACCAGCACGTCCACGTGGAACGATGGTCACCTTGTGAACAACACGAGCATTAGATAAGACTAAACCAACAATGGTATGCCCTGCCTCATGGTAAGCAACCAATTCGCGTTCCTTTTGAGAAACTGTTCGGTCTTTCTTGGAAGGACCAGCAATCACACGATCTTCGGCTTCATCAATATCAGATGCATCGATAACCTTCTTATTGCGACGAGCCGCTACTAGAGCTGCTTCGTTTAAGACGTTTTCAAGATCTGCTCCAACAAATCCTGGTGTTTGTTGGGCAACCAGTTTCAAGTCAACATCTTTGGCTAATGGTTTATTTTTAGCATGGACACGCAAGATAGCTTCTCGTCCTTTTACATCTGGACGACCAACTAAAACCTTCCGGTCAAAACGACCTGGACGAAGAAGGGCTGGATCTAGAACATCAGAACGGTTAGTGGCTGCAATCACGATGATACCTTCGTTTCCTTCAAAACCATCCATCTCAATCAAGAGTTGGTTAAGGGTTTGTTCCCGCTCATCATTTCCTCCACCAAGGCCAACTCCCCGTTGACGTCCAACAGCATCAATCTCATCGATAAAGATAATGGCTGGTGCTGCTTTTTTAGCGTCCTCAAAGAGTGAACGTACACGGCTTGCACCGACACCGACGAACATTTCTACGAAGTCAGAACCTGAAATACTAAAGAAAGGTACGCCAGCTTCTCCTGCAACTGCCTTAGCAAGTAATGTTTTACCAGTTCCTGGAGGGCCTTCGAGAAGGACACCTGCTGGGATACGAGCACCCAATTTTGTAAAGCGTTTTGGATCTTTTAAGAATTCAACCACTTCAACAAGTTCTTGTTTTTCTTCTTCAGCCCCTGCTACATCTGAAAAACGAACCTTGATATCTTCTTTATTGGTAGCACGCGCTTTGTTACGACCAAAGTTCATAGCACCGCGGGCACCTCCGCCGCCTCCTTGATTCATCATGGAGAAGAAGAAGAACATGACAATCACAAAGGGTACGATTGAAGTCAAAATGGTAATCCACATTCCACTTGAGCTTTCCCGTTTAATAGTGATGTCAGCCTTGTGTTCGGATGCTAAGTTTTGTAATTCTTGAACCGTCAAATCAGACGGTAAGATCACACTCGTGAAGCGAGTCACCTTACTTGGACTTGGAGTGAAAAATTGAACCCCTGTATCATCCTTGCTGGTTTTTGCTTTGTTATAGGTACCGGAAATTTCAATGACACTACCGTTTGGCTGGTAGCTAATTTCCTTGACATTGTCTGATTTAAGCTCTTTTACCAATTCTGTATAATTGATTTGTTGGCTTTGTCCGATACTGTTTCCAGCAAAGAAATACTGAAAACCTGTAACAGCAGCCACTATAATCAATAAGTATAGAAAAGGATTTCGAACAAAACCATTGTTTTTGTTATTTTTCATCTAGTTTCCTCTATTTTGAATACACTTCTTCTTTCAACACTCCGATATAAGGAAGGTTTCGATAATTTTCTTCGTAGTCTAAACCATAGCCCACAACAAACTCATTTGGAATGGTAAAGCAAGTGTAATCTGCTTCAATCTCAACTAAGCGTCCTTCAGGTTTGTCCAACAAGGTAGCAATTTTAACAGATGCTGGTTGACGTCCTTCAAATAATTCTTTCAAACTCTTAAGAGTTTTACCAGTATCAATGATATCTTCAACAAAGAGAATATCACGTCCCTTAATGTCTTGGTCCATATCTTTGATAATATTGATCACGCCTGAGCTTGATGTTCCACCATGATAACTAGACACCAACATAAAATCCAACTCAATATGCGTATCAATATGTTTGATCAATTCTGCCATAAATGGGACTGACCCTTTTAGAATCCCTACTAAAATTGGATTTTTTCCTTGGTAATCTTCTGTCAGTTTTTGACCAAGTTTACGTGCTGCAGCTACGATTTCATCGTGGGAAATGAGTATCTTTTTGATATCTTGTTCTAACATCTTTTTTACCTATCTATTTTCTGGATATAAATTGTATCCTTCATTATACCATTTTTTAATTCCTTACTCAAATCACTGATCGCAATTTCAGGAATAGCCAGTATTTGTTTATCTTGTTCTAAAACCACCAGATTATTTCGTTGATCTAAAGGGATTTTTTGGTTAATCAACAATCTGCTAATTTTTCTATGGTGACCGTTCATCAGAATACGATCTCCCCTTTTACGGGGGCGAATAGAAACTGGATGGTTATTTGGAAGTGGGATAGCCTCCATATATGAATCGCTTGGTTCCACTCCAAATAAAAAGCGATAAGCACCTACTGTCTTTATGGTTCCAAATTGTAACAAATCTTCTGACATTCGGTCATCCGTCCTACGACTGATTTTCCGAATTTCAAAATAGTGATAATCTTTGTAAAGTTCATAACCATTCTTTAGAACTTGTTGCGTGTTAGATTTGGTCACTACTATTCTATGTAATTGTTCAAATTGTGCCCGACTTAATTGCAAATCTGGAAAACCAGCTAGATACTCTTCCAGCAAATAAATCTGAACAGCTGGTGATTGCTTTTGAAACTGCGTCACATCTTGTAGCTTCAAATCTTTTGTCAACTCTTTTAAAGCCTGGTGCCAATGACTGAGATCCTCTCCTAAGTTGACCAAAGCACTCGTCACTTGGGGATTTTCTTCTTCTAACAGTGGGAGATAACGATGACGGATACGATTACGGAAATAGTCTAAAGAGCGATTGCTTTTATCCTCATAATGAAAAATTTCTGGAAAATCCTTTTTTTTGAAATGTAAGAGGGGACGGATCAACATACCCTGTCCAAATGGTTGTTTTAAAGGAATACCTTTTAAATGCCGCGGACGACTTCCACGAATTAGACGCATTAAAATCGTTTCTGCCTGATCATCCATATGGTGAGCGGTGACGAGAGCACTACAAGCTTCTTCTTTCATAACTTTTTCAAAAAAGTCATAGCGGAATTGTCTAGCTCGGCTTTCCGAAAAAGGACCAGAGAAATGGGCAACCTTCAGTGGTAGATGTTTTGCTTCAGCTAATTCCCGAATTCCTCTTTCCTCCTGGTCAGCTTCAACGCGTTGGTGATGATTGACATGAGCAAGAACGAGTTCAATTCCCAATTGATGCTGGTAATGGTAGAGCCAATCTAGTAAGGTCATAGAGTCCACCCCTCCTGATAAAGCCAAAAGGACTTTTTGATGAGATTCAAAAAGCCCCTCCTTTTGACAGAACTGAAGAAATTTTTCTTTCATTACTGTAAGACCTCATAAATATCTTTGGCAATTGCTGAGATAGTCTCGTAATCAGAGTGATCCGTAAAAATAGCCAAAATAAATGGTGAATCTGTATAAACAATGGCGACATCATGACGGAAATCATATGCATCTCCAATCTTGTGAGCTACCTTGACTGGGATATCTTTTGAAATTCGTTGATCATCAAAGCGAGTATCCGACAAAGCATCAATGATTCCAGCATTTTGTTGGTAGATAGCTTCCATGACATTCCCTGCCATTTTGGCAGATGCCATTCTATTTTCTACATTCCACGTTTTTCCTGCAATCTTATTGGTCACCTTTTGAAATTCTTTATCTGATTGGTGCGTTACATAATAGCCTAAAATGTTTTGCGCAACATTATCGGATTCTTTGGCCACCCGGTTAATCAAATCAGCGACGGTATATTCCTTATCATCCGGTGTTTTTGAAATACTTCCACTGCCTTCTGGTTCATAAGCTCCAGGATAATCATTAACTTCTTTTGTATATTTTAAAGGAGTCTGCAAATCTACATGATTCTCATTCAACTCTTTTTGAGTATAGTACAAATATAAAAGCTTGGCTATACTGGCAGAATACATTTCCTGATCTTCATGTATCCCAGCAGTCTTTCCAGTATCCACTTGCTTCACGTAAACTGCAATTCCATCTTTGTTGTACTTCTGATTCAGAATCGCTTGGACTTTTTCCATCCGATTATCTGTAGCAGAAAGTTCATCTTTTGAAATCCAACCCTGGCCAGAAATTTCTAGGTAGGTCCCTTTTAAAGTTTTGGCACTCTTGGTGATTTCAACCTTGCTATAGGGAGTCAAACTTGTTTTTTTAACTTTTGCTCCATTCATCAGAGGTTTATCATAGACTGTGAAATCTCCAGTTAACCACAAGGTCTTCTTTTCTTCTGAAATTTCTAATACATTATCCTCAAAGATTTGATCCTGGTCAGCTACGACATACTGTTTATTGCCCAGTTTAAAAACAGACTGTCCTTGTTCGTTGACAAAGAGTTGTTCTACAGTAAAAGGAGTATCTGGTTTAATTTCTCCAGCTTTTTGACTCAATTCTGGGTCTGTATAGGTTACAATCGTCTGGTAGACATTTGGGTTAGAGGGAAGAGACACAAAATAATGTACATTTTCTCCATTCTGAACAGGATAGGAAGAATCTGAAACTAAGGGAGTGACAGGCGTTTTTTGATCTGACAAGGGTTTGGTCACCAAAAAACTAGGAAGAAGGAAGAAATAAATTAGTTTATGCATCCTCGCTCCTTTCTTTGCTGTTTTCTTGTAGTTTTAGTGATTGATTTTTTTTAGCTAATTCTTCTAATTTCGCATCAGAATGCTCTAAAAATTGTTGAACAGTTTTAATAATATTTTCCATTATTTTGGTAATAAATTAGGGATTGTATAGACATATTCGCCATCTTTAGAGAAGGAGTACTTGGCGCGTGCATATTTTGCAGCATACTCATCATCCTTTAGCTTGGCAGCAATATCTTTTTGGTACTCTTTTTCCTCAATGGTTTGCTGGTATTTTTCTTGCAATTGAACATATTGTTGTTTGCGTTCTTGCAAGGTCTGGTAACTCTGCGCTAGATTGTAAGTTGGTAAGATGAACAATAAAATAATCAAAATAAGAACCCAGCCCATGAAGCGATTCCGTTTTTTACGTTCTTCATCATGGTACTTGCGACGCTGGTGTTCATCCTGAATGTACTGATTGTTCATTTGAACTATATTTTTAGGCATTTTCTTCTATCCTTGTTTCACGAATGATTTCATACATTTTAGATGCATCTTCTTTTTTAGTGCTATCTAACATTTCCAAAACTTTCACCGTTAATAACTTATTCCCAAAGCGAACTTCAATTTCGTCATTTACCTTCAAGTCGGTTGAACTTTTCGCTAAAACGCCATTAACTTTGATGCGCCCCTTGTCAGCTACTTCTTTAGCTACAGGGCGTCTTTTGATAATGCGGGAAACTTTTAAATATTTATCTAATCTCATCGTATCACCTCTAATGTATTATTGTACCATTTTTTTAGAAAGAGCCTAGTAAAATCTTTCTTCCTAGTCTTGATTTTCCATTTTTTCCTGCTTGATGGCCAGTAATTTTTCCCCAAATTGTCGCAAGCCTGCTAAAATTTCGAAGTCTTTTTTATTTTTCACATCAAAGATTAATTCAATCAATCCTTGGCTTTCTGCAATACGAGCTTTTAATTTAGTTACTGATAAGGCAGCAAAATAATCTTGAGTCAAGAAAAGTTGCTTGGTAATTGGCTCAAATTTCACTGTTAGTTGCTGGTCTTTTCGATCGACTACTTTAACAAAGACCTGGTCCAGATAAGATTTGATAAACCCTATTTCTAAGAGATAGGCTACCACATCTGGGTATTCTCCGAATCGATCAATCAATTCATCTTGCAAGAGTTCATAATCTTCTTGAACTTGAATTTCTCGAATGCGTTTGTAAATTTCAATTTTTTGACGTTCATCGGAGATATAATCACTTGGAATGTAGGCATCAATTTGGAGATTGAGCTCTGCATTTCCTTTTTGGCGTTTTTTCTCTTTTCCTTGTTTCTTCTCAATCGCAGCTTCGAGTAACTGTGAATACATTTCAAATCCGACGGAATCGATAAAACCAGATTGAGAAGCTCCTAAAATATTCCCAGCACCACGAATAGACAAGTCTCGCATAGCAATCTTAAAACCAGATCCCAATTCAGTGAATCCTTTAATGGCTTCAAGACGCTTTTCAGAAACTTCTGTCAAGGTTTTATCCGGCCGATACATCAAGTAGGCGTAGGCAATGCGATTGCTTCGTCCAACCCGGCCTCTCAATTGGTAAAGGGTAGACAAGCCCATATGGTCGGCATTCTCAATAAAGAGGGTATTAGCATTTGGGATATCCACTCCTGTTTCAATAATGGTGGTTGTAACTAAAATATCATACTCACCTTCAATAAAGTCCATTAAGGTGTTTTCCAACCGCACTTCACTCATCTGTCCATGGACAAAACCAATAGAAGCTTCTGGAACCAGTTCTTGTAACTCTGAAACCTTTTGCTCAATGGTGTCTACTTTGTTGTAAAGATAATAGACCTGCCCTCCCCGATCCATCTCCCGACGAATGGCATCTCGGATAATGGTTGGATTGGTTTCTAGGACATAAGTTTGGACGGGATAGCGATTGGTCGGTGGGGTTTCAATAACAGATAGATCCCGAATCCCCAACATAGACATGTGAAGGGTCCGAGGAATGGGCGTTGCCGTTAAGGTTAAGACATCAACCTTTTTCTTTAACTCCTTGAGGGTTTCCTTGTGTTTGACACCGAAACGTTGCTCCTCATCAATCACAATGAGCCCAAGATCCGCAAATTCTACATCCTTAGATAAGAGACGGTGGGTTCCAATCAAAATATCGACCTGGCCTTTTTTAAGTTTTTCCAAGGTTTCTTTTTGCTCAGCACGACTCCGGAAACGACTCAAGACATCAACTTCTACTGGAAAGGCCTCAAAGCGTTCTTTGAAATTGGCATAGTGCTGTTGAGCTAGGACCGTTGTCGGAACTAATACGGCTACTTGTTTGTGATCTTTGACAGCTTTAAAGGCTGCTCGCATAGCAACTTCTGTCTTCCCAAAACCCACGTCTCCAACCAAGAGGCGATCCATAGGGCTTGAAGACTCCATGTCCTTCTTGATTTCTTGGATCGAGCGAATCTGATCATCTGTTTCAATATAGGGAAAGGCCTGATCAAAAGCTTCTTGGTTCTCATCGTCTGGAGTAAAGGCAAATCCTTGCAATTGGCTTCGCTCTGCATAGAGTTGAATCAGATCATCTGCAATATCCTCTACTTCCTGACGAACCTTTTGTTTGGCCTTTTGGAAACGACCATCGTTGAGTTTGTTGATTTTAGGAGGCTTGCCATCACTCGCAACATACTTGGACAGCATCTGGATTTGATCCACAGGAATGGAAATCCGGTCTCCATTTTGATATTGGATGGAGACATAGTCTCGATGGACGCCAGAAATTTCAATGGTTTCTAGTCCCAAATACTGACCAATTCCATGAACCTGGTGAACAACGTAGTCTCCCTTTTCCAACTCATTGTAGTTTTTTAACCGCTCCGCGTTGGAAATGGTTTGCCGACGAATCTTTCGTTTAACCTTTTTCTGGAAGATTTCTGTCTCTGTAATGAGGACAATCTTCTCATCCACAAAGTGGAAGCCACGCGCTAAACCGCCGATGACCAACTGGCTCTGTCCAGGATGAAGCTGATCAGGTGCAAGATAATCCAGATCAATCCCATAATCTCTCAAGTGCTCTTGTAACTGCTGGAAACCTTGTTTACTCGTCACCTGAAGAATAACCGTATAGTCTTGTTTACGGAAACGGTCAATTTCATCTTTTAAGAGAGTAAACTGACTGAAGAATTCCTGCATAGGGTATTGATTGAAAGAATAGAGGGCATCAAATCGCAGATTTCCCAAGCCTTTTTGGAAATTTGAAAAATAAGAAGCTGGTTTATAAGTGCGTAAAAGAGCACTATTGTCCGCAAAATACTGGGCTTCTGCGAAAGAGCGACTCTTTTGTAGGTCCTCTGTCAAAAGATTGGCAACTTCTACATCAAACTGCGCCTCCTGATCCATGATTTTATGGTAATCATCCAAAAAAACTGGAGCATGTTTAGGTAGATAATCAAAGAGGGTGTAGGTTTGCTGATAAAAAAGAGAGAGAAATTTTCGACTATCTGCATGAAGACGCTGGTGATGCACTTCTGTGAGAATCTCTGTCAAATAGGATTTGAACTCTGGATTGGGGCTTTTTTGAATCAGATTTTCTAGGTTCTTCTGTCCTCTTAGAAAATCATCTTTAGTTAGTAACATGTCACTAACTGGATGAACCGTTATCGCATCTAGATTTTCTAGTGAACGTTGAGTCTCTGGAGAAAAAGTCCGAATGCCATCAATCTCATCTCCAAAAAATTCTAGGCGATAAGGGAAATCTTGACTGGCTTCAAAAAGATCTACAATATCCCCTCGAAGACTAAACTCTCCCTGTTGGCTTACCTGTGAAACCTTTTGATAGCCCATGGCCAGTAGGGTATCTTTCAATTCTGTCAGATTTCGTTCTGCTCCAACAGAGAAAGATTGAATCATAGAGCTGACAGTCTTTGGATGAGGTAAGAGCAAACGACTACCACTTACATTGGCAATAACGATTCCTTCTTTTTCTGGAGCTAGGAGAAAGTCCAGAGCTTCCAAACGAGAAAAGATCCGTTCCTGGGAAGCAAAGACAAATTCTGCCAAGGGATTGTCATCTCCAAGGAAAAGATAGACCTTTTCTTCGCCTAATAATCCCAATAGATCACTGGCGAGACGTTCTGCTTCATTTTGAGAGGAGGTCAAGACCAAGACCTTGTGTCCGTCTTCGACAACTGTCGCCATGGTAATAGCTTTCGTAGACGAAGACAATCCTAGTAGTAGAGAGCGACTTCTTTTTTGCTGGTCCTGTTGCCATTTTCTGATATCTTTATTCTGTTGAAATAAATCAACCAGTGTCTTATATTTATCCATTGTATTGTTGCATTGTTATTTCAAACTGACCTTCTTTTAAATAAAAGCGAAGGGCTTCTTCTGATTTGTCGATAGCAAGGAGGATGGTAGCATAATCATCCTGATCGAATTTCCCTAAGACATGGTGGACTACTGACATGCCATGCTTGGGTCTCCCGATTCCAATCTTGATGCGATTAAAGGTCTGAGTTCCAATATGGTTGATAATTGATTTGATTCCGTTGTGGCCTCCAGCTGATCCTTTGGCCCGAAGACGAATCTTGCCAACTTCCATATCCAAGTCGTCATAAATAACGACCAAATCTTCCACCTCTAAGCCATAATAGGTCAAAAGCGCGTGCACGGCCTTGCCACTCTCATTCATAAAAGTGGTTGGCTTGACCAAAAAGACCTTTTCTCCATCTATAAAGGTGGATGTCACATCTGCTTGAAAAATCTTATCATGTGAAAAGGTGAGATTGAGAGACTTCGCCAGCTGATCCACTAACATAAACCCTACATTGTGTTTGGTTTCTACATACTTATCTCCCGGATTTCCCAATCCGACGATTAATTTTGTCATTTATTTTCCCTTTCAAAAGCCAAAAGGGCTGGAAGTTTTTTTCCAACCTTTTGGTTATTTACTTGTTTTTTTTATACATTGAAGCGGAATTCCATGATGTCCCCATCTTGGACAACGTATTCTTTTCCTTCTTCACGCAAGCGTCCAGCTTCTTTTACGGCCTTTTCAGATCCATATTTGACCAAATCATCATAAGACATGGTTACAGCACGGATAAATCCTTTTTCAAAGTCTGAGTGGATAATTCCAGCTGCTTGAGGAGCTTTCATACCACGTTTAAAAGTCCACGCGCGAACTTCTTTTTCACCAGCTGTGAAGTAAGTTCCAAGTCCAAGTAAATGGTAAGCTGCACGCGTCAACTTATCCACACCTGATTCTGTTAAACCAATGGCTTCAAGAAACTCTTTTTTATCTTCATCGTCTAATTCAGAGATTTCTTCCTCTGCACGCGCAGAAATCACCACTACCTCTGCATTTTCTGTTTCTGCGAATTCACGAATTTGTTTCACATAATCAATAGAGTCTGGGTCTCCAACCACATCCTCATCCACATTCGCTACATAAAGAACTGGTTTAGTGGTCAAGAGGAAGAGACCTTTGACAACTTTTTGTTCTTCGTCTGTGAATTCGATGGTACGAGCTGACTTCCCATCTTCAAGCACTGGCTTAATCTTTTGGAGGACATTAAATTCTGCAACGGAATCCTTGTCCTTTTGCGTACGGGCCATCTTTTCCACACGCGCATAGCGTTTATTCACAGATTCTAAGTCAGCCAGAATCAATTCTAGGTTAATGGTATCAATATCTGCTAGTGGATCGACAAAGGCATCTTCACGGCCTTGCTCCCGCATGACATTTTCATCATCAAAAGCACGTACCACATGGACAATGGCATCCACTTCACGAATGTTGGCCAAGAATTTATTACCAAGTCCTTCCCCTTTAGAAGCACCTTTTACAATCCCTGCTATATCTGTAAATTCAAAGGTTGTCGGAACTGTCTTCTTAGGAGTGATCATTTCCGTTAATTTTTGGAGGCGTTCATCTGGAACTTCTACCATCCCAACATTTGGATCAATGGTCGCAAAGGGATAGTTTGCAGCCTCTGCTCCTGCTTTTGTAATTGCGTTAAATAGGGTTGATTTACCAACGTTTGGCAAACCAACGATACCTGCTGTTAAAGCCATTTTTCTTCTTCTCCGTTCACATTTCAATCCCTTTTATTATAACATAATTCAAAGCACAAGATGATGAAAAAATGCTCTCCCTTAAAACTAACAGTCACCTGTCCAATTCCATAAGAATATGGTATAATCAAACCAATAATAATAAAGGAGTTTTCGTCATGAAAAAACTATCAATTAAATCGATCCTTCTGCCTCTTTTAGCTATCTTTACTCTCTTTCTTCTGGGAGCTTGTGGACAAAGTACAAAAAAAGGTTACCTTCAATTGATTGACCAAGATAAGAAAACAGACATTCGTGTCATTGTTGAATATCAGGGTGATAAAATTCTAAGTACAGATTCTACAAGTGTTATCTACTACGAAGGTACAGGATTGCCAAAAGAACAATTAAAAAAAGTTATTGATGAATACGATAAAAAATTCAAAGATGTCAAAGGATTCTCACACTCTGCAGAATATAAGGATGACTATGTCGTTGAAAAAACAAAGATTGATTATACCAAGGCAGATTTAAAAGAATTACAAGAAAATCAGTTAATTGCTGCACAAGAAAATCAAAATGTTGATTACATTGGCTACAAGACAACACTTAAAACCTTTAAATCTAATGGCTTCAAAGAAGTAAAAGATGGAAAATTTGAAGAATTAAAATAATAATACAAAAGAGGCTGGGACAAAAGTCCTAGCCTCTCAATTGTCTTTGGATTGTCGAGCAAGACGCAGTGGTTGAGTGGGCTCTACTACGCTGATTTCATCAGCTTTTACAGCCCTACTCAACTGTGCGGAGGTGGGACGACGAAATCGAATTCTAACCAATTACCGATTTCTGTCCCACTCTCTTTTACAATACTTTTTTCATTTTTCGATCAAAATCATGACGGCTCATCATGACTATATGATCACAATTGCTACAACGAATTTTAATATCTGCCCCTACTCGTCGAATTTCCCAACGATTGGCTTTTTTCCCTGTTGCTTTGATGATACAAGCATGGGGTTTTTTCATTTCTACAAAATCACCGACCTGATACATGGATTTTCCTTTCATCAACATATAAGACGAAAAGCTAGCCTGTTCAATGCTAGCTTTTGGCCCTTAATTGGTCCGAACTGGTGTAATTAATTGAATGAAGCGTTCAGATTCCTCTGCTGGTACCAAAGTAAAGGGACGAACTGCAGAGATGAAGCGAATGACGACTTTTTCACTTTCAATGGCTTTCAAAGCGTCGATTAAATAAGTTGGATTAAAGCTGATGTTTAAATCATCCCCTGAAACTGCTTCTGTATCAATTTCTTCATTCACGCGCCCTACCTCAGGAGAATTGACGTGGGCAGAAACGACCCCACTAGCGATTTCTAATTTAACAGTACCGTTTTGAGTAGCATTAGACAACAAGCGGGCCCGTTCCATGGCTTGGCGAAGATGAGCAACTTTAAAAGTTACTTCCGAACTAAACTCTGTTGGAATCAAGCGATCCGTATCTGGATAGTTTCCTTCCAATAGGCGTGTGTAGAAACTGATATTGTCACTTCTAAATAAAATCTGGTTATTGGCAAAGAAGACTTCAACCTGTTCAATCTCATCTGAAAAGACAGACGTTAATTCGCGTAAAGAACGGCTTGGAATCACAACATCAAAGTTATCCCCATTTTTTTCAAGGGTAATATTTTTTTGACTCATTCGATGAGAATCCGTTGCCACCGTTTTTAATTCCTTGTGATCAGAAAGAACAAAATGAACTCCTGTCAAAATCGGACGACTTTCTTGGGTACTTGCTGCAAAAGCTGTCTCAGAAATGATTTTCTTCAAAGTTTGAATTGGGAGCGTTAGAGGGTTGCTGGCTGAAATTTCTTGGATGCGGGGATATTGTTCTGCATCTTTCCCTTTAAGGGTAATTTCTGATTTTCCACTAACTAATACAATTTGTTTTTGTTCGATTTCTTTCACATCTAAAACGACATCTGGTAGACTGGACACAACATTGATAAAGAAAGTTGCTTCTAAAAGAATAGCACCTGGTGTCGTTACTAGAAGGCCTGCATTTTCATCTTTAACAGAAATAAAGTATTCAATTGAGATTTGTCCATTTGATCCAATGAGAGTAATCCCTTCAGAAGTTACATCAATCTTAATAGTGGATAAGATTGGAATTGCATTTTTTGAACTAATGGCTCTTTTTGTCGTATTTAAAGCTTGCAGGAAATAAGCCTTGTTAATAGAAAAATTGATCATGAGATCTCCTTTTATTATTTTAGTATTAGTAAGTTAATAGTAATAGTAGAGTGTGTGGAACATGTGGAAAACTCGTCTAAAGCCAGACAGGAATTGAAAAGTGCCTTGTTCACAACATGTGGAAAAAGAAGCAAGTTTTTCTAGGATTGTCCACATAGGATTACTTTAATTTTTTCTTGATGGTTTGAATCTCGAGTCTGAGATTGTCATCAATTTCGATCATCCCTTTGATTTTTTCATAAGCATGCATGACCGTTGTGTGGTCTTTTCCTCCAAATTCACGACCAATACGAGGAAGACTATTGTCGGTCATCTCGCGGGCGAGGTACATAGCTACTTGTCGAGCTAGGACAATATTTTGAACCCGTCGAGAGCCTTTCATTTCATTGACACTGACATTGTAAAATTTTCCAACTTCTGTTTGGATCTTTTCAATAGGAATCACCGTAATTTGTAAGGCTTCATTCTTACGAGCTCGAATGGCTTCAGCTGCGACATCAATTGTAATATCTTTGATTTTTTTAACTCTTGCCACGAGAGAGATATCATTCAACGCACCTTCTAAGTCTCGGACGTTAGAATCAAATTGACCTGCTAGGTATTCGAGTGTATCATCCGGGAAAGTAAAGTCCAGGTCTTCGATTTTATTTCTCAAAATAGCGATTCGAGTTTCAAAATCTGGCGGTGTAATATTTTGCGTCAAGCCCCACTTAAAGCGCGTGACAAGACGTTCTTCTAAGCTATCTAAATGATCAGGACTACGATCGCTTGTTAGGACAATCTGCTTATTATCCCCATAAAGAGCATTAAAGGTATTAAAGAACTCTTCTTGAGTTGTAACCTTTTTTCCTCCAAGCGATTGAATATCATCAATTAAGAGCAGATCCAAGTTTCGATAGGTCTTTTTAAAAGTATCCATATCATTGAGGCGAAGACGCTCTAAAAATTCATTGATAAATGATTCTGCTGGGATGTATTTTACTCGAGCATTTGGGTAGTTTTCCATAATCTGATTCCCAATCGCGTTGAGCAAATGCGTTTTACCTAAACCGGGTCCTCCATAGATAAATAAAGGATTATAAGTGGTAGCAAGGTTTTCAGAAACTGCTAAAGCGGCAGCCAAAGCCCATTGATTTCCGTCTCCACTTACAAAATTATCAAAGGTGTATTTCTTTTTTAATCCTGTTTGGATAGGAGGCAAATCTACTATCGGAGCATGGCTCACTGCATAGTCTCTATTCATTTCTGAAAGGGGAATAAACTCCTTTTCTTCTTCCTCTTCTTCAAGATTGAATTGATAGGAAATGGTTAATTCTACTGCATAAATTTCAAATCCAGCAGTCAGAATCACCTTTGTCATATTTTCTTCCCAGAATAATTTTTTTACTTCTGCATCTAAATAAATAACGGCTTCTTGTTGATCGACTTTGATGAGTCTTGAAGTAAGGACAAAATAGTCAAAGATTTCTTTTTTAAATGTCTTTTTACTTAATTCAATCACACGATTCCAGAACGTTTCTTCTCTTGACACTTATCGCCCTCCTATTCATTTTTACTTGCTATGTTTTTCTTATTTTATCATAAAAGGAGGGAGTTTTCCACAACTTGTTCTGAGGGAATAAAAAAGAGTTTTTTCCACAATATGTGAATAGTTATCCCCAATGTGTGTAGAAGTTTTCCACAAGTTGGGGATAAGAGAGAAGAAAGTAGGAATATCAAGTATGGAAGAGTTTTAAATAAGTGGATAAATCTGTTAATTGTTCTATAAAAAATAACAGCCTCATTTGAGACTGTTAATAATTCGTTGGTATTCATCAAGGTTGTTAAATGAAATATGGATACTGCCTTTTTCTTGTTTCGTCAGATGGATTTCTACTTCGGTTCCTAGAATCTTTTTTAGTCTATTTTCTTCCTGTGCTAAAAAGAGTTCTTTCTCTTTTTTACTTGGCCTTTTCTTTTTTTGACCAACCTTTTCTTCCAAACTACGAACGCTTAGTCCTTCTTTCAGAATTCGTTCCAGCCAATAGATTTGTAGATCTTCCTTTAAGGGAACTAAAATGCGGGCATGTCCTTGTGAAATTTGCTCGTTTTTGATTGCTTCTTTGACAGCTGGTGAGAGATGAAGCAACCGGACCATGTTGCTGATGTAAGGCCGAGATTTTCCCATAAATTGAGCAATTTCTTCATGGGTAGCCCCTTTATCAATAAGATGTTGGTAGGATTCGGCCTCTTCAATTGGATTCAAATCTTCTCTTTGTAAATTTTCGATAATGGCTTGTTTAATCATGTCATCATCTGATAATTCTCTTATAATCGCTGGGATTTCTTTGAAACCAGCTATTTGAGCTGCTCGGTAGCGTCTTTCTCCAGCAAGTAGTTCATAACCAACAATCGGAGATTTTCGAACAATAATGGGTTGGATTAATCCATTTTCTTTGATTGAGGCTGCGAGTTCTTCTAATTTCTCTTGTACAAAGGTTTGACGAGGTTGAAAAGGATTGGTTCGTATTTGCTTTACGTCAATAATATCAATTTTTTCCATGTTGTATATAGCATAACACACCTTTACAATTTCGTAAAGGTGTGTTGACACTGTTGTAAATTTACTTAATTTCCAAGATTTTCTGTAGATTTCGTTAGTTCAATGGTTGCTGTTTTTTGCTTACCATCTCTATAGAAAATAACTTTGATTTTATCACCAATTTGATGAGAATAGAGGGCAGATTGTAAATCTGCAGTTGATTCAATGGTTGTATCATCGATTTTTGTAATGATATCTAAACGACGTAAATACTTGGATGCCGGCATATCATTTTCAACTGAGCGGACAAGAACCCCACCTTTGAGTTTGCTTGGAATGTCTAATTGGCTAAGATCAGAAGAGGATAGGTTAGCCAGGTCCATCATGGTAATTCCAAGAGCTGGACGAATGACTTTACCATCTTTTTCTAAATGTTCAATAATATTTTGCACATCATTTACAGGAATAGCAAATCCCATTCCTTCAACCGCAGTTTGCCCATTTGAAGAGATTTTACTTGAGGTAATTCCGATGACTTGTCCCTGAATATTGATAAGGGGACCACCAGAATTTCCTGGGTTGATGGCAGCGTCCGTTTGCAACGCTTTTGTAGACACATTTTGGCCGTCTTCTGATTTGAGCTTCACAGTACGTCCGAGACTAGAGACAATCCCTTGGGTAACGGAATTGGCAAATTTTGTCCCTAAAGGACTACCAATAGCGATTGCGGTCTCTCCGACAGTCAACTTAGATGAATCTCCAAATTCAGCCACGGTCGTAACATTGTCTGAACTGATTTTGACAACCGCAATATCTGAGAAGGTATCGGAACCAACAACTTCTCCGGAAACTTTATTTCCGTCTGCAAAGAGAATATCTGCTTCTGTTGCTCCCATTAACACGTGAGCATTGGTTACTACATAAGCGTCTTTACCATCTTTTTTATAGATAACACCTGAACCTTCACTAGCTACTTCTGGATCAGTATCTGTTTCTCCATTGATGAAGCCTTTTTCAGAGGTTTCAGCGTAGGTAATAACAGAAACAACAGCATTTTTAACCTTATCAACGGCTTCACTAGTTGATGTTGTATTCTTATAAGCACGATTGACTTTGGTAGATTTTATTTCTTGACTAGAATTTGTAGAATTCCCCTTGGTAAACTGGAAAGAGGTCAAGGTCCCTAAGATTCCTCCAGTAAACCCAATGACAAGAACAAGCAAAAGTTGCAAAACTTTTTTTAGAAAATTTGATGGTTGTTTCATAGTTTTCTCCTATTGTTCCAATTATGGAAAAGTATAGACCTAGTTTCTTAATTATAACTTAAAATGGAATTTTTTTCCACAAGTTGTGGAAAACTGTGTACAAGTGTGAAAAACGTGAGTATAGAGCCATTTTTTGAAAGATAGATGCAGGTTTATTTGTTTAAGACTTGTGTATAAGTTCATTTGTGTTAGAATATGAATATGAAAATTAAGATTGTAACAGTTGGAAAATTAAAAGAAAAGTATTTAAAAGATGGAATCGCTGAATATACTAAACGTTTGGGGCGGTTTACGAAGATAGAAATGATAGAATTACCGGATGAAAAAACTCCTGATCGGGCTAGTGATTTAGAAAATCAGCAAATCCTAGAAAAAGAAGGAAATCGCATATTAGCTAAAATTGGAGATCGTGAGTATGTGATTGCCTTAGCGATTGAAGGGCAACAATTTCCATCTGAGAAGTTTAGTCAAACCTTAGAAGAGGTGACTGTACGAGGGTATTCTGAAATTACCTTCGTGATTGGAGGGAGCCTAGGCTTATCTCCAGCTGTTAAAAAACGAGCGAATTTACTTATGAGTTTTGGAAAGTTAACCCTTCCCCATCAATTGATGAAGCTTGTTTTAATCGAACAAATCTATCGGGCATTTATGATTCAACAGGGAAGTCCCTACCATAAATGAATCTTGACGCTCCTCCTATTTTCTGATAGAATAAGAAGACATCTGGTCTCATAGCTCAGCTGGATAGAGCATTCGCCTTCTAAGCGAACGGTCGCAGGTTCGAATCCTGCTGGGATCAAAATAAAAAAACGTGATTTTTATACAAATCACGTTTTTTATTACTTAGTTTTTTAAAAAACTAGAGTTTTTCTAAACAGATGGGATAAAAAAATTGCAAAAACTAGATTTTTCGTACCAAATAGCTGTAAAAATGAACCAAATAGCGGAAATGTTAAAAAAGTCTTTGATTTTTTACTAAAATTTATGTATATTAAATTTAATAATTTAATGATCAAATAAATTATAAGGAGATTTTTTTTATGAAAAACAATCCATCAACAGTTTCTAAGGCATTTAAAGTTCTTACAGAAAAAGAATTGCAGCAAATCTGTGGAGGGGATAAACGCAAGAAGAACAACTTTTCTGAACTTATTGGGCTTATTTTTGGTAGGGGAGGAAACTGATGTTTCTAAATACCCTATTTTCAATTTTAACTATTTTTACAATTATTTTATCCTTTTTAAAAATTGATCAAAAACTTAATAAGTACAGTCATAGTTTCATTTTAGGATTAGGCATTGTTGTTGTATTTGTGATTACAATGTTTTTAGATTATTTTGATTTAAATATTGATTATCTAATGTTATGTCTATGGCCACTATTTCTGTATCTTTATTACTATTTTATTTGTAATCTTCAACGTCAGATAGCTATTTTATATTCATTCGTCATTTATTTAGCAGTTGAAAGTACAGATACATTTTTATCTGTAATCACTTCTTCTGTTTTTGGTGATAGTATAATTCATCAATGCTCTGACTATTATTTTTTGACTATCCGAATTATCTCACTTGTTTTAATCATGAAGATATTAACCATTCTCGAAGTGAATCTTCTCTATTTTAAAGAGCGGGTTTTTAAGAAATTTGTCCAGGAATTGATTGTTAGTTATCTTATTTTAACCTTAGTATTGAATGCTTCTCATTGGATAAGTGATATTGGTCATTTCAATAGTTTTGGTAGTATGGTAGCAACGATTTGTTTCTTGATCTTTATCGGAACCATGGTTCAAATGAAGACGGTTCGAGATCGTTATGAAAAGAAAATGGAGTTGAAGCAAAAGAGGTTTGAACAGCGCCAAATGGAGCAGTATATGAATAAAATTCAAGGCCTCTATTCAGAATTAAAAGGTTTTCGTCATGATTTTGGAAATATTATCACTTCCTTAAATTTAGCGATTGAGGAAGAAAATATTGAGGATATTAAACGAATTCAAAGAGATGTTCTTGAGGAATGCTATGGCCAACTCCAAAAAGAAGAATATACAGGATTTGACCTAGGTAATATTCGAGATTCTGCTTTGAGAAGTATCCTAAGTAGAGGATGGATCTATGCGGAGGAAATCGGTGTCAAACTAACCTTTGAAACAGAAGATATTATTGAAAAGGTTCCAATGAGATTGTTGGATCTTGTACGAACCGTCGGAATTTTAGTCAATAATGCTATTGAAGCTGCTAAAATGAGTCAAGAAAAAGAAGTTCAAATAGCTGTTTTTAATATGCCGAATGGAGTGCATCTGATCATAAAGAACTCTATTTCTGATGAGCCGATTAATTGGAATAAACTCTATGAAAAGGGATTTTCAACTAAAGGGGATCGTAGAGGAATGGGGCTTGCGATTGTAAAAGATCTTATTGGAGAATATGCTGCTATTTTTCTAGAGACAGAATTGATCAATGGAAGATTTACGCAAAGCTTAGTTATTGGAGAGAAAGGAAGATAGATGAATATTGTATTGCTAGAGGACGAAATTTCTCAACAAGTTCGAGTAGAGAAACATGTAAAAGCTATCGCTGAGGAGGAAGGCCTACGATTAAATATTGTTTCCACCAGTAAAATAACTGAACTAAAGGAATATCTAACCAATGGTGATTTTCATCAGCTTTTCTTCCTTGATATTGATATCAAAGGGGATGAAAAAGCTGGTATCAAGGCAGCTCAAATGATTCGTGAGGTCAATCCTTTTGCGATTATTGCCTTTATCACGACGAAATCGGAATTTGCTACCATTACCTATCGTTACAAGGTATCAGCTCTTGAATTTATTGAAAAAACCTTGAATGAAAACTTATTTAAAGAAAAAATTCGAGAATGCATTCTTTACTTGAAGAAGAATGTGATTGAAAATAAAAATATCATTGATTTCTTTGAGTATAGTTTCAAAAATATGGAAATTAGAGTGCCATATCGAGATATATTGTACATTGAGACAACTGGAGTTTCCCACAAATTGCGACTTGTTGGAAAGAATTTTCAAAAGGAATTTTTAGGGACTATCAAGGATATACTTGAAAAAGATGTGGACAATCATTTCTTCAGTCCTAATCAGTCTTATCTAGTGAATCAAAGAATGATTGTCAATTTTGATCGTCGCAAGAGACTCTTGATGTTAGAAGAGGAGACAACTTGCCCTGTTTCTCGTACACAGGTGAAAAGGGTCGAAGAATTATTAAATAAAATACAGAAAAAGGCTTGACAATTTTTGAATCGATGGTATAATGGGATATGTTCTGTTAATGACATGGTCCGTTGGTCAAGGGGTTAAGACACCGCCTTTTCACGGCGGTAACACGGGTTCGAATCCCGTACGGACTATATCTCATTCCGCCATAGCTCAGTTGGTAGTAGCGCATGACTGTTAATCATGATGTCGTAGGTTCGAGTCCTACTGGCGGAGCTAAACTAGCATCCTAAGGGATGCTTTTTTTGTTTGATAAATTGCAAGAATAAGTGCAACATTTACTTGAACTCATCCTCTAGAGCTTCACAAGCAGTTCTGTAAGCTA
>NZ_JAHZQQ010000027.1 GCF_019930045.1 Streptococcus australis | reverse complement strand
TTAGCTTACAGAACTGCTTGTGAAGCTCTAGAGGATGAGTTCAAGTAAATGTTGCACTTATTCTTGCAATTTATCTATTTAAAAGATTAGTTTACATATCTTTTGTGGTATAAAACATATTTTTATCATTATAAGGAGAACGCAGTTTTGGCTCGTTCTTTTTTTGTTGATGATATGCTCCAAACAACATATACTAGATTGGATATGAAATAGTTTGTGATTACATAATTTATCTTCAGGAAAGTTATGGACATTATGTCAATTTCTGTTATGATAGACATCTCTAACAATTTCCGTTATAACAGACATTGACTTACAAAGTATTTCTTTTCTGAACATATTAGCGTTATAATATAAATGCAGTGTTACACTGTAGAATATTAAGAAAATAGGATACTATAGGTTTAAACTAAATGTGTAAGATAAATAGTTGGATTAGTAAAAGTTTCAAGTCTGATAAGAACAACATTACATTTCATACAACTGAATGTATATATTTTATAAGAGAGAGGGATGCTTGATTGGGGAAAATCATTCAAAATACAGTTATAAGGATTTTAATAAGAATGAAAGTGTGATATTTCTTTTTCAATAATCTTCTAAATTTATTAAAATCAAGCTTTCCACTTATGTATTCTGCTAATAAACTTCAATACATTTCAATAGATTTTCAATATTTGGTGGGGATTTTTATTATACTTTGTACGAGTTTTTCAATACCCTACCCCAACCTTTAAAATCCCCTAAGTTATTTACTCAAGGGATTTTTTATCTGCTTTTTTCATACTCAAACAGTCAGTCTAACTGTTTGATTTTCTTTGTGACTAAGTCCCTAAAAATAGTAGAATTAGCTACTTTACTGATTTTACAAGATAATAACAAGACCTAAACGTATAATTTATTTAGGTTTACCAATTATGACTTTAACATTTTCCAATAAGGTCTAACTCAACCGTCCCCAAAGTTAAATCCTTATGTATTTAATCAGAAAGATTATTTTTCGCATATTTTTTTATGTCTTTGGGATAAAATCCCTTATATTTTTTGAAGCATGTACTAAATTTACTGTGAGAGGAATATCCTACAGCCTCTGCTATATCTTGAATTTTAAGGGTAGAGTTCAGTAGGAGTAATTCCGCCATATTCATTCTCCGTCTTTGAGTATATTCTGTAATTGTACATTGATATTTTTGCTTAAATAACTTTTTTAGTTTTGTGCCGCTCATAGTGGATATTTTTTCTAAAGTATCCTGTGAGATAGATGTTGCATAATGATCGTCTATATAATTGGCGACATTTTTCAAAGCCTCATCATCGGCAATAGATAGTGGATTGCTGTACTTATTTAAAAAAGAGTCTATTGTAATACTTAACCATTCCTTTGCCTTTGACTCAAAAAAGATTTCAGCAGCAGGAGATGCCATCTTGCAATTAAGGATATCTTTTGCGATTCTTTCTAAAGGCTTGTTTATTATAATGCTGGTATTAAAAAATAAATCTTCATAGTTACAGACTTTATTCTTATAAGAGGACAGGCATTGCTCTATCATGGACTGATTGAAATTTATACCGATTCCTAAATAAGGAGAATTTTTGTGAAGTATAAACCTATAGTCTTTAGAATATTTTGTATTTATAGTAAAAAGTGAATTTGAAGAAAGATTTTGATAAGGATTAAAACATTCACCGTTTGCTGTAACTAAATAAGATAAATAAAGGGAATAGAAATTATTCAAACCAGAAAAACTTGTATGGATAATTTCTTTTTTTATGAAAACATCATAAATATCAATAGTGAAATTATCGCCCTCGTAAAACCAATATATGCCTTCTGCATTATCCGTGCTAAAACGGAATTCATGTCCTACAGTGGAGTATTTTGTATTATCGATAGATTCATCTGTAGAAAAAAAGTTTTTAACAAAGTTATAAAAATCACTCATATTATACCTCCGTGCTTTATATTTTATCCCGAATAGACATTATCCCGAATAGACTTATTTAGCCATATCTAATTGATTGAAATCCTCATTTATTATATAATAAACAACTGATAAAAACAAGAAAAACTATGCGTATTGCAAAAGAGTTTGAAAACAAGCCTCTAAAATCAGTCTAAAAAGGCTATTTATAGGGTTTGCTAATTTTAAGAAAAAGGAGGAGTTGTTCAGTGAAGAATAAGAAGAAATCAATACTGAAAAGACTAAAGGCTTACGGTGGTAAAAAAAGTTTTTTACTCTATATTGCTATGGTTATGTCTGCTGTATCAGGTGTCATGGTTTTGATGCCTATGGTATATATTCATAGAATTGTAAATAACTTAATTTTAAATGGGATGGTGAATTTTGATTATGTAAAGGAAAATTCAATTTATGCAGCAGTTTTTGCCGGTCTGGGGCTATTCATATACCTAATAGGTTTAATTTTATCCCATATTTTTGCATTTGAAGTAGAAGATAACATTATTAAGACTTCCGTAACAAAACTAATAAACAAACCGCTTGGGTATTTCGATGACAAAGAAAGCGGAAGGATAAGAAATGTAATTGTGTCCGGAGCGTCTGAAACCCATTCTTTTTTAGCGCATCAACTTCCTGATATGGCGATGACCATTGTATCGCCAATCGTCCTGCTTGTATTTTTCTTCGTGTTTAACTGGAAGTTAGGACTTGCCAGTATGATACCGATGATTATCGGTATGACATTGATGTCATCTATGATGACAGCCGAAACAAAAAAAATGAAAGATGAGTATTATGCAGGACTTTCCAATTTATCTTCTCAGACAGTGGAATATGTTCGAGGAATTCCTGTTGTTAAAACATTTGCACAAAGTGTTGAGAGCTTTGATAAGTTATATTCGTTAATCATAAAAGTAAAAGACAATGTACTTAAGCTTACTATGAGTTATATGAATAAAATGTCGTGGTTTGAAACCGTTTCTACATCGACGGCATTTTTCTTGGTACCTGTGGCATTACTCTTAATAAAATTTAATGGAAACTTATCTAATGTAGTTGCAGATTCTGTTATTTACTTCCTAATAGGACCGGCATTTGCTACTTTTATTATGAGAACTGCGACGATTACACAATCCAGTTATTTTGCGGAACTTGCTTTAGATAAAATTGAGAATATACTTGAGTTTGATGATTTTGTTTATGGAAATAAAACAAGTTCTGATGTTGGGATAGAGTTTAAAAATGTGAGCTTTTCTTATGAAGATGAAAATGTATTAGACGATATTTCATTTAAGGTGAATAAAGGAGAACGAGTTGCTTTAGTCGGATCGTCAGGCAGTGGTAAAACTACTATAGCAAGGCTTGCTGCACGATTTTACGATATTAAAACAGGTGAAATTTATATTGGAGGAATTAATATAAAAGATTTTGAAAAAGAGGCTTTAATGAGAAAAATTGCTTTTGTTTTTCAAAACTCTAAACTATTTAAAATGAGTTTAAGAGATAATCTTTTAATCGGAAAGCCTGATGCAACTAATGAAGAAATTGACAATGCCTTAATCAATTCAGGGTCTAAAGATATTATTGAAAATTTAGATAAAGGACTTGATACTGTTTACGGAACTAAAGGCACATATTTTTCAAGAGGAGAAGCTCAAAGGATTTCTATAGCGAGAGCTTTTTTGAAAGATGCAGATATTATCATTTTAGATGAAGCTACAGCCTTTGCAGATCCTGAAAATGAACATTTGATTCAAGAGTCTTTTAAGAAGCTATCAAAAAACAAGACAACATTGATGATTGCTCATAGATTATCTACAGTAGTAGATGCGGATAAAATTCTTGTTATTGATAAGGGGAAAATTGTAGAAGAAGGCAAGCATTCAGATTTAATAGGTATGAGTGGGCATTACAAAAAACTTTGGGAAGAATATCAAAAATCCGTAAATTGGAAGATAGGAGGTTAAACATATGGTTTCTTATTTTATGAAAAAATATGCGATGTCAGAAAAAGGCGCTCTTAACTTAAAAAAAGCCATATTTTCACACACGCTTGTTAATTTAACTAAATTGTTCGCACCAATGATCGGTTTTATGTTTCTGTTTCAGTATATAGGCATTTTAAAAAGTATTGAGAGTTACAATTTTACTTCTGTTCATTATATTGTACTAATTGTAGTAATGATGATTGTGATGTTCTTAATAGCGAGGTGGGATTATGTAAGACTTTACACCAATGTGTACAACGAGAGTGCAAATTCAAGAATTGAGTTAGCGGAAAAGTTAAAGAAATTACCTCTTTCTTATTTTGGTAAAAGAGATTTGGCAGACCTTGCGGAAACCATGATGAATGACATGAACTTATATGAAACAATTTTTTCTCATGCTGTACCTCATATATATTCAACGGCTATATCCACAAGTATTATTGCTTTAATGCTTATCTTCTATAATTGGAAACTTGCACTTGCAGCCCTTTGGGTAATTCCCATTTCTATTCTAATTATATTTTTATCAAAGAAAAGTCAGAAAAAAATAGTACAATGCTGGATAGATGATAATCGTAAGGTTTTTGATAATCTACAGGAAAATATAGAGCAGATAGAGCAAATAAAATCTTACAACTTAGAAGATAGGATGTTAAATGATTTTTTTGAAAAATTAAATGCATCCACAAAACAGAAGACGAAAGGTGAAGTTGTTGCCGGAACACTTACAGGAATAGCTACCGCAATTTTAAAGCTTGGAATTATAAGTGTTGCCGTTATCGGCGTCAACATGCTTATGGCAGGGAAGGTAAGTGCGCTGGTTTATATCGCATTTTTAATGCTTACAGCAAGTATTTATCTTCCTATAGAAGGAATAATCACCTTTATGTCAATGATAGTTATTCTTGATGCGGTTGTAGGGAGAATAAAGGAAATAAAGACAACGCCTGTTCAAGAAGGCAAAAAAGATATTGACATTAAAAATTACGATATTGAATTCAAGGATGTTTATTTCGGATATGATGATTATTCTGTAATAAATTGTGTGAGCTTTACTGCAAAGCAGGGTGAAATCACTGCGCTAATCGGTTCAAGCGGAAGCGGAAAAACAACTCTCACCAAGCTTGCTGCAAGATTTTGGGATATAGATAAAGGAAAGATTTTGATAGGGGGAGAGGACATCGGTAAAATTGATCCGGAAACACTCCTTAAAAATTTCTCTATCGTTTTCCAAGATGTTACTCTTTTTAATTCAAGCATAAAAGATAATATAAAAATCGGTAAAAAAGATGCTACAGATGAAGAGATTATAAGAGCGGCTAAAATAGCAAGATGTTATGAATTTATAGACAAAATGCCGGATGGAATAGATACAGTAATAGGTGAAAACGGACAAAGACTTTCAGGCGGAGAAAGACAAAGAATCTCAATAGCAAGGGCAATACTAAAAGACGCACCAATCATATTGCTTGACGAGGCTACAGCATCTCTGGATGTTGAAAATGAAAGTCTAATTCAAGAGGCTTTATCCGAACTTATAAAAGAAAAAACGGCAATTGTTATTGCTCATAGATTAAGAACAATAAGAAATGCAAACAAAATCGTTTTATTAAATGCCGGAAAAATTGAAGCGATAGGGACAGATGAAGAACTTTGTAAAAGCTCGGAATTTTATAAAGCAATGCTTAGAAAATCAAATATTCAGTGAAAACTTATTTAGAAGGAAAATATAAAAATGGAAAAATTAAGAATTAAAGATTTAGTTACGATAGGTGTATTTACAGTAATATATTTTGTACTTATGTTTGCTTCGGGAATGATTGGTATTGTACCGATTTTATACTTGGCATACCCTACACTGGCAGGCATTATAACAGGAATAGTTATAATGCTCTTTATGGCAAAAGTTCAAAAATCATGGGGATTATTTATACTTGGGTTGATTTGTAGTCTTTTAGCAATTGCAATGGGAAATACATATGTAATATTGATACATGCTGTAATCAGTATGGCAATTGCGGAACTTTTAAGAAAAAAAGGAGAATATAAATCATTTAAATTTAATATGCTCTCATTTGCCGTATTCAACACTTGGATTTGTGGTTTCCTTATGCAAGTTTTGTTGGCTAAAGACAAGGTTATTAAACTGGCGGAAACAGGCGGTATGGGTCACGATTATATAATGAAGCTCATAGCACTTTTGAATTATCGAAGTATGGTATTAGTATATATCGGTGCTGTTGTCGGCGGGATACTCGGCGCATATATCGGTAAAGTCTTTTTGAAAAAGCATTTCGAAAAAGCTGGTATTGTATAATGCTCGTTTCTTTAGACAATCCATATAATCCCAATCCAATTAGTAAAATTTTAGTAAGTTTTTCACTTGGATTTGCTGTATTTTATAAAGTAAATACCTATTTTGAATGGGGAATTGTGCTTCTTATTTCATTTCTTTTTTTAATGAATGGATTTAAGAAAGAAGCCTTAAAAAACATATTATTTTTTGGGGTTCTTTCTTTGATACCTAATCTTGATGTAATTAGAAATATGGATGCTATTTTAATGATGTTTTTTATGCTATTTGCTGTATGTAAGATGTTTTATCTTCCATTTAGTGCGGGAAGTTTTTTTTTAAAAACATCGGATGTAGGAAGTGTAATATCCTCAATGGATAAAATGAATTTACCTCGTACTGTTTCTATACCAATTGCTGTAATGTTTAGGTTTTTTCCTTCATTTAGGGAAGAAAGTCACAATATAAAACTTGCTATGAAAATAAGAGGTATTACATTTAAAAATCCAATTTCATACATCGAGTATGTAATTGTGCCTTTACTTGTTGTATCTTCTAATATTTCTGATGATATTGCAAAGGCAGCAGAAACAAAATGTATTGAAAATCCTGTTAAAAAAACAAGGTACATATCCGTCAAAACGAAAACAGTTGATTTTGTTTATGTGCTTTCAATACTGATTATGGTTATAGGAGGAGCTTTATGGTAGAAATTGAAAATTTATCTCTATCTTATGGAAATTCTCCTAAAGTGTTAAAAAACATTTCTTTAGATGTAAAAAAAGGAGAATGTGTATTATTTACTGGGAAAAGTGGTAGCGGAAAATCTTCAATTATAAATTCTATCAATGGGTTAGCTGTACGATATGATGGAGCTTCTATGGGTGGAACCATCAGGATTGATAATAAAGATATTAAAAACCTCGAATTATACGAAATATCGCTCTTAGTATCAAATGTATTTCAAAATCCAAAGACACACTTTTTCAATATAAATACTACTCTTGAATTACTTCTCTATTTGGAGAATATAGGACTTTCAAAAAAACAAATGGATGAAAGACTAAATGATATGTTGGATTTGTTTCCGATAGAACATCTTTTAAATAGAGATATTTTTAAGCTTTCGGGTGGAGAAAAGCAGATTTTATGTATTGCTGCAAGTTATATATCTGGAACGGAAATCATTGTTTTAGATGAGCCTTCATCAAATCTTGATGAAGATAACATTTTAATCATAAAAGAAATGCTTATAAAACTTAAAGATAAGGGGAAAACTCTTATAATCTCAGAACATAGAATATTTTATCTAATGGATATTGTAGATAGAGTTTTTTTGATTAAAGATGGGGAAATACAAAAGGAATATACTCAAATAGATTTTATGAAAATACCGTCTGAAAAGCTAAAGAAGTTAGGTTTAAGAAATAAGAATAGAGTAAAACTTACAGTACCCGAAAATCAAAATAAGGGAAATTTAGAAGTAAAAAACATTGAATTTAAGTTTAATGGCATAGATAAAATATTGCATTTAAAAAACCTCTCTTTTGAAATGGGAAAAATTTACGGCATAGTAGGAACAAACGGACTTGGTAAATCCACTTTGCTCAGATGCCTTATAGGCTTAGAAAGAAAATCGAATGATGAAATCTATTTGGCCGGCAAAAGACTTTCAAAATCAGATAGGCTAAAAATATCATCCCTTGTAATGCAGGATGTTAATCATCAGCTTTTTACCGATTCTATTGCAAGTGAAGTAAGTCTTGGAATAAAAAATATTGAAAGTAGTTATGTTGAAAATATTCTGAAAAAACTTGATTTATATGAATCAAAAGATCGTCATCCAATGAGCTTGTCAGGTGGACAAAAGCAAAGGGTAGCAATTGCATCTGTACTATGTAAAAAATCTAAACTTATGTTTTTTGATGAGCCTACTAGTGGAATGGATTATTGCAATATGATGAACATATCCCATCTGATCAACGAATGTAAAAGCGATAAGAAAATAATATTCATTGTTTCACATGACCAAGAATTTTTAAATTCGATAGCTGACAATGTTATATATTTGTAAATATCCATAGAGATACTCATATTTGAAAAATCAAAATAAAGGAGATTTAAAGATGTAAGGAGATAAAAATATGAAATATCATGACATGATAATAGAAAATATAAGTGTATGTGAATTTCTTTTATCGTGTGAAAGTAAGATATTTTGTTTAGGAAAATTTTTATGCGTTATTAAATAATATAATAGAAAAAGAATACATTTCTTAAAGAGGACTTTTTACGCCAAAGTGTAGAAGTCCTCCTTTTTTATTCTCACTAACGGAAAAGGAGAGAATGAGAGTCGTTTAACCTTGTATTCTATTCATAATGGCCGTGCGATTGAGGGAACAAGAGTCCTAACAGGTGATGTTATTGGTGAAACACCAGATGATACAGGTTTGAAAGTTTCCTATCAAAAGTATAAGAACAAGAAAGAAAAATTGGTGTACGTCAATCCGCAATTTTATTTTCCCAAAGTCATTCAACTTCAGACCACTATCTTACCTGCCATTGGTCAGTTTGGTGGAGATGAGTTTGAACGAGCAAAACATATTTATGAGTTTTTGAAATCTCAAGGGGCAAGCGGTGGCAGACACCAGAATAAACCGACTGACTAGGTGGCTTACAGGTTCTGTAAGTCATCTTTTTTACTTTGATAGTAACGTTTTATCATTTTAAGGAGAACGAGGTTTTGGCTCGTTCTCTTTTTTGTTGTGATACTTCTTTCAAGGAATATTTGGTAGGATTGGAGTGTAAAAAGATTAACTAGGAAAGAAGGAAGTATATGGAAGCCATTTATCAACGTGATTCGGATCAAGATGGACTGACTGATGCTCAAGAATTGGCGCTAGGAACCAATCCTCTTAGCGCAGATTCTGATGGTGATGGACGTTCAGATTTAGTGGAAGTAGAAGAAGGAACCAATCCCTTAGAAAAGGATTTACAAGACATAGACCAAACAAGTATAACTGAACCGTCTTCAGTATTTATGGAAATGAAACAAAAGATTTCAGATATGATGGAGAGTCACTACAAGGAATTTATACAGGCTCTTATTAGTATTGAAACAGGGATTGAAAACGAACAAGACCTTGAAGACTTATATACTTACTACATGAGAACAGATTCTGTTTCTCTTTTGTCTAGTGATTTAGAAACCAGTCCTCAAGAGGTTGAAATGGAGATAGAGTTGTAGGGGAATCATGTGATTCTCCTATTTTCATATAGATGAAAGGAGCGAGTATGGAAGTAATACAATTATTGGCTATGTTTCGTGGAACAATTCCAAAAGATAGGGAGAAAATGGACCTATTTCTTCGTTATCAAGCGCAACATTTTGATGAGAAATGGCAGGATTTGGTAGAGAGTTTTTTGGCTGAAGAGGGCAAGATAGAAGAGATTCCTCACGTCTATTCTTTTGATCAAGATATTGTTTCTTTCCTAGAGGCCAGTTCTGAAAATCATGACCAAGATTTAGAAAGTTATACAAGAAATTTTGGACAAGCAGGTCTAAGTAAATTATCTCAATTAAGTAGTTGGGAGAAAAACTTGGTGCTAGAAGTCGCAACCTATAACCTTTCCACTCGATTTTACATCCAATCTGAAAAAGAGAAGTTAGAACCATTAAGTGAGCTTGTATTTCATCAGAATCAGGATGTCAATTTAGTCAATGTCTATCGGGTTGCGAATAATCTATCTGACCGTGTTAGTAGAGATATAGAGGAATTTCTGCTAATGGTTGATTCCAAAGAGCTTAAAAAAGAAGTTCTTGAGATTCATTTTGAAGAAAAAGAGGGAGCTGTTCTAGCCTATTTGGGTTCTGAATTAATGGCTACTTTAGATACCGTGACGGATCTTGTCCATCATGAAGAAAACTACACACAACTCCCACTGACACAAAAGCTGAAGATTATTACTCATTTTGATGAAGTAAAGGCTATAAGAGAAAAGTCTAAGCAAGTAGAGGAAGTGGTCTTACCTTTAGATAATATTGACCAGGTAGAAGAAAATGTGGAAGTTCATTCCCTATCTAAAGTAGATAAAATTGTAGAAGAAGCTTTGAGGGAATATCCAATCGGTTCACAAGTAAGTTATAAAGGACAAGTATTTCAGTTGGTTTCGATTGAAAATGCACAGTTAAATGACTTAGTTCGCCTAGAGCTATTCAATGATTCCAACCAGTTATTTGAAGAGAATCCCATCTTATACTTGAACAGTTTGGAAGAGATTGAACAAGTATTGTCTCATGTAGAACTTGAAAAAGAAGATTCAGATATTGAGATTGAATCACCAAGTGAAAGCCAGGAAATAGATTTGTTTTCCTATCTGGAAGAGGATAATGAAGAGGATAATGAAAAGGATAAGGAAACAGAAACGCTTATTGTAGGCATAGAAGAGACGGATGTTCCTGTTCAAGATTTTGTTTTTCCAGATGATTTAGAGGACTTTTATCCTAAGACAAATCGAGAAAAGATTGAGACGAATATCGCCGCAATTGAACTTGTTAAAAGATTAGAAAAAGAGGGACGACAAGCGAATCCAGAAGAACAAGAGCTACTAGCCAAGTATGTCGGCTGGGGCGGTCTTGCCAATGAATTTTTCGATGAACTCAATCCAAAGTATGAAACAGAACGTTTAACTCTTAAGAGCTTAGTAAGTAAATCAGAATACTCGACCATGAAACAAAGTTCTCTCACAGCCTATTATACAGACCCACTGATTATTCGCCAGATTTGGCAAAAGTTACTGGATGATGGTTTTGAAGGAGGAAGGATATTAGATCCTTCTATGGGGACTGGGAACTTCTTTGCGGCGATGCCTAGAAGTATACGAGAGAGATCAGAACTCTATGGAGTTGAATTAGACAGTGTGACAGGCGCAATCGCAAAACAACTCCACCCCAATACCCATATTGAAGTGCGAGGATTTGAAGAAGTTCCCTATCAAAATAATAGTTTTGATTTAGTCTTAACGAATGTTCCGTTTGGAAATTTTCGCATTGCCGATAAAAACTATGATAAACCTTATATGATTCATGATTACTTTGTCAAACACTCACTTGATTTAGTAAGAGACGGAGGACAAGTGTCGATTATCTCATCTATTGGGACAATGGATAAACGGACAGATAATGTCTTACAAGAGATTAAATCCAACACTCATTTTTTAGGGGGAGTTCGTTTGCCGGATACGGCTTTTAAAAAGATTGCAGGTACTCGAGTGACTACAGATCTCCTCTTCTTTCAAAAGGACCAAGCAAAGAATCTTAATGAAGAGGAGCTTGTCTTTAGTGGCTCTATTCCCTTTGAGGAGGATAAGCGTGTCTGGATCAATCCTTATTTTGATGGGAAATACAATACACAAGTTTTGGGTGAATATGAGGTACGTAATTTTAATGGAGGAACCCTCAATGTTAAGGGGGTATCAGAAATATTAGCTACTGACATTATGGAAGCATTAGAAAATGTGGAAGAACCTAAACCAATTGACAATTCTTTGAAAGCACCTGTTTTTATCCAAGAAGAAGTGGATAATTCGATCCCAAGTCGTATACGTGAGGACTTAGCGCTCTATTCTTTTGGATATGAGAGAAATCAAATTTATTACCGAGATACGCATGGCATTCGGAAAAGTTCAAAAGTAGACGAAATTAGTTATTATGTAGACGAGAAGGGAGAGTTTAAAGCTTGGGACAGTTCTTTGTCTGAACATAAAATAGACCGATTCGTGCAACTTCATTTGACAGATGAGGAAGCACTAGATGTTTACAAGTCAGAAGAAGCGAGTAAAAGAGGGAAATATAAGGGACTGTTCAAAAAAACTGTCTTTTATGAAAGTCCCTTATCGGATAAGGACATTAGTCGTATTAAGAGCATGGTTGATTTGAGAGAGACCTATCAATCCTTAATTGAAATTCAACGTCATTCAGATTATAGTCGAACAGATTTTCAGGAATTGCTTGGCAAATTGAATCGTGACTATGACCGCTTTGTAAGTCAATTTGGATACTTGAATGCCTCAGTCAATCGGAACTTATTTGATAGTGACGATAAGTATTCCTTACTAGCAAGTTTAGAAGATGAATACATTGATTCTAAAGATCAGAAAGTAAAATATAAAAAATCTTTAGCCTTTGAGAAAGCATTGGTTAGGCCAGAGAGAGTGATTACAAGAGTTTCAACTGCTCTAGATGCCTTAAACTCCAGTTTATCGGATGGTAGAGGGGTTGATTTAGACTATATGGTATCAATTTATCCCGAACATAGCCAAGCTGCTATTTTAGATGAGTTAGGTGACCAGATTTTAATAGATCCAGAAAGCTATTTAAGAGGAGAAAGAAAATATCTTTCTAAGAACCAATTTTTATCAGGAGATATTCTCAACAAGATAGAAGTAGTTCAACTATTAGTGGAGGAAAACAACCAAGAATATGATTGGAACCATGCTTTAGATTTGTTAGAATCTGTTCGCCCTCCAAGGATTCATCTGGCAGATATTGAGTTTAAAATAGGGTCACGTTGGATTCCTCAATCCGTTTATGGTAAATTTGCCTTTGAATGTTTTACTAATCGTGAATTTGAATTGTCTTCGCCTGATGTTGAACAGGTCATTGAAGTGAATCCTGTCGATGGCCAGGTTCATTTAAGGACATCATTTGCTTATCGCTATCCAAGTGCCAAAGATAGTAGTCTTGGAGTTAGTGGGTCACGTTATGATACAGGAAGAAAGATTTTTGAGAATTTACTTAATTCGAACCAACCGACGATTACTATGACTATTACGGAAGGAGAAAAGAAAAAGACCATCACAGATTTGGAAAAAACCTCTGTTCTAAGAGCAAAAGAGCAGCATTTACAAGAACTCTTTCAAGACTTTGTCTCACGGTATCCAGAAGTCCAACAAGTCATTGAAGAAAGCTATAATCGTCTTTATAATCGAACGGTTAGTCGAGAGTATGACGGTAGCCATCTAGTCATTGATGGCTTGGCACAAAACATCAGTCTTCGTCCTCATCAAGAGAATGCCATCCAAAGAATCGTAGAAGAAAAAAGAGCCTTATTAGCTCATGAGGTAGGTTCAGGAAAGACCTTGACCATGCTTGGTGCTGGGTTTAAATTAAAGGAGTTGGGGATGGTTCATAAGCCCTTGTATGTGGTGCCCTCTAGTTTGTCTGCTCAGTTTGGCCAAGAAATCATGAAATTTTTCCCTACTAAAAAAGTCTTTGTGACTACTAAGAAAGATTTTGTGAAGGCGAGAAGAAAACAATTTGTTTCTCGTATTATTACAGGAGATTACGATGCCATTGTCATTGGGGATTCTCAATTTGAAAAAATCCCTGTTAGTAAGGAAAGACAGATGAACTATATTGAGGATAAACTCAATGAACTACGAGAGATTAAAACACATTCTGAAAATAAGTATACCGTTAAAGAAGCAGAACAATCAATTAGTGGTTTAGAGAAACAATTGGAAGAACTCCAACGCTTTAATCGTGATAGTTTTATTGATTTTGAGAACTTAGGAATTGATTTTCTCTTTGTGGACGAAGCACATCACTTTAAAAATATTCGTCCGATTACTGGCCTTGGAAATGTAGCAGGGATTACTAATACAACTTCTAAGAAGAATGTGGATATGGAAATGAAGGTGCGACAGATTCAGGAAGAACATGATTTTAAAAATATTGTCTTTGCGACAGGAACTCCTGTTTCCAATTCTATTAGTGAGTTATATACTATGATGAACTATATTCAACCAGATATCTTAAAACGCTATCAAGTTGATTATTTTGACTCTTGGGTAGGTGCTTTTGGAGAAATTCAAAACTCTATGGAATTAGCTCCTACAGGGGATAAGTACCAACCTAAGAAACGATTTAAAAAGTTTGTCAATCTACCTGAGTTGATGAAAATCTATAAAGAAACAGCCGACATTCAAACACAAGATATGTTGGATTTACCTGTTCCAGAAGCTCATATTATCCCTATTGAGAGTGAGTTAACTGAAAACCAGAAACTCTATTTAGAAGAATTAGTTATGAGGTCAGATATGGTCAAATGTGGAACAGTTGATCCGAGTCAGGATAACATGTTAAAGATAACAGGTGAGGCACGGAAACTAGCTATTGATATGCGTTTATTGGACTCTAGTTATAGTCTAGCAGACAATCATAAACTGCTTCAGGTAGTGGATAATGTTGAAAGAATTTATCGTGAGGGAATGGAAAATAAGGCTACTCAGATGATTTTTTCAGATATTGGCACACCTAAGAAAAAAGATAATGGCTTTGATGTTTATTCTGAGATTAAGGCTTTATTAGTTGATAGAGGAATCCCTAGTAAAGAAATTGCCTTTGTACATGATGCCAATAGTGATGAAAAGAAGAATAGTTTGTCTCGAAAGGTCAATGCAGGAGAGGTGCGGATTCTCCTTGCCTCAACTGAAAAAGGAGGAACAGGTTTAAATGTTCAGAGCAAAATGAAAGCAGTCCACCACCTAGATGTACCGTGGAGACCAAGTGACATTCAGCAACGCAATGGACGGATAATCCGACAGGGAAATGAAAACAAGGAAGTGGATATTTACCACTACATTACCAAAGGTTCATTTGATAATTATCTATGGGCAACTCAGGAGAACAAACTCCGTTATATTAAGCAGATTATGACTTCTAAGGAGCCGATTCGTGCTGCAGAAGATATTGATGAGCAGACCATGACAGCTTCTGACTTTAAGGCATTAGCAACAGGTAATCCTTATCTTAAATATAAGATGGAACTAGAGAATGATTTGACCCTATTAGAAAATCAAAGACGTGCCTTTCAACGCAGCAAGGATCACTATCGTCATACAATCTCTTACTGTGAAGAAAATATGCCCATTCTTGAGAAACGATTAAGCAAGTATGAAGGCGACATTCAACAGTCTGAAATGTCGAAAGACCAGGCATTTTCTATGACAGTAGGCAAGCAAGCTTTTGAGCAACGAGCTGAAGCAGGTGAATCCCTACACCGTCTTATCCGTCATAATCAAGCTGACAGCAAAGAATTCCGAACCCTAGCAAGCTATCGAGGATTTGACATTAAAATGCTTAGTCTTCCAACAAATCAACCTCTTCCTGAAACCTTCTCTGTTAAGATTGTGGGAGAAAATCAGTATTCTGTCAGTTTAGATTTGTATTCTCCTTTGGGGACAATTCAAAGACTTCAGCATACGATTGATCACATTAAGGAGGACCAAGTGAAAACTCAGAACTTATTGGATGAATTACAGGATAAATTGACTACTGCTAAAGTTGAAATTGAGAAAAATTTTCCAAAGGAAGAGGATTATCAAACTAAAAAGGCCGAATACGATGTACTCTCGCCATTGATTGAAACAGAAACGGATTTAGATATTATTGATCAGGCCTTAAGACAATTCCACGAAAAAGGAAAAGAAAGGCAAGAACAACTTTCTTTTGAATTAGATTAAAAAATAGATACAAATAGCGGACAAGAAAAGAAAAGCGCGGTAAAATAAAGATAGAAAGAAACGAGGTAACGATTATGATGGAAGATACCTATTATCAATTAGAAGAGGCCTTGGTACAGGGATTTCAAACGCCTGAAGAATACCAAGCCTACAAGGAGCTAAAGGAACATTATGAGGAAGTTACTGGGGATTACAGTTTTTCTAAACGAGAACTCACTAGTCAATTGGAAATAGCTCTTCAAAATCATCGAGGTGTGGACTTTGAAGAATATGAAAAAGAGGAGTATTTGGACTTAGTTCAAAAATTAGAAGAGTTTGATTCCTCTCTTGCCACCCATTATCGTCAATTGATTGACTAGAAAGGAGAAAGTCATGAATGATTTACTCCTTATCCCAGTAATTTTTTTAGCAGTAGGAGGAATTCTCATTCTTTTATGGAGACTCTTTCTTATTGCCAGTGGACTTTTCCTTATTGGTTTTATTAGTTTTCTTATTTTCGTGGAGGTCTATGGAATTTATTTGTTCTTTACTGAACCTAGTTTATATTTTGATGATATCAGACAACATGGTTTAACTAGTTTTACGGCTGTGTACCTTTTCATCAATCTGATGTTGGTTCTAGGATTCAGTTGGCACTTCATTAACTCCATAAATAAGGAAAAAATATGAACTTTTTAGATAATCAAAAGACTTTATCTGAATCTAAATTCGGATAAGGTTTTTTATTTGCCTTGATTCTTTCATATACTTCATAGCTAAATTGGAGTAATAATTTATGAAAATCATTATCCTCACTATTATTACTTGTATTTATAGCTTGTTTATGTCGTTCAATATGAGAAAGAGCTCTTCTCAAATTTTCTTCTTTTAATTTGTTCATATTTATATTATAAGCTGAAGACAGCTAATTTTGATATTTTTCTCTGAACTGTACGATTTGGCGCCTGAAATGTAGGAATTACCTTTCGTTGTGATGTGATAAAACTTACAAGTTCTTTTTGTTATTCTTGACCTAGTTTTTATAGAAAGAAGGTCTAAGATGTTAAATAAAGTCAAAACTAAAGCCTTAATTAGTGTTGGAGCAGTAGCCGCAACTAGCTTTATTCTCATGATGGGATATACTGCTGGTCAACATTCTACTGCTAAACAAAGTCGCAAAGAAATCGAATTGGCTGCAGCTAAACTTGTAGAGGACAAACAAGCAGAAGATAAAGCCAGCATTTTGTCATCGGATACTGTAAAAGAATTTTTGACGCAGTACTATACGAAAGAAAAGCTCGGAGAAAATAATACACGTATTCAACCTTATATGACTGAATCGGCTTATTCTCAAGAATTGTCAAGTCAAAATGATGCTATGAACCAAGTGTATAAGGATTATATTTTGGATTATCATTTTGAAAAAGCAGATATCTTTGTCAATCAGACTACGAATCAAGCCATTGCCATGGTCTCTTATAATGTAACCTATGTATCTGATTTAAAGAATGCCAACCAATCAAAGACTAATCAGACAGAAACAAGAACAGTTAAGTTGTCTTATTCGAAACTACCAGGTAAGTTATTGGTCAATCAAGTACAGGTTTGGAAATCTGGGTTAGATGATTTAGATAAGGCAACTCCTAAAACTTTAGAAGAATCATCATCAATACCATCACTGCCAAATACTACGACAAAATGATGATGTTTTATGAATATAGAGGAATGTAAGCAAATTTCAATTCTTGATGTAGCCAATCGTTTAGGTATTTCCTTTAAACAAGTTTCTAGCCGTGTCTATGAACATCCTGAACACGATTCATTCCGAATTTTTTCAACTACCAATACTTTTAAATGGTTTTCAAGAGATATTCAAGGTGATGTTATTGATTTTGTTCGACTTGTTAAGGGAATTTCCTTTAAAGAAGCTCTAGCTTTTCTTTCTGAAGAACCTTTTCAAAAAGAAGCTGTTCAAGAAAAAAGAGAGAGACCATTTTATTATCCTTTAAAGAGAGTAGAAGATTCTAACTGCAGTCTGGCCAGATATTACTTAACAAAATGTAGAGGAATCTCAGAAGAAATCATAGAAAAGATGATTCAACAAGGTTTGATAGCACAAGCTAGTTGGAAAACAAATGAAACTGTTGAACCTGTTATTGTTTTTAAAAGCTTTGATCATCGTCACAAACTGCAGGCAGCAAGTATACAAGGGATTTATAAGAATCACTCTCTTCCTAGAGAGAGGTTAAAAACGATTCTAAAAGGAAGCCATGGACATGTTGGAATATCCTTTGATATTGGTAAACCAAATAGACTGGTCTTTTGTGAATCGTTTATCGACTTGATGAGCTATTACGAACTTCATCAACAAAGCCTATCAGATGTTCGTTTGGTATCTATGGAGGGATTAAAAAGGTCTGTTGTTGCTTATCAAACTTTACGACTGATAGCTGAAGAAAATCAGAAGTTGGAATTTTTAGATACAGTAATACCTTCAAAGTTATTGCCTTTGTTCAATACAATTCGTGATACCACCAGCTATTTTGATAATCATTCTGATTTATTGACACTGGCAGTAGATTGTGATGATGCAGGTAAAGATTTTTCTGATAAGTTATCTAAATCAGGATTGCCTGTTTTCCTGGATTTTCCTGATAATGAATCAGGGAAAGAAAAAGTAGACTGGAATGATGTCCTTAGAGAAAAGAAATCAGATTTACAATTGATGATCGAGACTGCAAAAGAGACATTGGGGAATCAACCAGTAAGACAAATCTCTCAATGTTTAGAATTGTGATAACAAAATCAAGATGTTTTAGCTAATATTAAAATGAAGGAGGATCGTATATGACCATTATTGAACGCTTAGAAGAAAAGGTCACTAGGCAAGAAAGTAAGGTAGCAAGAGAGACAGAAAAACTAGCTGCTTACAAAGAGCAACTAGAGACAGCGATGTTTGCGACGTTCAAAAGGCGTCAAAGCATTAGTCACATGAGTTTTGAAGAAGCTCTTGACCATGCCTTCGGTAGAGAAAGACAATTCGATGATTCTGAATTTAGAAAGGATGAAATGAGTGAATGACAAAAGATTGGAATTTTAATCAACCATTAGAGAGTAAATCAGAAAATCAAGAAGATCCAGATAAAATTGCGGCCTTATTTGGAAATCATCAAGGAGGTAATGATGTAAATTATGAAGCAGCTTTTCAAAAGCGAAAACAAGCACCTGTGACGGAATCAAATTCTAGCTCTAAACCCAAAGTTACAGAGGTTAGAACAGGAAAAGAGACAGATATCACTACAAGTTATCAGCAACATCTTAAAAGACTTATTGCAGATAACAATAGCGATATTCAAAGTAGTCAAAAGAAAATTGAAGAGCTACATACGTTGATTGACACAAAGAATAAAGACAATAAGAAATTGCAGTCCATTTATGATGCGATTTCCGAATTACACTAAGCAGTCTTAAGAGGCTGCTTTTTTTGAGAGGTTATAGATGTTTACAACATTTTTTAAGAAAAACCACGACAATGGTGATGTATTTAAGAAGCTAATTCATAGACTATCTGATATGTCTGTCCAAGATCTTGAAAAAATAGACCGATTGTTAGATATCATTTTCACTCCAGATCAAGGATCAGAACAACTAAAAACAGAAGCAACTTATAGGGAAGAAACTTTGGACGACACATTAAAGGAAGCAAAGAATCAACTTCATAAGGAACAACTGGAGAAGAATTTAGAGAGATTTAGGAAAAATAGTCAATAATGCACCAAAATTGGTGCGTTATACTTTTTTATGCTATAATTGAATTATAAAAATAAAGGAGTTTACCATGATTGGAAAGAACATAAAATCCTTACGTAAAACACATGACTTAACACAAGACGACTTTGCCCGAATTGTAGGAATTTCTCGAAATAGCTTGAGCCGGTATGAAAATGGAACGAGTTCAGTCTCTACGGAACTAATAGACATCATTTGTCAGAAGTTTAATGTATCTTATGTCGATATTGTAGGAGAAGATAAAATGCTCAATCCTGTTGAAGATTATGAATTGACTTTAAAAATTGAAATTGTGAAAGAAAGAGGAGCTAATCTATTATCACGACTCTATCGTTATCAAGATAGTCAGAGAATTAGCATTGATGATGAATCTAATCCTTGGATTTTAATGAGTGATGATCTATCTGACTTGATTCATACGAATATCTATTTAGTAGATAATTTTGATGAAATAGAGAGGTATAGCGGCTATTTGGATGGAATTGAACGTATGTTAGAGATATCTGAAAAACGGATGGTAGCCTAATGGAAATCCAAGATTATACTGATAGTGAATTCAAACATGCTCTAGCACGGAATCTTCGTTCTCTGACAAGAGGAAAAAAGTCCAGTAAGCAACCTATAGCGATTTTGCTTGGAGGGCAAAGTGGTGCTGGTAAGACTACAATTCATCGTATTAAACAGAAAGAATTTCAAGGAAATATTGTTATCATAGATGGCGATAGTTTTCGCTCTCAACATCCACACTATTTAGAACTGCAGCAAGGATATGGCAAAGACAGTGTAGAATACACCAAAGATTTTGCAGGAAAAATGGTAGAGTCTTTAGTAAGAGAATTGAGTCATTTGGGATACAATCTTTTGATTGAGGGAACTTTACGTACTATTGATGTTCCAAAGAAAACAGCACAACTCTTGAAAAGTAGGGGATATGAAGTACAATTAGCCTTGATTGCGACAAAGCCTAAGCTGTCCTATCTGAGCACCCTTATCCGATACGAAGAACTGTACGCTATCAATCCAAATCAAGCACGCGCAACTCCAAAAGAACATCATGATTTCATTGTAAATCATCTAGTTGATAATACACGACAATTGGAAGAACTAGCTATCTTTGAAAGAATTCAAATTTACCAACGAGATAGAAGTTGTGTATATGATTCGAGAGAAAATACAACTTCAGCAGCAACCGTTCTTCATGATTTACTATTTGGAGAATGGAATCAAGTAGAGAGGGATATGCTTAAATCAGGAGAAGAAAGATTGAAAGATTTAACTAATCGAAATGGTTGTTAGAGTTAGAATTTTAAAATAAAGTCTATTGGATCGTCAATTAAAAAATAACGATCTTTTTTATATTCTCTATTTTCTTTTTCAAATTTTTTCAAAAGTTTTAGCATTCTTCAGTGATGATTTCTTGTAGTTTATGATTATTTTAAATCCTGGGTGTTATTAAACTCTTGATTTTTTCAAGAAGCTATGGTATTCTTTTGTTAGTTAATAAACTTACAAAGGAGAAGAGATGTTTTCACCTACTAAATTAAAAGAAAAAAGAGAGAGTCAAGGCTTATCTCAATCTCAACTTGCTTCTAGTTTAGGAATTAGTAGAGCTTCGTACTTTAATTGGGAATCAGGTAAAACAAAACCGAATCAAAATAATCTAAGCAAATTGAGTGAGATTTTTAATGTAGACCCACGATATTTTGAATCAGAGTTTGAAATAGTAGAAACCTATCTCAAGCTAACTAAAAAGAATCAAAAAGCAACACTTCATTATGCTACAGAATTGTTGAACAAACAGAATGCGAAGGTTGTAGAAATTCCTGAGCGTTTTGCTTATAAAGTTTACGAAAAATTATCAGCTGGTACAGGAACAGCTTATTTTGATGATGGTAATTACGATACAGTTTATTTTAATTATCAATTTGATTATGACTTTGCATCATGGGTGTTTGGAAATTCAATGGAACCGACATATGAAAATGGTTCTGTAGCCCTTATTAAGCAAACGGGATTTGATTATGACGGGGCTATCTATGCCATAGATTGGGATGGTCAAACCTACATTAAGAAAGTGTATCGTGAAGAAAATGGGCTTCGTTTAGTTTCACTCAATCGGAACTATTCAGATAAGTTTGCGCCTTATGATGAGAATCCTCGCATTATAGGGAAAATAGTTGGGAACTTTATGCCTTTAGAGGACTAAGTATGAGTTGGTTTGATTATAGTCTCGAACCTCAAAGTGACATTGCCTTTATTGATATGAAATCTTTTTACGCAAGTGTAGAATGTGTAGATAGAGGATTACACCCACTTAAGACTTCGCTTTGTGTTATGAGTCGTGCAGATAATTCTGCTGGTTTAATTCTTGCTTCCTCTCCTATGTTTAAAAAGGTCTTTGGAAAGTCGAACGTTGGACGTTCCTATGATTTACCTTTTGATGTAAAGACTCGCAAATTCTCTTATTATAATGCTAGAAAGCAAGGTTTACCGACAACGATAGATTATGTTCGTTATATAGAGGAATGGGCAAAATCAACTGTGATTGTTCCTCCGAGAATGGATACTTATATTGCTGTCAATATGGATATTCAAAAAATCTTTCAAGATTTTGCGGCATCAGACGATATCTATCCCTACTCAATTGATGAAGGATTTATTGATTTAACAAGTTCATTAAATTATTTTGTACCAGATAAAAGTATTAGTAGGAAAGATAAATTAGATATTATTTCTGCTGCTATTCAAAAAAAGATTTGGAGAAAAACTGGAATCTATTCAACTGTAGGCATGTCTAATGCCAATCCCTTATTAGCTAAGTTGGCACTTGATAATGAAGCTAAAAAGAATCCGACAATGAGAGCCAATTGGTCCTATGAGGATGTCGAAAAGAAAGTATGGACTATTCCTAAAATGACAGATTTCTGGGGAATTGGAAATCGCATGGAGAAAAGATTACATAATTTAGGTATCTTTTCGATTAAAGAATTGGCTCAGGCTAATCCTGACTTGATTAAAAAAGAGCTTGGTATCATGGGTCTAGAGTTATGGTTCCATGCCAATGGGATTGATGAAAGTAATGTTCATAAACCTTATAAGCCAAAGTCAAAAGGGATAGGGAACTCTCAAGTTTTACCAAAAGATTATATTAAACAAAGAGATATTGAGATCATACTTCGTGAGATGGCAGAACAAGTTGCAGTTAGATTGAGAAGATCTGGTAAAAAAGCAACAGTAGTTTCTATACATCTAGGCTACTCTAAAGTGGAACAAAAGCGTTCTATCAATACTCAAATGAAAATTGAACCAACTAATCAAACAGCACTACTGACAAACTACGTTTTAAAGTTATTTCACACTAAATATACTTCAGGAGCTATCAGGAATGTTGCGGTTAACTATTCTGGTTTAGTGGATGAATCCTTTGGATTGATTTCATTATTTGATGATATTGAGAAAATAGAAAAAGAAGAAAGGCTCCAGTCCGCAATCGATGCTATTCGAACAGAATTTGGGTTCACTTCACTATTGAAAGGTAATGCCCTAGATCAAGCTTCTAGAACAATTGCTAGAAGCAAACTCATTGGTGGTCATTCAGCTGGAGGATTAGATGGACTAAAATGATGAATCGTTCTTATTTACCTTTTGAGTCTGCCCGAGTATATCAGGATCGTGGCATGGCTAAGTGGATGGGCTTCTTTTTGTCAGAACATTCCAGTTCTCTTTGGGCAGAAAAAAATAAAGAAGATATCTCCATTTCCCTATCATTGGAAGAGAAAGTTCTATTTGTTCGTCAACTTTATACGAATGTATTCCCTGCAACTTTTGTTTTTAAGTTTTCTAATCAAAGAAAAGTAGTATCAGGTATTGTTAAAGAGATTGGAAAAGAGTTTATATCTATAAAATCAGACACTGGTTTTCTTCGATTAAAATGGGAAGATATACTCGATATACAGATAGAAGGGGAGGGATTACATGAATCGTAAAGAATTATATGATGATAAATTACAGCTAGATTATTTTTCAGATTCTTATTTACAGTTTGAGTCAGATTTTTACAAGTATTCAGCTTTAGATATACCATTAACATTTATCACAGATGATATTTTACGCACAATGGCTATGTCTCAAAAACATTATTTTAAACTTAACAAAAGTAAATCTTTAGACGGTCGTGATCATTACTTTGTTTTTTCTATCAAGATGAACAAAGACAGTAGTGGTATTAGACAGTATGAATATCAGAGACATTGTTTTAATTTGTAAGAGTCCGACAGGGCTCTTTTTTCTGTGATAATTTTATCAAAAAGTATTTGTTATACTTTTTTTAATTTAGATTTATCTTGGGGGTTTGGGGGCGGAGCCACCACATTGTCATATCGTTTGTTTTTTGAACCGTGAGGTTTGAAATGGCAGGCGATATGATGTTTGGGATATTGTGGACACAATATCTGAGCTCGCAAAGCCTTACAAGATGACAGATTTTGTCTTTGCAAGTTTCCCGTGGTTAATACGGGGTCGGGGATTGTCCAACCATTGATGAAAGTGAGGAAATAGTATGTCAGAACAATACAGAGACATTCGCAAAGAGGTTAATTTAACCGCAAATGAATTGGAAATGATTGAAGTGATAATGAAAAATAAGGGGTTTGAACATTTTTCGCCCTTTGCTCGAAATAAATTGCTGGAGGAAGAGTTTGAAATGACTGCTGAAAAGTGGTTTGCCCTCTGGCAATCCCAAAAACTAGAACAAATCAGTCGTGACGTTCATGATGTTTTAATATTGGCACAGTCCGAACATCAAGTTACCCAAGATCATGTATCTATTCTCTTAACCTGCGTACAGGAGTTGATTAAAGAAGTTGGAAACTCCATTCCCCTCAGCCAAGACTTCCGTAATAAATACATGAGGTGAGTACATGGAACATCGTTACCGAACCAATCTCAAGAAAGTGTTTCTGTCTGATAGCGAATTGAGTCAGTTGAAACATTGTATCGACCAAAGCGGTTGTCAATCTTTTTCAGAATATGCTCGACGAACCCTACTTGACCCTGGCATGAATTTCATCACCATTGATACAACTGGTTATCAAGATTTGATTTTTGAATTAAAACGAATCGGAAACAATATTAATCAAATAGCCAGAAGCATAAATTATTCGAATTTAATAACGGAAGTTGAGTTAAATGAATTGAGAAAAGGTATAGAAGAGTTAATAGTAGAAGTGGAGAAATATTTTCTTATTCAATCTGAAAAATTGAGGAAATTTTATGGTCATCACTAAACACTTTGCGATTCATGGAAAAAATTATCGTAGTAAACTAATCAAATATATTTTGAATCCAAGTAAAACAAAAAATCTAGCACTAGTTTCAGATTTTGGTATGAGAAATTATTTAGATTTTCCTAGTTATAAAGAACTAGTGAAGATGTACAATGATAATTTTTTAAGTAATGATGGTCTTTATGAATTTCGTCATGATAGGCAAGAAGTAAATCAACGAAAAATTCATTCTCATCATATCATTCAGTCTTTTTCTCCAGATGACCATCTTACTCCCGAACAAATCAATCGGATTGGTTATGAGACAGTTAAAGAGTTGACAGGAGGTAGATTTCGTTTTATCGTAGCAACTCATGTCGATAAAGATCATATACACAATCACATCATCCTAAATTCAATTGATCAGAATTCTGATAAAAAATTTATGTGGAATTATAAGGCAGAACATAATCTACGAATGGTTTCTGATCGTCTTTCAAAAATTGCAGGGGCAAAAATTATAGAAAATCGTTATTCGCATCGTCAGTATGAAGTTTATCGCAAAACAAATTACAAATATGAAATAAAACAACGGGTATATTTTCTAATCGAGAACTCGAAAAATTTTGAAGATCTTAAGCAAAAAGCTAGAGCTTTAAATTTAAAAATTGATTTTAGACACAAGCATGCCACCTTTTTTTTGACGGATTCAACTATGAAACAGGTGGTGCGTGATAATAAATTGAATAGAAAACAACCTTATGATGAAACATATTTTAAGAAAAAGTTTGTTCAAAGGGAAATCATAAATATCTTAGAATTTCTACTTCCAAAAATGAAGAATATGAATGAATTGATTCAACAAGCAGAATTGTTTGGTTTAAAAATAATTCCGAAAGAAAAACATGTTCTATTTAAATTTAATGGGATTAAGCTTTCAGAACAGGAATTGGGAAAAACGAATCAGTACAGTGTTTGTTATTTTAAAGACTATTTTAATAACAAAAATGATACTTTCGGATTAGATAATAAAAATTTAGTTGAACTTTACAATGAAGAAAAGCTAATTAAAGAAAAAAAGTTGCCGACAGAAGATATGGTATGGGAATCCTATCAAGATTTCAAGAGAAAGAGGGATGCTGTTCATGAGTTTGAAGTAGAGTTAAATCTTAATCAAATAGAAGAAGTAGTAGACGATGGAATTTACATTAAGGTACAGTTTGGTATCCGACAAGAAGGACTTATTTTTGTACCAAATATTCAAATCAATATGGAAGAAGAAAAAGTTAAAGTATTTCTCAGAGAAACTAGTTCTTACTATGTATATCATAAAGATTCAGCAGAAAAAAATCGCTTTATGAAAGGTAAAATTTTGATTAGACAATTTAATCTTCAGTATGAACCGCAGTATATGTATAGAAGAATACCTCTTAGTAAAATTAAAGAAAAAATAGAACAATTAGATTTTCTTATGTCTGCAGAAAATAGTCAGAATGCTTTTGAGGATATAACCAAGGATTTCATTGCACAAATATCATACCTAGAGAATATGATTGACCACGTACAAAATAAAATTGATGATTTGAGTAATTTAGAAGAAACATTGTTGAATGATTCGACAAATAGTTCTAGCAATTTAGAAAATAATATTCAAGGTAAAAGTTTAGTAGATACAATAGAGAAGGATTTATACATATATAAAGGAAAGATTGAAACACTGAAGGAACAACATAGAGAAGCAATAAATTTATTTGAAATGTTTAATAAAACAATAAAGAAATATAAGAAAAAACAAAATATGAAATCTATTAAGGAAAATGAGATACATTTAGAGTAAACAGTTTCCTAAAAAGTATATATAGAATAGTTTCATGTGCCAATTTGTCACATATTTAAAAATAAAAAAATAACTATATTATACTTATTTTAGGAGACATTTGATGTTGAAAAGGATTAGAGATTTACGTGAAGATGATGATTTGACACAAGAATATATTGCGAAAATCGTTTTGAATTGTACAAGATCAGCTTATTCTAAAATGGAAGCTGGTAGCAGGTTAATCTCTATAAATGACCTTATCAAACTTGCAGATTTTTATAAGGTAAGTTTAGACTACCTTGTAGGTCGAGTGGATAATAAAGAAGACCATTACTCCAAAAAGTAGTAGGTTAAGAAAGCACATTGACAATTGAATAGTCCAAAATGGTACTTTCCTCATTTGTGGAGCAGATTTGAATGGCTCGCCATGATAAGAGCGATTTTTAAACCATCAATAAAATAGAGCGATACTTTATATGCCACGATACAAATGATATACAATGATACTTCTGACCGTTCAGGCTGCCACCGTGAAAGAGCAGCAAGTGAAATTCTTATGATGACTTCATCAGTCATGCCATGGAGGAGATTGATAAAAGATAAAAGGGAAGTGATTTTTTGAAATCAAATTTAGAAAATTATATAGTCGCCCTGTTGTAAAATGAAGTGCAACACAAAAGACACGTTCATCTGATATACTAGAATTGCGAAAAACAGCATAAAGG